>JABDBM010000076.1 GCA_013288685.1 Bacteroidota bacterium | reverse complement strand
ACCGGCTACATAATATGCACTGCCAAAACTGTACAACGCTTTGGCCTGTCCAAGCTCATACCTTTGATTGCCTGCCAGTTCCAAAGCCTGCTTTGCAAAGTACAAAGCACTGTCGGTATTATTATAAAGGTATTGTAGTGAAAGTTTATTAAGCAATATGGTGTTGGCCGTATCTTGCTGGTAACCTTTTTGTTTAACGGCCCTCTCCCATCGGGCAAGTAGCGAAACCTGACCGGGTTGCGCATTGGCCATAAAGCAGCTGAATGTTAGCAACGATACAAAAAGAATACTGGTGGAGCGTTTTTTTATGCACATTTACTGAACGGATTGAGGAAGGCCAGTTCTAATGATTGCGAAAAGTAACAAATTATTTGTCACAACAGGCAAATGCGCGGTAATTTTTTAATTGCGGAGGAGAGAAGAAAGAGACAGGAAGCAAGATTCCAAGAGCCAGGAAGCAGGTCTTGATTCTTGCATCTTACTGTCTTGCATCTTCCCCTTAGTATCTCCGGCGGGTAGCCCGTATCAGCCGGCCATAGCGCCTGTCTTCGTAAAACTTATTTACAACCAGTATGGCATGGATAACGCCTGGTATCCAGAAAAATATAGTTAAAATGATATTAAATATCAAAGCGCCAAGTTTACCGGTGGTGAGTATGGCGGCCGGCGGAAATAAGAAGCATAAAAAGTAGCGCATAATCATTTTATTTATTGTTTATCAGCGGTTCCGTTTTTTATATTTGATGATTTTGATGGTGTTTTGTTACGGTAAATTTAATGATTATAGTTGATTTGATTAGGTGAGTGATTGATTGAGTTGGTTAGGTTAAATCAACTTAATCCAACCCAACCAACTTAACAACTCAATCCCTATATTTATCCCAACTATGATCATTGTAATTGAATGTGTTGACCGTGTAGGTTTGGTGGCATCTATATCGGCCATATTGGCAAAAAACCTGCTGAATATTGTTTCCATGCGCGAGCATGTTGACCAGGCCGGTAACCGCTTTTTTATGCGCCTGGAAGTTACTTCGGGCGACGGAGCTGCTGCCGCTGAAAAACAATTGCGCCAGGTGTTGCCACCAGACGCGCAAATTACCGTTAACCCCATACCCGACAAAAAAATTGTAGTGATGGTAACCAAAGAATACCATTGCCTGGCCGATATACTGGTTCGTAATTATTTTGGCACCCTTGGCGCAACGGTACAATGCGTAATTGGCAACCACACTGTTCTGGAAGACATTTGCCGCCGTTTTGATATGCCTTTTTTTGCCGTATCGCACGAAAACATCAGTAAACCCGAATTTGAAGAAAAAATAGCTGCTATTGTTGACAGCCATAACCCCGACTATATTGTGCTGGCAAAATTTATGCGCATTTTATCGCCCCTTCTTGTTGCGCGTTTTCCAAATCGTATTATTAATATTCACCATTCTTTTTTACCCGCGTTTATCGGGGCCAGCCCTTACCGGCAAGCTTTTGAACGGGGTGTAAAACTGATTGGGGCAACTGCCCATTTTGTATCAAACGAGTTGGACGAAGGGCCAATTATTGCACAACAAATTATTCCGGTAAACCATACCTTTACTGCTGGCGATATGGTGAAAGCAGGTAAAGAAATTGAAACGGCCGTGCTGGCAAAAGCACTTAAACTGGTTTTTTGAGGATAGGGTGATTGTGTATCAAAACAAAACGGTGGTATTTGAGTGATGTTTTTATGTAGAGACGCGATACTCGCGTTTCTCACCATGCGCTCAACCATACATATCAACTGCCTATCATTTACCTGGCAGCGGGAGACGCGAGTATCGCGTCTCTACACCGGACTTGGTTGAAATGGCTTATTTATTAGCCCGATTTTTTAAAACTTGTCACCGAAACTTATATTTTATAAACCAAACACCATGAGTTCACCACTAAACAGCCGCCGCCAATTTGTTAAAAATACTGCGGCAGGTATCGGCCTTTTAACCCTGCCAGGTTTATTGAGTGCTAAAGCAGATACACCCGCTGCAAAAAAGAAAATTGTTTGCGTAGGCGGTCATCCTGATGATCCGGAAAGTGGCTGTGGCGGCACTCTAGCAAAGCTGGTTAGCCTGGGGCATGACGTTACCATTATTTATTTAACCACCGGCGAGGCCGGCATTGAAGGGAAAAGCCATGACGAAGCAGCTGCCATACGCAAGCAGGAAGCCGTAAACGCCTGCAAAGTACTGAATGCAAAACCTGTTTTTGCCGGGCAAATTGACGGGGCTGCCATTGTAAGCAACGAGACACTGCAGCATTTACAAAATTTAATAGCTGATGAAAAGCCAGATTTGGTTTTTACCCATTGGCCCATTGATTCGCATAAGGACCACCAATGCGCCAGTTTGTTAACGATGCAAACCTGGGTACGATCTGCCAATAAATTTTCATTATACTTTTTTGAAGTTTGCGCGGGCGAACAAACCATGGGTTTTCACCCTACCGATTTTGTGGATATAACCGATACACAGGAACTGAAACGGAAATCGGTATACTGCCATACCAGTCAGGACCCTCCCGGGATTTACGGCTGCGGCCATACCTCAATGGAAGATTTTAGAGGACGGGAACTGGGCGTAAAGGCTGCCGAAGGTTTTGTAAGGATGACAGGCAAAGGAATGGGAACGATAACCATGTAACTTTTTTATTGCGATAAACGGAAAGGTTAGTTTGAGAAAATAATATCCCTAATTTGGCGTTTGTTGAATGCTGTGGCTGCAAGGGCCATGAAGTGATGTAAATAATTCATCTGCCTTATCATTCTATATGCGTCGTTTTTTACCCCTATTGTTGATCAATTTTTTTTTCATCGCTGCCAAAGCCCAAAACCATGGGGTTGTAAAAGGCATAGTGCTCGATTCATTAACACAATTGCCTATTCAGTATGCGACTGTATCTGTTTTAAGGGTAAAGGACACCTCGCTGATATCTTATACCGTTACTGATAAAAACGGGGCTTTTACGTTGCGCAACCTTCGCGAAGAACAATCGCGCTTACTGATTACGCACGTTGGCCACCAGGGCTTGCACGTTTCCCTCGATTTTAAAAAAGGACAACTGATAGATTTGGGCAAGCTTTATCTTACAAACAAAACATTGGCCGAAGTGATAGTTAAAGGGGAACGAATACCTGTAGTCATAAAAAAAGACACCATTGAGTTTGATGCTGAAGCTTTTAAAACGCGGCCAAATGCATTAGTAGAGGATTTACTAAAAAAACTACCCGGCGTGCAGGTTGACGCAGCCGGCGGAATAACCGTAAATGGAAAGGATGTATCAAAAATAAAGGTAAACGGCAAAACATTTTTCGCCAATGACCCAACCATCGCCACCCGGAACCTGGATGCCAGCATGATTTCGAAAGTGCAAATTTATGATGACCGCGACGATGACCCCGACCATTTGGTGCCCGATTATGAGGTGAAAAAAATATTGAACCTTAAATTTAAAAAAGCATTTGCAAGGGGTTTTGTGACCACTGTGAGTGCCGGTGCCGGTACACAGGACCGATATACAGGCTCGGCGTTTTTAGTTAAGTACGAGGACAGTTTGCAAATAAGCGCAAGGGTAAACACCGATAATTTGAACAACACGAATTCATTCGCCGAAGGTATAGGCGGCCTGAACGGCCGCTTGTTTGGCAGCACCGGCCTGAGTAAAGCAACTAACGGTAATTTTGATTTAACCAAAGATATCAGCAAGAAATTTAAACTGCATGTAGAATACCGGTTTAGCAACAGGATAAACGATAATAGTTCGGATAGCAGGGTCCAACAAAATATCCGTGATACGGTGTTTAACACATTAACCCAAAACCAGCAGCATCAAACCACAAACAGCCAAAACTTCCATGCTGAAACCGAATGGCATCCCGATACACTTACCATCATTAAATTTGTTCCGGATATAGGATACGACTATAGCGCAAACAACAGCCAGGGCACCGGCGTTAGTTCAAATACCTGGGTTCCTTTATTAAATACAACGGTTAATAACGAAAACGGCAGCAACAACGCATTCAGCTACCAACACAATCTTAGCTATTACCGTAAACTCAATAAAAAAGGAGCGTCATTAACATTGGCGAATTCCATCGGCGTTCATACAGGCGACAGCCGCGACATTACGTACAATGGCCTGGTATCGTACGTAGCGGCTCTTCAGTCTGATACCTTGCGGCGATTGGCGAAAAACTCCACTAACGATGTGTCGGGTGTATTAAATGTAGCTTATCACTATCCCATAACGAAAAAACTATCCCTCGATATGGTTGTAATAGCCCTTCACGACCAAAATAAAGGCGAAAGACTTACTTATGATGAGGATTTAAAAACAGGTTTATATACCCTGTTTCTACAAAACCAAAGTAACGATTTGGTGCGTAGCCTTTGGGGCGAAAACGCAACACCGCAGCTAACCTATAACTTCGCGGGCGATATTTCGATACGCGCCGGAATAACCGCCCAAACCCAGCAAATCGAAAATCATTTTAACAGCTATACCGCCGATTTGAATCAGAACTTTTTTTACCTGCTGCCTTCGGCTCAGTTACATGTAAAAGGTTTTACGGTTAGCTATGGCGAACAGGTAGTGCAGCCATCTATTAATGATTTGCAACCCATCACCATCGTTTACAGTCCGCTTTATACTTTTACCGGTAACCCTAATCTTAAACCATCTTATTTGCATCATCTAAATTTTTCGTACCAGCATTTCAACATGGCAGGGATAAACACCTTCCTGTATTCAAACGTTACTATCGAAAAAAATACGGTGGTGAATGATGAAACCATCAGTGCCGGGGGCGCAACAACTACCACCCCAATAAACCGCAACGGTCGTTTTAATGTTGATTTTAGTGCCAATTTGAACAGGAATTTCAAAACAGAAGGGAAATGGCAGTTTAATATACAAACGGCAATATCAGCATCAGCGGCACATAATTTTTTCATTGTAAACGGACAAAACGGCTATCAGAATACGCAAAGCATGATGATAAACCCCAACGTGAATATTACCTGGAATGACCTGGTTACGTTTACACCGTCGTATCGCCTAAGTTACATCATCACGCAATACCAGTTTGTTAATTACCCGCGCAATAACTATGTTTCGCAGCGAACTGGATTACTGGTGGATATAAGCTTACCCGAAAATTTCAGGTGGCGCGCCGACTACTCCTATAATTACGACCCCGCAGTGGCTCCCGGTTTTAAACGCAGTGCCAATTTGCTCGATTTTTCGGTAAGCAAACGCATACAAAAAGATGGCAAAGGCGAAATTGGGCTAACCTGTTTTGATTTGCTGAACCAAAATGTGAGCCAGGCACACCGTGTTGCGGCAAACACCATTACCGATATGCAGAACCTGGTGATGAAGCGGTATTTGCTGGTAACGTATACTTATCATTTTAAGAAGTTTAAATAATGTGGTTGTGTGACATTGAGATCTCTGAGATCAAATAAGGTTAATGAATTGCAACCCATGAGCTTCGGCATTGCCGTTGGCTTCAGCCAACGGATAATGGGAGCAACGGATACGGCTTTAGCCGAAATTGGCGATATGCCTAAATGCTTTGCGGTGCTATTTCGCTGGTTGGGTATCCTGGAAGGTTATCAATTTCGGCTAAAGCCTTTGAGGATATAGTTGATGGTCCGTTGGCTGAAGCCAACGGCAATAACTCTCTTTTTTACAAGGTTCAAGTGTGACTTTCTGCAGCTTCTTTAATTACCTTATTCCTCTTCTTCAACAAAATCTGCATATACCTCGCCAAAAAAAGCTTACTTACCCATTCGCCAATAATCCCGAGAGGCGCTTCAAAAATGAAAATATCTTTCATGAGCGTTTGGTTACCCAGGGCAAAAAACAAATGCTCGTGCCTGAAGCTTTTAAATGCGCCTTTAATCATTTCGTCGGTAAAGGAGTTTGGGTAATCAAACTGTGTAATTTTTGAGCTTAGCGTTTGCCATATCCCGAAATGTTTGGCCCGCCAGGTTACGGTTTCGCCCAATTCGATTAATCCGCTGGTTCGGCCCGCAATGGCTCGTTCGCCGGTTTGCTTCATCGATTCGGTATGTAAATCAATGCTGCGGGCCAAATCAAAACAACGCCCGATAGGGGCGTTGATTTGAGTGGATAGTTCAATATGTGTCATCAGTAAGTTTGTGCCTACTTGTTGCTGCTTGCTTTTAGCTCTTTCAGCATTTCTTTAACGGCGGTTTCCAGTTGCTGGTCCTCGCCGGCCAATACCTGGTTATAATCGTTGGTTACTTTAATATCCGGTTCCAACTGGTGGTTTTCGGTAGGATGTGTTTCGTTAATGCCCCAGGTAGAAACCATTGGGATACCGAAATAAATGGAGTTATCAATTTGGGTTTCCCACCAAACTGCGGTACCTGTACCTGCAACCGGCATACCTATCAGCTTGCCAATGCCCAGCGCTTTATAAGCAAATGGGAACATAAATGCATCCGAATAATTACCTTCGCTCATCAGTACACAGCTGGGTTTGGTCCATTTATCTAATGATTCGCCACCCAGTGTTTTATTGCCCTGCGGGCGCAGCGTTAAATATTCTTTGCCGCTTAAAAAAGTAACCAAATCATCGTGTAACCAGCCGCCGCCGTTAAAACGGGTATCAACAATCAAGGCGCTTTTGTTAATGTTGCGGCCCAACACTTTTTCGAAAGTTACCCGGAAGCTTGGGTCGTCCATATCACGCACATGCACATAACCTACTTCACCATTCGACAAGCTGTCGGTTAAAAACTCCATACGTTTGGTCCATTTATGGTAAAGCAGATCATAGCTTTCGGTTCCTTTGCTGATGGGCTTTACATTTTCCTGGAATTGCTCGCCGGATTTAGGATCATGGAAACTTATCCGGGTAAATTTGCCGGCCTTTTGGTTCAGTAATTTACTCCAATCGGCCTTATCGGTGATGGAATCACCGTCTATTTGATCAATAACATAGCCCCTTTTCATTTTGGTGCTTTGAACATCAAACGGACCGCCGCCAATAATATCCACTACTTTAAGTCCGTTGCCTGCCGCCGAGTTATCATAAAGTAATCCCAGTGAAGCCGTTGCATCGGCGCCCGGCATGTGCGGGCCATAGCCACCGCCGGTATGCGAACTGTTCAATTCGCCCAAAAACTCGCTAATCAGAATCTCAAAATCATAGTTGTTATCAATATAAGGCAGGAAGCTGGCATAAAAATCGTGGTAATACTTCCAGTCAATCCCCTGAATTTTCGGGTCATACAGTTTCTTTTCGACTTGTTTGTACATGTGGTCGAACATATAGGTGCGCTCGGCTGCGGCATTTAACTCCATGGTGCCGTTTATTTGCACCGGCGTTACCTTGCCATCATCCACACCCACCTTCATAATACCACCGCTGGCTAAAACAAATAAAGTTTTACCATCCTTGCTCATAATCAATGCACCATCGGGCGTTTTCAATTCGGCCAGCATTTTGGTTTCGTTGGTACGCGGCTGGGTTACCCACAGGTTGTACCCTTTATCGTATTTGGCTAAGTAATACAACTTTTCGCCATCGTTTGATAGTTTGGCATCAGCCATATCCGCCGAACCAATAGTTAAGCGCTCGGTGCGGTTGTCCAGATTTTCCAGGTTCGGGATAAAATCCGGCTCCTTCTTTTTGGTGGTATCCTTAGATTTTTTGTTTTTTTCTTCCTTCTTTTTTATTTCGATAGAATCGCGTTTGTCCTGTTCGTTTTTCAACGTAAGCTCATCCTTGCTTAGTTGATATTTATCCCAGGCTGCCTGGTCAAAAAACATGGCAAACACATCCGACTGGCTGCCGCGGCTCAGGTTCTTCATCCCCTTTTTGTCGCTGAACCAATACATCATTTTGCCCCCCATACCAAATTGCGGCTCGGAATTGTTAAACCCGCTTTCGGTAATGTTAACCCGCTTGCCGCTGCCATCAGTTTTAAACAGGATGATTTGGCTGTTACCGAACCGGCCCTCGCTTGATTGGGCCAAAAGATATTTTCCATCGGGCGACCAGGTAAAGTATTGATCACCATCCGAATAGGAGAAGTTTACCCCATCTGGCAATAAGGTAGTTGATGTTTTTGATGCGATATCATAAACCTTAATGGTATTTCGCTCTTCCAGGTAAGCTATCTTTTTACCATCGGGCGAGTAAACGCCCTGGAATTCATCCTTCGCCGTTGCAATAACCGGCTCAACTGTTAAAGTAGTAGATGCATAAAAATAAGGTTCATTTTTATTGGCGATGGATATTTTGTAGATGTCCCATGACCCGGTACTCTCCACCGAATACAATATACTCCGACCATCCGGACTAAACTGGATCATTCTTTCCTGGTAAGGAGTATTGGTAAGCCTTTTGGTGAATGAGCCATCCGCCGCGCTAACAAATATTTCACCGCGGTATACAAAGGCCACTTCTTTGCCATCAGGCGATACGGCCATTTCAGTTGCGTCGCCCTTAACGGGGATGTTTTTTATCTGGTCGCCGTTAAAATCGGCCGCCTCGTTAATTAATATTTTAACAGGTTGTTGCCCTTCCTTCAATATATAAATATCGCCGCCTTGCGTAAACGCGAAAGTGCCGTTATCAGCCCGTGAGAGGTTACGCACCGGGTTTTTCTCGAAAGTAGTTAGTTGAGTTATGGCGTTAACATCCGCTTCCGACGATCCAAACAAATTCTGGTTGCCATTGCGCTCGCTTAAATAATAAAACTTGCCGCCATCACCCCACACCGGTTCGCGGTCTTCACCTGCAAACGGCGAAACTTTGGTATAGGCATTGTTCTTAATATCATAAATCCATATATCGCGGGTTACCGCCGAGGTATGGTGCTTGCGGTAATTGTTTTCATAGCCCTTTCTGTCCTGAAATATAAATTTATCACCCGCTTTGTTAAAATGCACAAACTCCGTACCTGCCGAATTTACCATCAGGCTGCGGCCTCCCTTTGCGGGGACTTTATACAATTTGCTGAAATAATAATCGTCGGGGAAGCGAATGGACGAGGCGACATCATACCGTTGGGTGCCAAAGTAAACCGTTTGGTTATCGGCCGAAAAATCGTAAGGAATATCTTTGGCCGAATTATAAGTTAGGCGAGTTGCTGCACCGCCCGACGATGGCATTATGAAAACATCAAAATTACCATACCTGTCGGATGCAAAGGCGATTGATTTGCCATCATGACTCCAAACCGGGTAACCGTTGTACGAACTGTTAATGGTTAAAGGCACTGCGGTACCGCCGCTTGATGCTACCTTAAAAATATTGCCTTTGTATTCAAAAGCTATCCAATTGCCATCGGGTGATATGGAAGGTTGCTGCATCCATAGCAGGTGATCGCTTTGGGCATTGGACGTGTAGAAAAAAGCACAGAAAAACAGGACTGAAAAGAGAAGTTTTTTCATAGATTTTTATTTTTTGGGATTACAGTGATTTTAAGAAGTGATTACAGTGATTTAGAAAAATGATTTAATAGATAGTTGCGATATCGTCTATTGTCTCATGATCAACCAAAAATATAAGTTATCAATGGGAAATCCATATAATCAATCAAAAAAAGTAACTGTAATTGGATAGCGATCTGTAAGATAAAGATCAAAAAATCACTGTAATCATTTTTCGAATCGCCGTAATCCAAAAAAACAAAAATGAGAATGATGCTCTACTTTATAAAGTCAGTCGCCTTACATCGCAGCTTGGGTTGCCAAAATTTATAAGAAGCCCGGTTTTTACTTTACTTGCTTTTAGGTAGGACAGCAATTGTAGTTCAAATAGCTTTGGCAAGATTCCCGTTACTGCTTTTAGTTCGATGATTACCGCGTTTTCAATAAAAATGTCGCACCTGAAATTGCCAACAAATTGGTCTTTATATAACACACTAAATTCTTTTTCAGCTACGAAGCTAAAGTTTTGAAGCTTTAGCTGATGTTGCAATGCATTAGAATAAATCCGCTCGACAAACCCGGGGCCGAGCTGACGATGAACCTCATAACAACACGCGATGATCTTCTCAGTAAGCGGATCATTTACAAAACCAGCCATCGGCAATCAATTTTAAATCATCAATCCTTTATAAACAAATCACAGTAATCACTTCCCTAAATCACCGTAATCCCCAAAAACAAAAATCACTGTAATCCCAAGAATAAAATCACTGTAATCCCCCAAAAAATTAAAATTCCGCGTTCTTGGGAAACCTCGGGAAAGGTATCACATCCCTGATATTACCCATGCCGGTAACAAACAGTACCAAACGCTCAAATCCTAATCCAAAACCTGCATGCGGACAGGCTCCGAAGCGGCGGGTATCTAAATACCACCAAAGTTCGTCTTTAGGGATGTGCATCTCGTCCATGCGTTGTTCTAATTTCTCCAAACGTTCTTCACGTTGCGAGCCGCCTACAATCTCACCAATGCCAGGGAACAGGATGTCCATGGCGCGTACTGTCTCGTGGCCGTTGGCATCCACATCATTCTGGCGCATGTAAAATGCTTTGATCTGTTTTGGATAATCGGTCAGGATCACCGGTTTTTTAAAGTGTTTTTCAACCAGGTAACGCTCATGCTCCGATTGCAGATCGGCACCCCAGCCTTCAATCAGGTACTGGAATTTTTTCTTCTTATTCGGTGTCGAATCTTTTAAAATATCGATTGCCTCGGTATAGGTCAAACGCTCAAAATCATTTGTAAGGCAAAACTGTAATTTTTCGAGCAGGCTCATTTCCGAGCGTTCGTTTTGCGGTTTTTGCTTTTCTTCTTCGGCCAGGCGTTGGGTTAAAAACTCAATGTCGTCGGCATTTTTATCTAAAGCATATTTTATCACGTATTTGAGCAGGGCCTCTGCCAAATCCATGTTATCATTTAAATCGTAAAAAGCCATTTCGGGCTCTATCATCCAAAACTCGGCTAAGTGGCGAGTCGTGTTCGAGTTTTCGGCACGGAAGGTTGGCCCGAAAGTATAAATATCGCTCAAGGCCATTGCACCTAACTCGCCTTCCAGCTGGCCGGAGACGGTTAAATTGGTTGGCCTTGCAAAAAAGTCCTGCGAAAAATCAACCTCGCCGCTTTCGGTTTTTGGCGGGTTAGCCAAATCAAAATTAGTTACGTGGAAGGTTTCGCCTGCTCCTTCAGCATCCGATGCGGTGATAATCGGCGTATGCAAATAAACAAACCCGCGTTCCTGAAAAAACAGGTGTATAGCAAATGCCAGGCTGTTACGCACACGGAAAATGGCGCCAAATGTATTGGTACGGAAGCGTAAGTGGGCGTTTTCCCGCAAAAACTCCAAACTGTGTTTTTTTGGTTGGATAGGGTATTTTTCAGGATCGCTATCACCTAAAACCTCGATATCGCTGGCTATAATTTCAAATTTTTGTCCCTGACCTAATGATGCCGCCAGTTCGCCTGTAACGGCTATTGCAGCGCCAACGGTAATCCGTTTTAATAAAGCCGGATCGGTATTTTCAAAGTCGACAACGATTTGGATGGTATTATTGGTTGAGCCATCATTCAAGGCAATAAAACGATTTTGACGGAATGCCCGTACCCATCCTTTTACTGTTACCACTATCCCTGTTTGTTCGCTTTCTAATAATGCTTTTATCTTTATCCGCTGAGCCATTGAAATATAATTTGAGCGGCAAAAATAAATAAATTATGGGGATAGTACCGAAAAGAAAACGTGAGCGCGATGTTTATTAAAATTAAAAAAATACGAATTGTACGAATGTTCGAATTACACGAATGTTTTTTTGCTAATTGAGATTATCCTTCTGTATAACTTACACCAGTTTATCAATTTTAAAAAAACACGAATGCCAGCGAATCACGCGAATTTCACGAATTAAACAGGAAAATTCGTGAAATTCGCGTAATCCGTCTTCCATTCGTGTCTATTTCCCTTTTTAGTTATTTTCAGCGAAACATCAGGCGTTATTTTATCCTTTACTAATTCGTGAAATTCGAAAAATTAGTGATTATTCGTGTTTATTCAAATTATCGAAGCGCAACTGAAAAATTGCTTATCTAAAAGGATCCATATAAGTATCCGATAACGCCGCATCTATCTTACCATTCGTAAACTTAACCTCATCAGGAAACGAATCCCCATTTTTATAAGTGCTTTTAAATAAAATGTTGAATGTACCCTTTATGGTATGCGCGGATTCATCGTAATTGGTGATAGTTACTGAATTCCCAGGATCGCTGTAGACTTGATATTTGCTCACCACAGCGTCGAACCCAACGGTGGTATAATACCAGGCTTTAAACTCGGTGGATTGATAGGTGCCGGCGCCTTTTTGTTTCAGGGCGATCACTATATTTTCTTCACCATTTTGGGCGGCTATAAAAAGGGTGTCTTTTGTATTTAAAGGTTTAAAACCTGTAATTACATTGATGGTTGTCCAGTCCGCAACATCTTTTTTTGCCGAAATTCCGTTGGCAGCAACCGTTTTGTCTTTTTTACAGGATAATACCGGTGCCATACAGCAGGCAACAATAAACAAAAGCACAATCTTTTTCATAATGGGTAATTTGTTTATTTCTGTTACGATTTAAATTCGCAAATGCTACATTGCACGTAAATATATAACATAATGGCAGGTATAGCCAATTGATTTTTATGAACCCCAAAGCAAGCCTGGTTATTGGCATCATCTGCATTTCCTTTTCGCCAATTTTTGTCAGGCTTACTGGTGCATCACCGCTCACCTCCGGATTTTACCGCATTTTTATTGCATGGCTTTGTTTGGCCCCGTATTGCATTGCTAAAGGACACCTAAAAATAAGCCGGAGGGATTTAATTACAGCGTTAATTGGCGGCGCAGTTTTCGCATCGGATATTGCGGTATGGAATATTTCGCTTTTTAAAATATCCGCAACCGTTTCCACGCTGCTGGCTAACCTGGCGCCGCTTTGGGTGGGTTTGTTAAGCTTTTTGCTTTTCAGGAAACGGGCCGGGATGTTATTTTGGATGGGCACCGTCATCGCTATTTTAGGTATGGTGGTTTTGGTGGGCTATCAGCATATCCTGGCGCTACAGTTTAATGTGGGCATTTTGCTGGCGCTGTTAGCCAGTTTTTTGTATGCTGTTTACATCATCATCACCAAGGGGATTTTAAAAAACGTGAGCACGCTTACCTTTATGTTTTATAATATGCTGGCGGGCAGTGCAGTGTTATTAATTGTAAACCTGGTAATGCATAATAACATCACCAATTTTCCGCCGCACGATTGGCTGTATTTTGTGGGTGTAGGGTTGATATGCCAGTTGACAGGCTGGATAACTATTAATTATTCGCTGGGCTATTTGGATTCCACCAAGGTGTCGGTTGCCTTGTTATCGCAAACGGTTATTGCGGGTTTTTGGGCCACCTTGTTTTTGAACGAAACGCTGGAAATTAATGAGCTGATTGGAAGCGTTATTGTTTTGGCAGGGATTGCGGTTACGTTTCTGAGGAGGGGATAGGTAGCGGGAGAAAATCTTCCTGAAAAATAAATTAAAATAGTTTTCTGTGAGTAAACTTATTATATTTGTGTGAATGAACATTATTTCCAAACCGACGATCATAAATTATATAAATAGATATCCGACGGCGGCGACTGCAATAATGGCATGGCACAAAGCTTTTTCTAAAGCGGTATTTAATAATTTTAATGAGTTAAAAGCGGTTTACAGTAACGCCAGTATTGTAGCAAATAGTCGTGTTATTTTCAACATAAAAGGGAATGATTTTCGGTTAATTGTTGCTATGGATTTCAGAAGAAAATTTGCTTACGTCATTTGGTTTGGCACTCATAAGGAATACGACAAAATTGATGCAACGAATGTTGAGTATGAGGAGATATAAAATAACGATATCAGTTTTTAAATAAGGAGAATTTATGAACCACACGTGGAAGGTTTTAAAAACCGAGCAAGAATATAAAATAGCACTTAAAAGGACTATAGCGCTTTTTAACGCTGATGAAAATACACCCGCGGGCGATGAACTGGATTTGTTACTACTTTTAGTAAAAGACTACGAAGATCGTCACTATCACATACCCGATCCCGATCCGATTGAAGTAATTAAATTGAGACTTGAAGAAAAAGGATTGAAGCAAAAGGACCTTGAACATATCATCGGATCAAAGGGTTATGTTTCGCAAGTGTTATCCGGCAAAAAAGAATTAACTTTAAAAATGGTCAAAGGGCTCCACAAGTTCCTGGGTATATCGGCTGACATTCTTTTAGCTGATGTCAAGTGAATTGACAGCCTACCTTATCTTCACATAATCCGTCGCAATCCCATCCGTTATAGTCGTCCCAAACGTAAGCACGGTATCCTTTAACGTTACCAACTGGCCATCCGTATTGCCGTCAAACAAAATCTCATCAAACGTAGTACCCGACCATTGTATGCCATCTTTTTTGAAAACAAACTTCCCATGGGCCGTTAACTGCCCTTGGGTAAAACTGCTGTAAGTGCCATTACTGTTAAACTGGTACATGTTGCCACTGCCTGCAGGGTAAACCGAATCGTGGTAAGCAAACCCGCCGTAACTGCGGCGCAATTCCCATTTGCCGGTAATGCCGGATGGCGCTACACCGCCTTTTTTGCAGGATGCAATGCAAAATACAGCGGCAATTAAAAATATAAGAGATGTTGCTTTCATTTTGGTCATTTATCTTTTGTCATCCTGAGCGCGAGCCAAGCATCTTCTGCTGCATACATTGCGAACTATGCATACGGGCGATTACAGGTCGGAGCAGACCCCTGGCTCGCGCTCAGGATGACAATGGTTGTTTACAATTATTATTAGCTATGCGCACGCAAACCTAATTAAGTAACAGACTGTTATATTTTTTTGCTAAGTTACAACAGTGAAATGGCAAATTTAAACCGCCTGCCGACGATCAAAAAAAGCGCAAAAAAAACTATTTTTGCGGGCACTCTGTTTTGTAAAATTTGTAAATGATTACCAAAGCCACCATCGACCGTATAATGGAAGCCACCGATATTGTGGAGGTGATTGGCGAGTTTGTGCAGTTAAAAAAACGGGGCGCCAACTACGTGGGCCTTTCCCCATTTGCTAATGAGCGGACCCCGTCGTTTACGGTATCTCCCGCCAAGGGTATATTTAAAGATTTCTCATCGGGTAAAGGCGGTTCGGCTGTCACTTTTTTGATGGAACTGGAAAAGTTCACTTACCCGGAGGCTTTAAAATGGCTGGCCAAAAAATACGGAATCGAGGTTGAGGAAACGGTTGAAACCATTGAAAACAAAGAGGAGCAGGACCGCCGCGAAAGCCTGATGATTGTAACCGGTTTTGCTGCCAAATTTTTTCACGAAAGTTTACTGCAAACCGAAGAGGGCAACAACATCGGCCTCAGTTATTTTAAAGAGCGTGGTTTTAGTAACGAAATTATCCAAAAGTTTGAATTGGGCTACTCGCCCGATCAATGGGAGGCATTTAGCAGCCGGGCCTTAAAGGATGGTTATCAGCAACAGTTTTTGGAAGAAAGCGGGTTATCGGTAAAGCGCGATAACGGCACGCTGTATGACCGTTACAGGGGCCGGGTAATGTTCCCTATCCATAGTTTTACAGGGCGGGTAATAGCCTTTGGTGGCCGTACGCTTAAAAACGATAAGAGCGTACCCAAATATGTAAACTCGCCCGAGTCGGAAATTTATCATAAATCCAGCGTATTATATGGTTTGTACTTTGCCAAAAAAGCTATCCGTGATGAGGATAATTGCTTTTTGGTGGAGGGCTATGCCGATGTGCTCTCGGTTTTCCAGGCGGGGATTGAAAATGTGGTGGCCTCATCGGGCACCTCGTTAACCGTGGAGCAGATAAAGCTGATTGGCCGTTTTACCCAAAACATTACCATTTTATACGATGGGGATGCGGCAGGTGTAAAAGCTTCGCTACGCGGTTTGGATATGATACTGGAAGCAGGCCTTAACGTAAAGGTGGTACTCTTCCCGGATGGGCACGACCCGGATTCGTATGTGCGAAAGATGGGCACGGCGGGCTTCAAAAAGCACATCGAAGAAAATAAAAAAGATTTTATCCTGTACAAAACCGACATCCTGCTAAAGGAAGCCGGGAAGGACCCGATAAAAAAGGCAGAGGTTATCCGCGAGATTGTGGAAAGCGTTGCCAAAATACCCGACTCCATTAAGGCCTCAGTATTTATAAAAGAATGTAGCTATTTATTGCAGATTGATGAGCGGGCCCTCTTATCCGAGCTCAACAAAATGCGGACGGCTAAGGCCAAAAAAGATTCGCAACAGCAACAGCAGCAGGCATCGCGTAACGCACCGCTACCTGCACCATCGCCCGAGGACCTGTTGTTTTTTGATGAGCGGGATATGCCTGCCGTACAGCAGGATTTTAGCCAGGAGCGTGAAGTTATCCGTTTGCTGTTATTGTATGGCAACCGGGTTATTGATTGGGACGGGCTGGCCAATACCTATATCGGTCCGTTTATGATTGCTGAGCTGAGCGATGTGGAGTTTGAGAATTCGGTATGTAAATCGTTTGTGGAGATTTACCGTCGCGAGGTAGAAAACGGGCTACTGCCCGACGAACAATATTTTATCCATCATCCCGAAAAGGAAATTGTTGACTTAACGGTGGATATGCTGGCTACCAAATACACGCTAAGCGAAAACTGGTACGAGATGCACAAGATTTTGGTGAACGACGAGCAGGTGAACATGAAGGCTACCATTTTAGGAGGTATTTTCCATTTGAAAAAGCACAAAGTGGCAAAAATACTTGAAACGCTGCGCAACGAGTTGCAAAAAACACCTGGCGAGGCCGACCAGGAAATACTAATGAGCAAATACATGCACATGAAAAAGGTGGAGAAAACCATTTCGGACTTTTTAGGTTCTGTAATTTTAAAATAATTGTACTATCAATAATTTTAACACAGAGAAACAGAGAAAGCAAAAAGTACACTGAGTTTTAAATAGTAATAATGACGGTTTTGACTAATTGAAACGACTCTTAGCTTTTGCTCAGCATACTTTGTGAATTCTCTGCGGCCTTCGTGGTTAAATTTCAATACCTTATAAAAAATGTTAAAGGACAAATAATGGCCAAGCATATTGATTTAGGCCGCAAGGGTGAAAGCCTGGCAAAAGCACACCTGGAAAATGCCGGGTACGAAATCCTGGATGAAAACTGGACTCACGGCAAATTAGAGGTAGACCTGATTGCATATAAAAACAACATGATTATATTTACCGAGGTAAAAACCCGAACAGGCAATTACTTTGGCGAGCCGGAGGATTTTGTGGATACCCGCAAACAACGCCTGCTGGCCGATGCTGCCGACGAATACATTTACCTGATGGACCACCAGGGCGAAGTGCGGTTTGATATTATTTCGGTGCTGTTTGATAAGAACGATAATTTTGTGCTCAACCATATTGAGGATGCGTTTTGGCCTACGGCCTGATACAAGAGCAGAAAAAAGGTTGCCGTTGGCTTTAGTTAACGGATGCGAAGAATAAAGGAAAGGCTTTAGCGAAAATTGCCCGTCATGCCG
Source organism: Bacteroidota bacterium (assembly GCA_013288685.1). Classification (GTDB taxonomy): domain Bacteria; phylum Bacteroidota; class Bacteroidia; order Sphingobacteriales; family Sphingobacteriaceae; genus Mucilaginibacter. The sequence goes on along the minus strand of JABDBM010000076.1, from coordinate 5,930 downwards.
CCATGTATTTGGGCTAAAGCCAAATCTGACTGCTAATATTATCCGTCGGCTAAAGCCAACGGCAATAAGTAAAATAATGAGGGGTAATAACGCTTTTTTTTACAGAATGTATTACCAAATAGTAACCGTTATAAATAGCGAATAGTAAAAGATTGCCGTTGGCTTTAGCCAACGGATTTGAAGACTAATAAGAATGGCTTTAGCCGAAATTGGCGAAATGCATCGCAAAGGTTTGTAACCTAACCTATTTTAACAAACAGCGATTTTTAAATTGCGGAGATTATTTTGAATGCGTTACTTAGCCCAACAGGATTTTATATTTATCGGAGTAATATTTAACTGAATAGTCGCTATGTCGTTTGTGAAAATTTGGGTACATATAGTTTTTTCAACGAAAAACCGGGAGCCCTTGCTTAAAAAAGAATTCCGGAATGATATTTATCAGCATATTAAACAAAACTGCAAAGAAAAAGACATCTTTTTAAAAGAGATTAATGGAGACGTTGATCATTTGCATTGTTTAATCTCTTTGGGAAAAGATCAAACAATTGCAAAAATAACGCAGCTGATAAAGGGCGAATCATCGTTTTGGATTAACAAAAACGGTTTCACAAATAAAAAATTCGAGTGGCAGGATGACTATTTTGCCGTTTCTGTAAGCGAATCGCAATTGGAAGCCGTTTGTAATTATATTCGTAACCAGGAAACCCATCATGCAAAAAAAACTTTTGGTGAAGAGGTTGATGAGTTTATGGTAAGGTATGGGTGGGAAAGGATTAAAGATTAATGAGCGGGCAGGGCTGTTAGCATATCGCCTATTTTGGCTAAAGCCAAATATGGTTGCAATATTATCCGTTGGCTAAAGCCAACGGCAATAGATTAAAATGGTGACTCCTGCTTAAATTCGCCTTGCAATAACATCGTTAATATCCGCCAAACTATTGGCGTATGCCACAAGAAATGAGTAGATGCAATTTAAATTAAATATAGCCATACTGTTCTTAGTTCTGATTGCTCTTGCCTGCCGAAAAAGTAGTCAGCAGGCCGATACTATTACTATAAGCCCCGAAGCGGGTTCCACCTATAAATCCGGCGATTTAATTCCCATAAAAATACATTACCCTGCCGGTATGAAAATGGATTCTGTGATTTACCAACTCGATTCAACACGCATTGCCTCAAAAAAAGATTCATCAGCGATCACCCTAAAAACCGATACCTGTAAACTGGGGGCGAGACTGATTATCGCTATTTTGTATTCAGGTGGTAAAAGCAGCCGTACATCAACCAATATTATTTTATTTGCAGCAAAAGCGCCCGAAGAGTATACCTATAAAGTGGATAAGGTTTATCCGCATGACACGGCAGCTTATACCGAAGGGCTGGAGTATCACGACGGCTACCTGTATGAAAGCACCGGGAACCCCGGGCATTCAACTATGCGTAAAGTGGATTTGGCAACCGGCAAAGTAATACAACAGGTAAAACTCGACAGCAAATATTTTGGCGAGGGGCTTACCATGATTGGCGATAAGATCATCCAACGTACTTACCGCGAAAAAACAGGTTTTGTATACGATAAAAACACTTTTAAATTATTAAAAACGTTTGCCGATAGTGTAGGCGATGAGGGCTGGGGCCTATGCAACGATGGCCACAAACTATACACCGACGACCGCACCAACCGGATATGGTTTTTGGATAAAAATGATTACCATGCCACCGGTTACATTGATGTATATGATAATAAAGCCAGGATTGACAGCGTAAATGAGTTGGAATATATTGATCATAAACTATATTCGAACATTTACACAAAAGATACGATATTGGTAATTGACCCGGCAACGGGTGCGGTATTGCAAAGGGTGGATATGAAAGATCTGTGGCCGTTGGCCGGTCGCCCGCACGATTATGATAATACCCAAAATGTATTAAACGGCATAGCCTGGGACGAAAAAGGGAAACGGCTTTTTGTAACCGGCAAAAAATGGCCGCACTTATACCAGGTTAGGTTTATAAAAAAGGGGTAATAAACTGTTGATGGGGAGGTTAACAGTTGACCCAAACTAAAGTTAAAAGCATTATCTTCCGATCGAAATTTGTCATTGTGTGTAAAACGGAGGCGGAGCCTCGGCCGGTATTGTTTCAACGGGTTTCAACCCGTTGAAAAATGAAAAAAAACAGGTCGAGAACCGTAGGTTCGGCCCATATAATGGCGAAATACCTGGTTGGGAAATGTTTCCATAAATATGGTTCGTGCCTACAGCACTTAATTAGTGGTAATACGCGTTTACAATGGGTTGAAACCCGTTGCTACAAAATGTTTCGGGCCGATGGCCCTAAAAAGAAATAGTCAGTTTATAATTTTGCAAACTGAATAAACGAAAACAATCAAAACTATTGGTTTCAGAAAATAGAGAAATAGACAGATGAAATATAAATTAAATATAATAGCAGCAGCGATAGCTTCACTCGCATTTGGCTGCGGCCATAAAAGTGAAGAGAGCGGCATTAGCATTACCCCCGAAGCCGGCGCCAGTTATAAATCGGGCGATGTGGTTGCTGTTAAGGCCCATTATCCATCATCAACCAAAGCCGATTCGGTGGTTTATTTGGTTGATTCCGTAAAAGTTGGTTCGTTAAAAGACTCCACAACTTTTTCGTTAAAAACAGATTCGATGGCTTTGGGTCCGCGCGTAATTACTGCTAAAGTTTATACCGGCGGTCAAAGCCAGGAAACATCAACCAATATTGTTTTGTTGCCTGCCAAAGCGCCTGTTGAATACACCTATAAGGTGATTAAAACATTTCCGCATGATACTGGCTGCTATACCGAAGGTTTGGTTTACCAGGACGGCGCTTTATACGAAAGCGGGGGCGGTTATTTAACCCCGCCCTCCGGTCAGCCTGCTGATGGGCAATCAAGTTTGCGAAAAACTGATCTATCCACCGGTAAAATATTAAAAAAGGTAATGGTTGACCCTAAAGTTTTTGGCGAGGGCATTTCCGTTATCGGCAATAAAATTATTCAGCTTACATGGAAAGAAAAGGTGGCTTATGTATATGACAAGGATACTTTCAAGTTACTCAATACCATTCCGTTTAATGTAGGTGCAGAAGGCTGGGGTATGTGCTTCGATGGCAAGAAATTGTATTTTGATGACAGCACCAACCGCATCTGGTTTTTGGATAAGGACAACTATCGCCAAACCGGTTTTATTGATGTGTACGACGAAAAGGGGCCGGTAAACAATATTAACGAGCTGGAATATATTGACGGTAAAATATACGCCAACATCTATCAAACCAATTACATCATTGTAATAAACCCCAAAACCGGCGCTGTTGAAGAACGGATAGACCTGTCATCCCTATACCCCGAGCCAAGAACACCGCCTGCCGAAGTGCTGAATGGCATAGCCTATGATGCGGCCGGGAAACGGATTTTTATCACCGGTAAAAAGTGGCAGCATTTATACCAGGTGGTGTTTACCCTTAACCCCCCGACCCCCTAAAGGTGGAGTTTAACGGTTCATTGTCAAGGTGGGAAGTATAGCAAAAAAAAGGCCCGGCAACCGGGCCTTTTTTTAGATTATATCATATTTTCACACTCCCCCTTTAGGGGGCGGGGGGCTTAGCGCCATGCCTTATACTGATTAATCAACCCATTAGTCGACGAATCATGTGAGCTAACTTCTTTGTCATCCCTCAGCTCCGGTAATATCTTACCGGCTAATTGCTTGCCTAATTCAACACCCCATTGGTCGAAGCTGTAAATGTTCCAGATGATGCCTTGTACAAATATTTTGTGCTCGTACATCGCGATCAGCGAACCTAAGCTGCGCGGGGTAATCTCTTTAAGCAGGAATGAGTTGGTTGGCCGGTTGCCTTCAAACTCTTTAAATGGCGCTATCTTTTCAATTTCTTCGGCGGTTTTGCCTGCTTTCTTCAATTCATCAACTACCACTTCCCGGGTTTTACCATTCATTAAAGCTTCGGTTTGTGCAAAGAAGTTGGATAATAGCATTTGGTGGTGTTCGCCCAGCGGGTTATGACTAATAGCCGGGGCAATAAAATCGGCAGGGATTAGTTTAGTGCCCTGGTGTATCAATTGATAAAAGGCGTGTTGCCCGTTGGTGCCTGGCTCGCCCCAAATGATAGGGCCGGTAGAGTAATCAACCAGGTTGCCGTTGCGATCAACGTGTTTGCCATTACTTTCCATGTCGCCTTGCTGAAAATAGGCTGCAAAGCGGTGCATGTACTGGTCGTATGGCAATATCACATTGGTTTCAGCCTCGAAGAAGTTGTTGTACCAAATGCCTATTAAAGCCATTACAGTAGAGATGTTTTGCTCGGGTTCAGCAGTTTTAAAATTATTATCTACTGCGTGTGCACCGGCTAAAAGCTCCGCAAAGTTTTCGTAACCTATGCTTAGCGCGATGGACAGACCTATGGCGCTCCATAACGAATAACGCCCGCCTACCCAATCCCAAAATTCAAACATGTTTTTGGTATCGATGCCGAACTTCGCAACCCCTTCGCTATTGGTTGACAGAGCCGCAAAATGTTTGGCCACGTCTTTATCCGTAGCGCCACTGGCTAAAAACCAGTCGCGGGCACTGTGGGCATTGCCCATTGTTTCTTGTGTGGTAAAAGTTTTTGAGGCGATGAGGAACAGGGTAGTTTCGGGATTTAATCCTTTTAAAGCTTCAACAATATGCGTTCCGTCCACATTGGAAACAAAGTGCATACTCAAGTGGTTTTTATAAGCTTTTAAAGCTTCAGTAACCATTACGGGGCCAAGGTCCGAGCCGCCGATACCGATATTAACTACATCAGTAATAGGTTTGCCGGTGTAGCCTTTCCAGTTGCCCGATATAATATCCTCACTAAAAGCCTTCATTTGGGCCAGTACGCGGTTTACATCAGGCATCACATCTTTACCATCAACGTAAATTGGCGTGTTACTGCGATTACGCAGGGCAATATGCAATACCGGGCGCCCTTCGGTAGCATTAATCTTTTCGCCCGAAAACATAGACTCTATTGCCTTGTTTAGCGAACACTCTTTGGCTAATTGCATCAGCAGTGCTAAGGTTTCGTCTTCGATGCGATTTTTTGAATAATCAAACAGGATATCTTCAAATTGAAGCGAAAATTTAGTAAAACGCTCACTATCAGCCTCAAATAGTTCTTTAAGGCTTTTCGAAGTAATATCAATGTAATGGTCGGCTAAATATTTGTAAGCCTGGGTAGCGGTGAAATCAACGTTTGGCAGCATAATTGGAAATGATTTTAACAAAAGTAACAAGTTAATTTTTAGACGGCACATAAATCTAAAAACTTTGACATGTTAGTGTTATTTAAACACCCTTACCATATTGTTTGTTTTACACTAAGTAAATTGTCATATTAATAACAGAAAACGAATTTTATTTACAATATGAAATTGTTTATTGTCTATATTTGTAGTATTGATAAAGAATTGTTCGATTTAGTGTCATTTTGTTAATTTGATTTTAAAAACCGGAATATATGTTCGAAAAACTTTTTCTGCTTGTCAAAAATAACGCCGGGACGGCTGTTATAGACAACCCCGCAATTCCTGCCAAATACCACGAGGCGGTAATTAATGAGGCCTCGAGTACCATTATCGAAGTTTTAAAGGGCCAGATGGAAAACGGCAAGTTAAGCGACCTGATTGATTACTTTAAATTTTCGGGTATCAAGAATAACTCGCTGGTTGCTGCCATGGTAAACAAATTTGCCAATAAGCTGAACAATTATTACAATATCGATCCTGCCTCTGCCTGGGTAGTTGCTAATAACCTCATCCCACCGGTGATGAAGGAATTGGTAATCCAATCAAAAAACGAAAAGAACAAAGAATTTGCCTTAACCAGCTTATTGTCAAAACTAAACGGCAA
>JABDBM010000075.1:23557-23719 GCA_013288685.1 Bacteroidota bacterium | reverse complement strand
GCTGTTGTTTTATCCGTTAATCAACTACCTCTCCAAACGTATCGGCAAAAAACCCCTCGTGCTATTTTCTTTTGGATTGCTGAGCCTCATATTTGTTGCCATCTTTTTTTTAGGAAAATTCCCGGTGTCGCACGAAATACAGGTTTATACATTGGTAATTGG
>JABDBM010000075.1:0-23535 GCA_013288685.1 Bacteroidota bacterium | reverse complement strand
CCTGTGTTTATGCCGTAAACAGTTAAAAAGGCAAAAAGGGCTGCCCTTGGTATTTTGCCCAATGCCATATTAGCCGAAATTGCTGAAAAAGACGCTGCCGAAACCGGCGAGAACCGTGAGGGAATGTTTTTTGCAGTGAAATATCTTTTTGTAAAATTGGGCCAAACCTTAGGGACAGCCCTTTTTGCCTTTTTAACTGTTTACGGCATAAACACAGGCCACGATTTCGTCCTGCGCCTTAATGGCATCTGCGGCTTTGTGCTCTGCCTGGTAGCCTTTACCTTTTTTACCTGGTTTAAAGAGCGCAGGGTTCGGGGAGGGGGGAAAGTTGTGAGTGGCAGTGGTGAGTAGCAGTAAAGAGGAAGTTATAGCAATTAGTAGAATAGGGGAACTTTGTTACTGCCACTAATTGCTGCTACTGCCACTACCAGCTATCTACTGATATTATTCGGCCTGGTATATACCAAATGCATTACATTAATGTTTCGCATGGCGAAGGCGGCTTCGCAATAGCACAGGTAATAGTTCCATTTGCGGATGAAGGTGTCGTCAAACCCTAACGATTTTACTGTCAGCAGGTTGGCGTTAAAGGCATCAAACCAAAGCTTCAGGGTTTTGGCATAATCGAGGCCGATATCTTTTAAGTCAACCATCGTCATATCGCCGGTGCGGTTAATGGCCGCGTTAATGGCACCCACCGAGGGTAGCAGCGAGCCAGGGAAAATGTGCTTTTGTATCCAATCAACCCCTTTTCGCAGGCTCTCGTACCTCGAATCGGGCGACGTAATTACCTGTATAGCCAGTATGCCGTTTTTCTTTAATAACTCGTGGCATTTTTTAAAGTAAACGTCCAGATAGCTAAAACCAACGGCTTCCAGCATTTCAACCGATACAATCTTATCAAAAACCCCTTCCATTAAACGATAGTCCTTTAGCAGGATGTTTACTTTGCCCGATAAGCCGGCGGCCTCCACACGTTCAACAGCCAGTTTATGCTGCTCTTCGGATATAGTTAACGACGTTACCCTGCAACCGTAGGTTTTGGCCATATAAATGGCATTACCGCCCCAGCCGCTGCCAATTTCAAGTACATGGTCGCCAGGCTTTAAATGGAGTTGGCGGCACAGGCGGTCGTACTTGGCTAATTGGGCTTCTTCCAAACTCAAGCCGTCGCGATAAAAATAGGCGCTGGAGTAGGTCATAGTTGGGTCCAAAAAACTGGCGAAAAAATCGTTGTTCAAATCGTAATGCTCCGCAATATTTTTGCGCGATCCTTCAACCGTATTGGCCCTTTTAAAATGCGACAGCTTGTTATATAATTTGAGCAGGTTGAGCGATACTGTTTGAATTTTACTGCCCGAAACACCGGGGGCATTCTCGATATTCAACAACACCCAGTTTATTACATGGGTAATATTGCCGGTATCCCATAACCCATCTACATAAGCCTCGCCAAAGCCTATATCACCAAACAAAATAATGCGTTTATAAAACTCATCACTATTTACTACAATGCTGGCTGCAATGTTCCCTTCGCCGGTACCAATGGTTAGTTGTTCCCCATCGGGCAGAGTAAGATATAAGCGCCCCTTATCCATTTTCGACAGAAATTTTAAAACGATATCCTGGTAAAAACTGGTTTTTTTAGCGATAGTAAGTGTATTGGCCATAGTTCAAGCTGTTGCGATTTAGTTTTTGAAATATGTACGTAAAATAATTGGTGGAAAGTTTTGTCAATATACAAAAGTTTAAATTAAGTATATGGCCGATAAACTTCTTTTTGCAGTTCCATATCATCGGTTTTTTTATGATAGGGTATTTTTTTGAGCAATAATTTTAGCGCCTGCCAATGTATCAAAGTAATGACCTTAATAGTAATGAGCGGAAAGCTCAAAAAATACAGCAACAGGGTTGAATCGGTTAAGGGCTTTCTGTCGCCGGCAAGGGTGCTGATAAAAAAACGTTTGCCGCCTTTGTCATAATCATCAATCCGTACCTGTAATTTTTCGCCGGGAATATGCAGGTCAAAATCAAAATTGGTATCCATATCAATAAAGGGCGATACATAAAAATACTTGCCGGTATTCAGTTTAAACCGGTTGCCGGTTTGGGTATCTGCACTTAAAAAATAAGGTTTCATCTCACGGAAAGTATTGCAAACCTCTACAATAGAGCAAACTGGTTTACCGCGTTCGTCATAACAAAAATAAAATGAAACCGGGTTAAATTGATAGCCAAGTGTACATAAATTAGTGAGCACCATAATACGGCCATTGCCAATATCAACCCCATTGGATTGCAGGTAATCGACGATATGCTGGCGGATATTTTTCGAAGTATCAGGATTTTCGCGAGGCAATTGTAAATGGTCCCGATCCCGAAAATTGAAAAGGTTAAAGCGGTTCCGGCTCATAAATTTAAGCCGTTTACCGAGGCTGTCAATCTCGTCCAAATCCAGGTAAAACATAAACACATGGTAATGGAACCGGTGGTTTTTTGGCGCCATCCGGTGGTGCATTACTTTGGCTTTGTATAAACAGGAATTGATGGGAGCGTTTGGCATAGGTGAATATACGAGTTTATTGGCAGGGTGGATGGGGAAAGGAAGTTTAAAATTTGCGGCGACGAATGTAGAGACGCGATACTTCGCGTCTCTAGCCATGCGCTCAACCAACTCTGTGCTTTGTTCTTTACCTGTATGTGGGAGACGCGAAGTATCGCGTCTCTACGAAAAAAGGTTGGCAGATAAATATCGCTCCTACCTTAACAAAAATGTCCTCTTACAGATACAGCTCCCTCCCTAACAAAGCAGAACACAATCCCACCGCACTCGCAAAAGCATCCTCATGAAAGCCATATTTAAAATAGCTGCCGCAAAAATATACGGGGCCGGTTTCGTTTAATTTATATAATTCATCCTGGGCGTTTATAGCCGGCACATCAAACAGCGGATGCTCATAATCCAGCTCTTTAATGATTTTTTTAGGATCAAGGTTATCATGCGGATTAATAGAAACAAAATAATCCATTTTATCCGACACCTGTTGCAGGCGGTTCATCCAGTAAATAGTACTGGGCATCAGTTTGCCATCTTGCTGCTGTATGCGGTAGTTCCAACTGGCCCAGGCCAGTTTCTTTTTGGGCATTATGCTGGTATCGGTGTGTAAAACGGCTTTATTGTATTGATATTTGAATTTGGATAACAGCCGTTGCTCGTCAGGATTGGGGCTATCCAGTATTGCCAAAGCCTGGTCGCCATGGGTGGCGATAATTACCCTATCGAATGTTTCGGCCGTTCCGTCTGATGCGTGAACGGTAACTTTTCCATTCTCGCGAGCTACTTTTATTGCCTTTCGGTTTACGCTGACCTTGTCTTTAAAAGGTTTTATCAGTATTTCGCGGTAAGACTGGCTGCCGTTTTCCAGCGTATACCACTGATGCTGGGTATCCAATCCTAAAAAACCATGATTCAAAAAAAAACGGATGAGCGTTACCGCCGGAAAATCCAGCATCTGCTCCATCGGTGTACTCCATACGGCCGAGCTCATCGGTACCAGGTATTTCCATACCATATCCTCGCCAAAACCAAATTCCGTTACATATTCCCCAATGGAATAATTAGCGTACTTAGGGTCGTCCAGTATTTTTACGCTTTCTTTGTTAAAGCGACCAATCTGGTTCAACATTTTAATGTAGCGCAGGTTAAAAATATTACGCCGCTGCGCAAACAAATGATTAATGCTCGAACCGCTATATTCCAATCCACTCGGCAGATGCTGCACACTGAACGACATATCCGTTTTTTTTACCGGAGCTTTTATTTCTTCAAATAAGCGGCACAGGTTGGGGTAGGTTTTATAGTTAAACACCATAAAACCGGTATCCACATAAACAGGTTTGCCGTCCTCATCAACCGTTACGGTATTGGTATGCCCGCCTATGTAATCGTTTTGTTCGTATATGGTGAGGTCAGTGTGCCTGTGCAAAAAATGTGCGCAGCCCATGCCCGCTATTCCGGTTCCTATAATGGCTGTTTTACCCCCTTGCCCCCTAAAGGGGGTATTAATGTCTGATTTGCTCATTTATCTTTTTAGTAATGTGCGATTGAGGCTCTTAAAGTGTTTGGGGACTTGTGTTTGTCACCGCATTTAAAAATGTTTCCACGGCATAGGTAGATAGTTGCCCGCCGGGCCCGTTCAAATTAAAATCAAAACCATGTGTTGCCCAGGGCAGCTTTAGCCAATAATGCTTAATGCCGAATTGCTGTAGTTTTTCGTTCAGTCTCCGGCTATGCTCCGGAGATACTAATACATCATTATCGCCATGTATAATCAGCGTTGGCACCGACTGATCATTCACAAACTCCAGCGGCGAGCAGGCATAATATTTTTGCGGAACCTGTTTAAATGACCCGCCGATATAATTATCCATCACCTTTCTCGAATCCATGATCCATGGATTTGATGGGATGGAATAACCCCAAACCATATCCGCGGGACCGTAAAAATCTACTACGCCTTTTAACCCTTTATCGTGCAGGGTATAGGCCGCCAATAAAGTTATCTGCGCCCCTGCCGAGCGGCCCAGTAAAACAAAGTTATTGGTGTCGATATGTAATTCATCAGCATGTTTACGCATATAGGCCAAAGTTGCGGCAATATCTTCTACCGGGGCTGGGGTTTGGTATTTAGGGGCCATACGGTAATTGATTGCTGCTACATTATAGCCTTTTGCAGCCAGGTAACTGTTTAGCTCCGGCACTTGTTTGCTATCGCCATTGGCCCACGAGCCGCCGTGCACTACAATAACACAAGGCCTTTTACCGGCCGCTTGTGCGGGATAAAAATCAAGCGTAAGCGAAATATCAGGGTAGCTTACATAGGTTAACGTTTGATAAGACCTGTTTTTAGCCGAAGAAAACAGCTTCCCAAAATTTAACGGCGCAACGCCTTCCGGTTTGGTATCAAATGCAACAGCCAAATCCTGCTTTAAATCTTTGGCAACCCACCACGCCCTCATAATAGGCGATAAAAATACAATCACCGTCACTATACCTAATATGGTGCCTGCAAACTGATATTTTTGCACCCAAAAGCCCGTTAAGGTTAGTAATGTGGTAATGCCTGCAAATATTAACGGAAACTCGGTTACGCCCACTGCCAATAGCCATAAATGATATTCGGGGGCATCTAAAAAACTAAGAAAAGAAATGAGGAAAAATATCAGGATTAAATAAAAACGGATCATGCGCTGGTTTTGTGAAATAAATAATGACTAACAATCCATTCGTTGCCGTTGTTATAGCTCCATAACTCAGCGCAGGCCATGTAAAACAGCCTCCAGTAAACCCACCATTTCACAGCCTGATCCTTGCCGTAGGTTTCCTCGAAAAGGGGCATAATTTCGGCTTTGTGATTGTCCATGTTTTTTAACCAGGCTTCGGATGTTTTGCCATAATGGGTGCCGTTTACATGCCAGTGTTTTTCAACCACAAGGTCATCGTTAAAATAAAACAGCAAATCGTCGCTGGGCATTATGCCGCCCGTAAAAAAGTATTTGCTCATCCAGTCGGTGTCGTCTTTTACCTCAAACAGGTAAGCATATTCCTTATGGGTAAAAATATGGATAAATACTTTTCCATCAGGCTTTAAAAACGAAGCCACCTTTTTCATCAGCAGTTGGTAATTGCGCATGTGCTCAAACATCTCTACAGATACCACCCTGTCGAATTTTTCATCGATGGTAAAAGTGTTCATATCGGCGGTTATTACGGTTAAGTTTTTGATGCCCCGCTCTATCGCTTTCAAATCGATAAACATTTTTTGCGTGCGCGAATTGGATACCACATTGAACGTGCTTCCCGGAAATTTTGCCGCGATGTAAAGCGATAGTGAACCCCAACCACAACCCAACTCCAAAACTTGCTGACCGTTTGTCAATCCGGCCCGCTGGCAGGTAAGTTCCAGCATGTCGTCTTCTGATGTGTCAATATCCCGAACTCCGGGCTTCCAGTAACCGCTGGAATATTTCAGGTTTTTGCCGAGGCAATACTGATAAAACTGGGTGGGAACTTCATAATGCTGCTGATTGGCATCTGCCGTGTTAACCGCAATGGGCGATGCTTTTAACAGCTCAATCAGGGTCATCAAATGTGCCTGTTGGGCTTCCACATCACCCTTATGCTCATCGGCAAGGCGTTGTTTTAGTAATTTACGAATGCCCTTCCGCAATAAAAAATCGGGGACCTGGTTGCGTTCAATTAATTTATCGTACCACATTAAGCTATAAAGATATTAAGTTGAGGGGTATTTAAATATTTTTATAAGGTAATACGATGTAAAAAACGTTTTGGATTTAATAACGGGAAAAAATACGGCAAATAAAAAGCCCTACGAATAGGGCTTAGCATTTCGCGCTAAATTGCGCAAACTGTCTCACTTAAAAAAAACGTGCTCAATTAGCAATAATCGACTCCAAATCCTGCACATCCGATTTATGTTTTTTAAAGTGCGGGGCCTTTTGTTTCAAATAGTCGAGCGCATGTTCTTTTGCGTAAGCTGCGGCTTCAGCCATTTCCTTGCGTTTTTTAAAATATAAATACACTGCGCCACCGGCGGCAATTGCACCTATGGCCAGCCCGGCTATTAAACCGGCGCTGCTGTCTTCTCTTATAAATGGATTTTTCATCTTGTTCTTTTTATACATCAACAACAGATGGGTGCTTTAGTTTAAAATTTCTGTCTTAGTTAACGGTCGACTGAAATAAAACGCCGCGGCTCTTTTTCAGATCAGCAACAACATAAAGTTGTTTAAAAGGCTTAAAAGTATGGCAGGCAAGCAACTTTATATCGTCATAAAAAATCCCAATTAACGATATAGCGTAAAGCACAAACTATCGACAGTTTACATTTAATTGATTACGAGCCAATTGCGACGATGGCATAACGATTGCGAAAAGAGCGCGAATTGGCTGGTACAATTGAATTTACCCCTCAATCACGCATAAAATAACGAGCTAAACAATAATCTCAACACCATAAAATCATGAAAACAATTAAAAATTTAAAGAGCCTTTCGTTAGCAATCCTGTTTGTTTTTTTTGCCACTTTAGCATCAGCCGCGGTTATTAAACCCGCTTTACCGGCTGCCGGCTTCAAAAACGGATATGCCACAGTTAATGGCGTAAAAATTCACTATGTAACCGGCGGCAAAGGCGACCCGCTATTATTGATACATGGCTTCGGCCAAAATTGGTACATGTGGAACCGTTTACTGCCCGAACTGTCCAAACATTTTACCATAATCGCACCTGATATGCGCGGAGTTGGCGAATCGGGTAAACCAGCCGGAGGATACGATAAAAAGAATATGGCGGTTGATATGCACGAGCTAATTAAAAAGCTGGGCTACAGCCACATTAACCTGGCCGGGCATGACATCGGTTTGATGGTGGCCTATGCCTACGCTGCCCAATTCCCGGACGATGTAAAAAAGATCGCTTTAATGGATGCCTTGCTTCCCGGTATCGAGCCGGTATGGAGCCAGGTTAGGGCTCAGGCCTGGTGGTTTGGCTTTTTCGCCCAGCCACATTCGGGCGAGCTTGTTTCGGGTAAGGTTGGCCTTTTCTTTACTGATTTTTGGCCCGTTGTCGGCTTTCAAAAAAATGCTTTTACGCAGGCTGAAAAAAACGAGTTCATCAGGGCTTACTCTGTACCTGGCGCTACTACAGGCGCTTTTCATTGGTTTGGCGAATTCGACCATGATGCAAAAGACAACGTAGAATTTGCTAAAACCAAATTGCAAATGCCCCTGCTGGCGATGGGCTCCGATCATTTAGCCGGATCGTTTTTAGCCGCGCACTGCCGGTTGGTAGCCGATAACGTACAGGAGTCCATAATTAAAGATAGCGGCCATTGGGTGGTGCAGGAGCAAACAGCCCAGGTGCAAAATGCTTTGTTGGAATTCTTTTTGAAGTAAGCAGTCATCTAATCAAAGCCTTTTGTTTTTGACGCTATTTTTGCATCTTCGTAACGGCTAACGGACCAGCCGTTATGAAGTGCATTAAATATTATCATACCATAATCTTCCTGATTATAGCAGCTTGCTTTGCATGTTCGCAAGCGAGCAAATCAAACAAGAACGCACCACCTGCTTTACCTGCAAACCCACAAAAAAAAGCCATTATTGATAAAGCCACAAAAGCATTCCTGTTACAGGTGGATAGCTTAAAAATGCTGCTATCCAAGGCTGATACCCTTAACCCGATGAGTGCCGACACCGATGCAATGGGAAATATTGAGGGCGTCAATTCTGAAATTTCGAACAAACTCACAGCTATACTCAAAAATCCGCAAGCCGATAAACAAAACATAGATAGTTTATTGCGGCACAATTTCTTAGCCGAGGCACACTCGGCCGACAAAAGATTGCGGATTTTTAGCTGGTATGAAAATACCGGCGGAAGCTTTAAAAGCAATTTGAGTTTAGTTTACTATAAAACTGCTTCGGGGCAAACAATCATCAGCGGCGACACCGAAAGCGGTTCAGGTCAGGGTAATTTATTTTCTTCGGCCGGGGCTTCGTTTGATACCATCTATAAATTAACGGCCAAAGGCAAGGATTTGTACTTGTGTATAGGTTCGGGCGTGGGCTGTACCACCTGCGTTTTTTCGACCGCTGTTGTTGTTGAATTAAAAAAAGACAGCGCGAATTTTAACTACCCGGCATTTACCGCCGCCGGCGACGATGTGATTACCTATGGCGAAAACAATACATCGTGCCTTACTTTTGGCGCCCGGAACGGGGATATTGACAAATTTGAGTTTAATCCTAAAACGCAAACATTAACAATAGCTTACCTCACGGATGACAATACGCCAATACAACGAGGCGATGACGAAAAACAGGAAAGGATTGTGCGGAAATTAAAATTTAACGGGATAAAGTTTATTGGCGATGTGTTTCATTAAGCATCCGGCTAACTTTCTGATTCTATTTTCCAAATACCGGCGGCATGTGTTCTGTTTATTTCTCCTGGGGAAGTAATAGCCAGGCAGGTTGTTTTAACTTCTATGGTGTTTGAAAATTTATGAGCGTTTTCGTCTCTGGGCTGGTAATTATTTTGAAATGTCCGTAGCCCCCATTTGTCGCCGTTGTTTATTTTATCAATTTCAAACTTAATTGTTTTAGATTTTCCGATTGTGAAGTCGAACCATTCTTTATATAAACCACCAGGCTCCCATCCATTTGAGAATGATGAGTCTAACATATTTTGCGTTCTTGCTTGTCGCGTGGCAACCTTGTTTTTCCCGGCACTTTTTGTTATACTGCTTTGTTGTCCAACAAAAAACGTCTTAAAATCTTCATATTTGCCGCACATCAGAAAATAACAATCCTTTTTACCCCACATATTATAATAAGCGAGTCTAACAACATCGTCAAATACTCTTTGATGCTCTAAACTTCGAAACTTAGCTGTATCGCTTTTTGAGAGTTTAAATTCAAAGACTTCTTTAAGCTTTGCATCATCAGTTTCGGCTTCTGGTACCTTAACGGACTTATCAAAAATCACTAAATCAATTTTTTTGCTTTCAAATAGTGGGTGCAGCTTTTCCAGAACAACTCTATTAATTGATGTCCCCTGAGCCGTAATCGCATCGGCAATTGGATATCTCAAGCTTGCCTCATGGATAAGCTGCTCCCGGCCAATTTTAAGTTGATATCCTAGCCAATAACAAACTGCGTCTATTATTGAGGCGAACTTTTCTTCTATTACTTTATTGGATGTCAACCTATATTACTTTATCTGTGTTAACTTATGTTTATTGACATCAAACGCTTCCTGTTTCATATTATTAATGTCGCTCATTACAACGCGCATCCACGGGTTATCTAAATGTGCATCAATTAACTCGTAAAAACCCTCATTGTCAACATATTCTTTAACGGCGTAATCCAACACTTTTCTCGGGTCGCCATCGCCTGAAAACATAAGAACAGCGATTTTCCCTTTTCTGCTATCAGCCAAATCATATTCTGATTCATTTATTGTTAAACCTGGAATGGGATTCATATTATTTAGTTTATGTCGTTATTTATTAATTTCCTCAGACCAACGTCCTCATTTTATATTGCTGTGATAAACATCATCCTAATAATTATACTAAGTTAAAAAAAAACATATATAACCCCGCCACCAGATATTCATTTTTTATCGATGAGTTTTAGTAATTGCTATTCCCAAAATCGTAAATTTAAAATAATCCCAAACAGAAAAACAATTCATTAAATTCTTATCCATCGAACCATTCGTCCACTTGGGCAGCAACTTTGAAGCCTCCCGAGAATTTTTTAAAGAATTAGGTTTGTTAGCATTCAGTGGAATAATGGCTTTGTTTGCGCCCCATTTTCCCCTAAGAATTTTTAATTTCGGCAATCCAAAAAAAGCACAACATGGCATTGCCCTCTAAAACAATAATATCCTCTTTTGCCGGCTACCTGGCATTTTCATTAACGCTTTTTCTTAGCGTAAATAATGTCAACGCCCAATCGGTATATGAACTAAACACCGGCTGGAAATGCGAAAAAGCCACAGATGTGCGTAGCGACGGTGCATTAATATCAAAAAACACTTTCTACATCGCCGCATGGCAGACAGCAACCGTTCCCGGCACGGTGCTAACCACTCAAATTAACAACAAACAAATTCCCGACCCATTTTACGGGATGAACAATCAGCAAATACCAGATATTTATAAAGCCGGCCGCGATTATTATACTTATTGGTTTGTAAAAGATTTTAAAGAAAACGCCCCGCAGGGCGTTCAACAAGTTTACCTTAACCTGCGCGGTGTGAATTATAGCTGCGATGTGTTTTTAAACGGACATCAACTGAATGCCAAACGGCATTCGGGCATGTTTTTGCGGCAGTGTTATAACATTAGCAAATGGATATCCAAAGATGGCAATAACCGTATAGCCGTAATTGTTTATCCGCCTGATGTAGTGGGCAATCCCAACGGCGGTCAGGGTGGTGATGGTACCATAGCCCGTAATGTGGGCATACAATACACCGCAGGCTGGGACTGGATACAACCAGTCCGCGACCGAAATACCGGCATTTGGGATAAGGCGACCATTGAAAAAACAGGCGCTGTAAAAATTAACGACCCGCATGTAATTACGCTGGTTCCCGGTGTACGGCAACCCGAAGGGCCACAACAGCCCGCCATTATACAGGTTTCGGCCGAATTGGAAAATGCTGCTAATGTACCGGTCACCGGCGTATTACAGTATAACCTGGACGGCAAGCCGGTGACTAAAACTGTTACCCTAAAAGCAAACTCAACCCAAACGGTGCAACTGGCTGATTACAATTTGAAAAACCCGAAGCTATGGTGGCCCAATGGTTACGGTCCGCAAAATCTTTATCATTTAAACCTGCAGTTTGTTGCCAGCGGTAAAATATCCGACCAAAAAGATATTGAAACCGGCATCCGCCAGATTACTACCGAATGGAATGACCGTACCGAAAGCAGGCAGATCAATGTTAACGGGCAAAAGATATTTATAAAAGGAGGCAACTGGATAGTATCCGACGAACTGCTGCGCTTTTCGGATAAGCGTTATGATGCCGAGGTGCGTTTTCATCACGATATGAACCTTAACCTCATCCGGGTTTGGGGCGGTGCGCTAATTGAGCGGCCCGAATTTTATGCGGCCTGTGATAAATACGGACTGCTGGTTTTCCAGGATATGTGGGGATCGGGCGATTGCAACGGCCGCTGGATGGACCCTCAAAAACTCGACGACCAATGGACCCGCCGGAAGTATCCGGATGACCACGCCTTATACATTAAGTCGATTGAGGACCAGGTAAAAATGGTGCGCAACTACCCCTCGCTGGCTATTTGGTGCGGCGGTAACGAGATCACTCCGCCGGAGGATATCCTTATCGCTTTGCGCGATACCGTTATGCCTCAACTCGACAATACCCGCTGGTTTGTTGAATATTCAAATTCCGAAAAAATGTCGCGCAATGTATTGGGTGGCAATGGCGATGGACCTTACGGGATACAACCTTTATCAACCTTTTGGGATCAGCGGACTTTCCCGTTCAACTCCGAAGTAGGTTCGGTTGGTATTAATGATATTGAATCGTTTAAAAGATTTATGCCTGCCGGAGATATAAAAGTGCCGGAATATGATCCATCATCCCGCAAAACCAAAACCGATTCGGTTTGGGATTATCATAAATATATAGGCTATGATGGTTTTATTGATAAATATGGCAAGCCCACAGACGCTACTAATTTTGCGGCAAAGGCACAATTGGTAAACTACGATCAATACCGTGCCCTGATGGAAGGCTTTAGCGCTCATGCCTGGGATTGGTATACAGGTGTTATTATCTGGAAAACACAAAACCCATGGACTGCACTTCGCGGCCAGATGTACGATTATTACCTGGACCCCAACGCCTGTTTATACGGCTTGCACAGCGGCAGCGAGCCCCTGCATATTATGTACAACCCCGGCGATGGCATGGTGATGGTAGCCAATAACACGTTTAGCACACACGCCAATATGATGCTGGTAATTAAAGTTTATGACATGGCCGGCAAAGAAACTTTGTTAACCCAGGTTTTTGCCGATGTAACGCCCACTACCACTAAAAGATATTTATCCATAAAGCCCGAACTGGATAAACTGGCAAAAAACAAGGGCGCTTTTGTGGATTTGGAATTGCTAAACACCAACCAACAAATCATCAGCCAGAATATTTACTGGGTGCCCGACGAAAAAGGCGAATATAGCGGTCTGCAAAGCATGGCTACAGCACAGCTAGCTGTATCAGCAAAGCAGGTTGCCAAGGGGAAAATAGCAGTTACTTTAATAAACCCGGCTGGTGCTCCAGTTGCGTTCTTTAACCGGCTGTCGCTGATTAACCAGCAAACAGGTACGCGGCTGCTGCCGGTGTTTTATAGTGATAATTATGTGTCGGTTTTACCGGGCGCCAGCAAAACAATTACCATAGATTATGATGCTGCGCAATATCCCGAAATACCATCGGTAAGCATAAGCGGCTGGAATTTAAAAGAGCAAACGATTAAGATAAATAGTGCTTTTTAAAAAATAGTTACATTAATAAAGATAAAACCAGCGTTTATGCTGGTTTTTATTTTAATTTGTGTTGTATTACGTGGAGTAGCGAATTAAAAGAAAAGAAAATGATCATCCCGAAAGGTAAACTGATAATTATTGGCGGCGCTGTTGACATGGGCACTAATTTGGGTAC
This sequence comes from Bacteroidota bacterium, assembly GCA_013288685.1. Lineage (GTDB taxonomy): Bacteria > Bacteroidota > Bacteroidia > Sphingobacteriales > Sphingobacteriaceae > Mucilaginibacter. The sequence continues at coordinate 10,238 of JABDBM010000075.1, read as the reverse complement.
CCAGGAATATATAGTTAAGCCAAATTACCTTAAATTTTTTGAGGAAGGTATATTAAAGCGGATTATCACCGAATCGGAACGTCACACCGGATCGCATATTGAGGTAATTACCACGGCATCGCAAATACCCGATTTGGTTGGAATAGAATATATCAATGCATTCAGCAAACTAAATGTTACAAATGTAGGCGTGCTGGATATTAAAACCCGCGAAGATGCCGCTAAAAAAGAGCATTTGGACCGTATACGCCAGGCAGATGTAGTTATGTTTGCCGGTGGCGATCAACTGCGTCTTAGTTCCATTTTTGGAGGTACAGAGTTTCTGCAGATACTAAAAAAACGTTATCATAACGAGAAATTTGTGATAGCAGGTACTTCAGCCGGAGCGGCGGCAGCATCAACCAATATGATCTATCGCGGCCAAAGCAACAAAGCGCTGATAAAAGGCGAAGTTCAAATAACCGCCGGACTTGGTTTTATTGATTCTGTTATTATTGATACCCATTTTGTTCAACGTGGCCGTATTGGCCGTTTGCTGTACGCAGTAGCCAGTAACCCGGGTATGCTGGGTATAGGGCTCGGCGAAGATGCCGGTTTACTGATAACCGAAGGCAGCATGATGGAGGCCATCGGTTCGGGACTAACCATATTGGTGAACGGCAGAAAGATGGCCGAAACCAATATTTACGATGTGGAAATGGGGTCGCCGGTGTCTATTAAAAACATGAGGGTGAGCGTAATGTCTATTTTTGACAAATACGATTTACTTCAAAACCAACTAAATATCAAAAAGATTGTTAAAGTTGAAGAGGGCGTGTTTATTAATGCCCCTGATAATTTACAGTAGGTGAAAAGAAGCAAGATGACAAGAAGCAGGAATCAAGAATAAGAAAGACCGTTATTGTGTGGTGATTGCTTCATCGCTCCTCGTTATAATGACTACATCTTTTATCCTGATTCTTGACTCTTGCCGTCTTGCGTCTCACTACTCTTCCAAATCTATTCTTATGAAACTAATCATCCACGGTGGTTTTTTTAGCGAATCGCTAACAAACCAGGAAATAAAAAAAGCCAAACAGGAAGCGCTGACAGAAATAGTAAAATTGGGTTACAAATACCTGGAAAGCCACACTGCTGTTGAAACAGCTGTTTACGCGGTAAGTCTGCTGGAAAATTCTGATTTATTTAATGCCGGTACCGGCTCGCAAATACAAAGCGATGGCAAGATAAGATTAAGCGCTGCGCTGATGGATGGAAAATCCCTGCGTTTTTCGGGCGTTATTAATGTGGAAGAAGTAAAAAACCCTATCTGTATAGCCGAAAAACTATTAACCTACGACGACCGTGTGCTGAGTGGCAAAGGCGCAAAAGATTTTGCCCGCCAAAATGGATTCGGCTATTACAATCCCGAAACGCCTCAGCGCCGGAAGGAATACGATAAAAAACTGAGCGATTCTATCCGGATAGGTACTGTTGGCTGCGTAGCGCTTGACGTTTTTGGCGACCTGGCTGCTGCTACTTCAACCGGTGGTAAAGGCTTTGAAATACCCGGCCGCGTAAGCGACTCGGCAACTACCGCCGGTAATTATGCCAATGGCTGCGCGGCTATATCGTGCACCGGCGTTGGCGAAGACATTGTAAGTGGTGCCCTGGCCTCAACCATTGTAACCCGCGTAACCGATGGCATGTCTCTGTCCCTCGCTACCGAAAAAACATTTAACGAATTAAAACCGATTAATGGTTTTGCCGGCGTTATCGGCATCTCCTCAACCGGCGAAATTTACCACGCCGATACCTATCCCTATATGGTATGGGCCCTCCACGATGGCGAACCTTTAGTTTTTCAATAGTTTTTTCGTTCCGAAAATCAAGGGGAATTGTTTGGTTTTAGGATGTGTTAATTCACATCTTTTTTCAAAAAGTATAGGACCGAAAACTAATCTTCGTGTTCTTTGTGCTTTTTCCTTGTGTTCTTTGTGGTAAAAAATTAGCCACATGTAAAGGCTCCAATCAGGACGAAAATTCAACGGATTGTTATGTTTAAAGACAACCGGTCGTATACGCTATAAATTAGCTCCCTTATTTATGAAGTTCAACCTTTTCCTTTTACTATTTGTGCTTTTCAGCGCATCAGTTTATTCGCAATCAAAAAATAATATTTCAGTTTATTACGGTATTTCCAATTCCGATGTTGACATTCGCGGCGCTATTGGCGATTATGGGTATAAGCCAAAAGACGGCATTGGTTTTGGGTTAACTTATACCAGGGTCTTTACCAAAATTGTTTCTGTTGAAACAGGTTTGCAGTATTGCGACGATAACGTCCAAATGAACGCCATTCAATCCTTTCCCAGTGGAATAACTACGGTGATTCGCAATGGCCAGGCTAAATTCCTTTCCGTCCCGCTTAATGCTAAGTTTACTTTTTTAAAATATTTTTATGGGGCTTCGGGGCTATCGGCTGATTTTCAAACTAATTACACCAATAGTTCTGTGCTCGACAAACAATCGGGCATTGGTCTGGAGATCGGTCTTGGTGCTAAATATGGTATCGGCAAAGTAAACGTATTTGTAAATGCCTATGCGCATGAACTTGCTGTATTCCATTTTTCGAAAGATGCCCACAGTAATTTACTGGAAGACGGGTTAAGATTCGGACTCGGCTATAATTTTTAATTTCGTTGTAGGCTATAAAATAAATTAGAAGTAAAACAATCTTAGCTAAAGTCCGTTTTATTTATGATTGATAATTTATTGAAATTTAGAAAAACAGCCATGAAACGGAATTTTGAAACCCAAAACGCCAATAGAGATAAGTTTGTAAACCAGGCCAAAATCGGACTCCTCATTTTTATAGTGGTTTTGGTGATGATTCTGATCAGGTTTGTTATAAGGTAAATTGCATCCAATAACTATTCTAATAACAAGTCTGCGACACGCAATTTCACGATGTAGCGATTGAGCACATCCTATGTGATAGATTAACTTCTGTAAAGGCTAACCAGGCAGCAGGGTTACAATGAACCCGTCAGGACGGGAGCGTTGGCGGGATATTTTTTGGTGCAGTAAAATACCGTAAAAACACCTTTTTTTTGCATTAAATTACTGGTATATTCACTTGACTTTAAGATAAGCAGAGTAACAATAGTGTTTATTTGAAACTGATCTTAAAAAGTGAAAGTAATATTGACACCACCAAACTTAACCTTTATACAATGCATCCCATAAAAAAGCTTCTTTTTAACGCTCTTTGCCTAATTTCTTTGGCTGTTTTGGCCCAAAGCTGCACTCAGGGCAACAAACCAAACAAGCCCCGGCTTCAAGATTCGATTATTAATAGCAAGCTCGATCCATTACCTGACGAAAACATAAGCAATTTTTTGGATAGCACCAAAATCGTTGCTGCGCCCGACAGTTTAAAACCTGAACAAGTGCTGACATTGGGGAAAAAACGAATTACTTTCAATCTTTTTTCATATTTGAGGAAACTTAAAAAAGGCCGGCGTCCATTTGCATTAACCGAGCAGGCACGCCTGTTTAATACGCTCACCCCTAACGAGCTTAAACTAGCTGACTTGTTCACAACGTTTCGCGACAAAGCTGCCAATATGTGTCGGAAGAACTTTGTGTTTCCCGGAGATCCCCGGCAGACAAAAATTGGGTACTCATGGGGTTCAAAACAGTATCTGGCAAAAGTAACACCACCCGGGGAAGCCGACTATTGTAAATACAAAATTCATGGCGTGGATTGTTCGGGCTTCATATTCCAGCTTTTTTTCCAAAGTGGCTTGAAAATGGACAGCTCTATAGCTTGTTCGGGGAATGAAAAGAATCCTCAATTTCTTAAACGCTCCCTTGATCCCTACTTCGGTGGGCCGAATAATTATACCGTGACTGACCTAAAGCGTATTGACACGAGCAAGATCATATCAGGTGATTTACTTTATTTTAAAAATACAAATGGTGCAGTTGTCCATATTGCTATCGCCTTACGGGAAATAAGCGGCCAGCTAAGTTATTATGCTTCACTGGGCGGCCCTGTAAAGGGTAAAAGCGGTATAAATTTAGGCCAGTGTACTGTTAACCTTAATAATGGTCATGGACCCATATTAAAAGTTTTGGATATCGCTTTTCTGGAGGACAAAAGAGCCTACGGCGTTGTACGGATAGCAGCGAAATAATATTTTGAAATGCTACTTAAAAGCCAGTTCCGGTGTATGGTTCTATGTCAAGAAAAAGGCTGGCAACTTTTGATTGCCGCCGTAATACGTTAGACTTTGCCCGTCTTTTTGCGATGAATTGCCGGGCAAGGTTGAGCCGATCCGTTGCTTCGAAACTTAGAGCTTAAGGCTAAGTTTTGCTTTAACCGCTACCCCTTATTCTTCGAAGCAATCTCCCCAATAGCTTTCACCAATTTATCCAAATCGTTCAAAGAGGTATACACATGCGGGGTGATCCTAACACAACTGATATTTTCCCAAACTATGCCTACGGTATGTATTTTGTATTTGTTAAATAGCTCGGTATCTAACTCGCCTGGCGTCATTCCGTCGATACTAACACCGCAGATGGCACAGGAATATTTATCATTGAGTGATGTATGCAGTTTTACTTTTGGTATTTGCTGCACACGGCTTGCCCAATAGTTTTTAAGATAACGAATGCGGTCTTCCTTCCGTTTGCTGCCGATGCCTTCGTGAAAGTTGATCGCCTCGCCTATGCCCTGTTCAATGGGGAAACTGCGGGTACCTAATTCTTCAAACTTGCGGATGTCGGTGCTATGTGGTTCGCCGCTGCTGGGCAGGGGCCATATTTTGGATATTTTCTCTTTTTTAACCCACATCATACCACTGCCTATAGGGGCCGACAAAAATTTGTGCAAACTGGTGCCAAAATAATCGCAATGCAAATCAGGTATTTTATAATCCATCAAACCGAATGAATGTGCGCCGTCAACAATTACCTCAACACCTTTGGCGTGGGCCATATCGGCAATTTTTTGCACCGGCATTATCTGGCCTACCCAGTTTATCATGTGGGTAATGTGTACCAGCTTTGTTTTTGGCGTAATAGCTTCTTCATAAGCTTTTACTATCTGTTCGTCGTCCTCAATCGGAAACTCGAAGCTTATCTGCTTATACACAATACCCTCGCGCATGGCCCGTTGTTTATACGCCTGTATCATGTGCGGATAATCCTGTTTGGTCCCCACTACTTCGTCGCCACTTTTAAGTTCAAGCCCTAATATGATGGTGTTAAGTGATTCCGTAGCGTTGCGGTTAACTGCAATTTCTTCGGGCGAGGTACCTGCCAAACCTGCCAACTTTTCACGCAGCGGCTCGCGGCCCTGGTCTAATATGCGCCACATAAAATACGACGGACCTTCGTTGGCCAGCTGGTTATAACGTTCAACTGCCTGCTGCACCACCAACGGCGATGGAGATACTCCGCCATTATTGAGGTTGATGATATTGGAGTTTACCGTAAACGACCGCTGTATCTCGGCCCAGTATTCTTCATCCTGCGCTACCTGTTCGTTAGTTAAGTGTTTAACTTTTTGCGAAGCCTTTTGAAAGTCGGCGGCATGGGCCTGGTTAAAAAGACTGTTTACCGAAAATGCGCCGGCCAGTGTGGCGGCCTGTTTCAGAAATATGCGGCGGTCGTTTGTCATCATAAAACGAATTTAACGTTTTATTATCGACATTTCAAAACAGGCATTTTAGCTACATCAAAATCTCCACCAAATTGCGCTCCGGGTATATAATGATATTGATGTCTTCATGATCAAGCTGTCTAAAAACGTACCAATTGGGGTTGCTGGTAAGGGCCGCTCCCCGCCAATCCGCGCCTAAACAGTTTTTAAAATGGTCAATCAGAAAATGCCATGCTTTTTCGGCAGCTTGCTGGTTTTTGTACTCCAGTGTTTGGTCGAATGAAAAGTATGCTGATTTTGGATCAGTCGAAACAATGGCCTCTGATTTTTTATCAATGGTAAACAACGACTGGTGATTAATCAATATGTCCCCATTTTTCTCAACCGAAGTATCTATAACCGCTCCTGTTATTGGCAAATACGCAGTTAAACGCTGGCGCAACAGAAACTGTACCACTTCGCAAACGGTTGGGTTATCATGCAGGCGGCCTGCCGCTGCAGTAGCAATAATACAGTTTAAGGTATAGCCCGACTCGCTTTCATAAAACTCTTCCGATTCGTATTGGTCAATTGGCACTTTGCTTTTGGTAATCACCCTTAAAATATACGTACCAGCTCTGTTTGCTTTATAATATATTTTGCAACCCTCGTCTTGCGAAGTATCAACAATGGGCTTAAGTGTCTTCAGCTGATTATTTACAATGCCTAACAAATTCATCGTTAATACATCCGGCTCTCCCTTAACTTCCGCAACAACTACATCACCTGCATCAAGGGTTACTTTTATATCCTGATATTGTTTACCGGTTCCGTTAAAGGCATCGGTTGGCTTTATAGCATTTGCCAGGGTATCATAAAAAATACCGTGATCGCCCGCTCCTCTTTTGGCTATTTGGTGTATTATGGAGTTTCCTTTTAATGCGGAGGCGTTTGTGGTGCCGGCAACTGCCTTTTTTAAGTGGGTTTGTGCGTTTGTAATGCAGGGCAGGCATGCCGCAAACAAAAATAATTTGAAGAAGGTTTTCATCTGGTGCCGATAGGATATTGGTTAATCGCTGTTTTGTGTTCCCATAAATATAGCAGGCGTTTTTGTACTGAATAATGGTATTTTAATGCGATTTTTAAGCTAAAACACCAAAGCAGAAAGCTAATGTCTTTCCATTTTCATCTTTCGTGTTATTTAGAGAAAACGTTGGCCCTTCAACCTTTGGCTTACCGCTAAATAATGAAATGACACTTGAGCTACCCGGTATTATGCCCCTTAATTTAATGCTGCGTTAAGCGCTTCAAAAAAATCGCTTGCCTGGTCATCATTTTCCAACCAGGGGAAGTGGCCGCACTTTTCTATAAAGTGGATATTTGTTTGCGGCATTAATTCTTTAATCTCAAAAGCGGTGGATTCGCCCACAGGGTCCTGCCGTCCTTGTATTATACTTACCGTGCCTTTAAAGTTTTTAAGTGCGCCAACACGGCTATCTTCGTCAGCCATATAGGCCGGCCAGGTCAGGTTTTGAGCCCTGGTGTTATAGTCGTCCAGGTTAAGCAGTGCCTTGGTTTCCAGGGCACGCTTCCTGTCAAAAAAGTATCCCGGCAAAAGCGCTTTTATGGTAGGTTGTTGCAGGCTGTCGCAAATAGCCAGTTCTTTAAGGTCCTCCGGCCTAAGCCGCATAGCTATATTATCCTGGAAAAAGCGAAATACTTTACTGCTGGGCCCAACTCCCGACAGCAAAACCAATTTGGAGGCGTGCAGCGGATATCTGGCGGCGTAAACCATGGCTAAGGCGGCCCCCCACGAATGTCCGAGCAAGGTAAATTGGTCAACCTTTAAATGCACGCGTAAAGCCTCCAGGTCGTTCACATAATTATCCATCGTGAATGTGTGGCTGTCCATTGTTGAAAGTGCAGACTTTCCGGTACCGCGCTGATCCAATACAATACAGCGATACTTTGAGGATAGATTTTTCCAGACCGGTTCTAAATAAGAAGCATTAAAGCCGGGGCCGCCCGCCAGGAAGATAACCGGCTCGCCCTTGCCAAACTCACGTACAAACAGCTTAGTTTGATCTGCAGAGGTAATATAATAGCTTGTTTGCGCATTAGCGCGAAAAAAAGCAATCAACAGCAGCAAAAAAAGGAACTTTTTCATGTTAATTAATAATTGAACAATAAAAGTAAGAACCATTGCGCCCGCGGAAAGTAGTATTTTAATGCGGTTTTGAAAGTTTAAGCTAAAAACAAAAAGACCAAAGCATAAAAGCTTTGGTCTTTTTGTTTTAATGTTTCTATTACCTACCTGCTTAAATACATCGATTTCTCTTTGTACAAATTCCTGAAGTATGGGTCCTGTAAGTTAGGAATAAACCTGATGGACTCGCCGGTCGATTTCATTTCCGGACCAAGCTCTTTGCTCACTTCCGGGAACTTATCAAATGAGAATACCGGTTCTTTTATTGCATAGCCCCATAGTTTGCGCTCGATGGTGAAATCTTTCAATTTCGCCACACCCAGCATACATTTGGCTGCTATATTAATGTAAGGCACATCATAAGCTTTTGCGATAAATGGTACTGTACGTGAGGCACGCGGGTTGGCTTCTATTACATAAACCTTATCGTTTTTTATCGCGAACTGTATATTCAGTAAACCAAGTACGTTTAATGCTTTGGCTATTTTCACGGTATATTCTTCCATTTGGGCAATGGCGCTGTCAGATAGGTCGAAGGCCGGTAGCACAGCATACGAATCGCCGGAGTGGATACCTGCGGGCTCAATATGCTCCATCATCCCTACTATATGTACATCGTCACCATCGCTTATCGAGTCTGATTCAGCCTCGGCTGCGCGGTCAAGAAAGTGATCGATCAACACTCGGTTTCCTGGCAGGTTTTTCAGCAGGCTCACTACCGCTTTTTCCAGGTCTTCATCGTTTATCACAATGCTCATGCCCTGTCCGCCTAATACATAACTTGGGCGTACCAACACCGGGTAACCTACTTTATGCGCCACTTCAATGGCTTCTTCAGCGCTTTCTGCAACTCCATATAAAGGATATGGAATATCCAAATCTCTCAATAAGTCAGAGAAACGGCCGCGATCCTCGGCAATATCCATGTTGTCGAACGAGGTGCCGATAATTTTGATGCCATGTTGGTGCATTTTCTCAGCCATTTTCAAGGCGGTTTGGCCACCTAACTGAACAATCACACCGTATGGTTTTTCCATCTCGATAATCTCGCGCACATGTTCCCAATATACCGGCTCAAAATATAGCTTATCCGCCATATTGAAATCGGTTGATACCGTCTCAGGGTTACAATTGATCATGATGGCTTCAAAACCTGATTCTTTCGCGGCAAGCAAGCCGTGAACACAGCTATAATCAAACTCAATACCCTGGCCGATACGGTTGGGGCCCGAACCTAATACGATGATCTTTTTCTTATCGGATACGATAGATTCATTCTCGCCCTCGTAGGTGGAATAATAGTATGGTGTTTTTGCCGGGAACTCGGCAGCGCAGGTATCCACCATTTTGTATACGCGGCGTATGCCTAAAGCTTTGCGGCGCTGGTAAACATCCTCTTCGGTAACCACACCTAATATATGGGCTATCTGTGTATCCGAAAATCCTTTTTGTTTTAGTGCGAAGAAAAATTCTTCTGGTATGTTGTTTAAGCTGTAGCGACGCAGTTCGGCCTCCATGTTCACCACTTCCATTATCTGGTTTAAAAACCAACGGTCTATTTTGGTGGCTTTACGTACCGATTCAATTGGCACGCCTAAGCTTAAGGCATCGTAAATGTGGAATAACCTGTCCCAGCTTGGATGTTCAAGGCTGTGCATAATTTCTTCCAGGTTGCGGCTTTGGCGACCGTCGGCTCCTAAGCCGGCGCGGCCAATTTCCAAACTCTGACAAGCTTTTTGCAGTGCTTCAATAAAGCTGCGGCCTATGCCCATCACCTCGCCAACCGATTTCATTTGCAAGCCTAACTCGCGGTTAGCGCCTTTAAATTTATCGAAGTTCCAGCGCGGGATCTTTACAATCACATAATCCAGCGTTGGCTCAAAATAAGCCGATGTTGTTTTGGTGATTTGATTTTCTATCTCATCCAAATTATAACCGATGGCTAATTTGGCAGCAATTTTTGCGATTGGATACCCGGTAGCTTTTGACGCTAATGCTGATGAACGGGATACACGCGGGTTGATCTCGATTGCGATGATAGCCTCATCAGCAGGATTTACCGAAAACTGTACGTTACAGCCCCCTGCAAAATTGCCAATGGCACGCATCATTTTGATGGCCTGGTTACGCATATCCTGGTAACAGCGGTCACTCAAAGTCATTGCCGGGGCAACAGTAATCGAGTCACCTGTGTGGATGCCCATCGGGTCGAAGTTTTCGATGGAGCAGATGATGATGACGTTATCGTTATTATCGCGCAGCAATTCCAGCTCGTATTCTTTCCAGCCTAAAACGGCTTGCTCAACCAATACTTCGTGTGTAGGCGAAGCCTGTAAACCACGACTAAGGGCCGCATCAAAATCTATCTACTGATGGCAACGGCCAGGTAACCTTCACCAT
>JABDBM010000074.1 GCA_013288685.1 Bacteroidota bacterium | reverse complement strand
AACAACGGGGTTAGAACGATCACGATTTCGTACTGTTGCATTGTTATACTTTGATTTTTAATTGTTTATCCCGCTATTACGGGGCTGCAAATGTATGAAGAATAATTTAAAGTTCAAAGCCTTAATTCAATCTATTAGCGACTGTTATACAGCGTTTTTCGATTAAAAGAAAAAAACTAAATTAGTGGCGCTAAAGCTATCGCAATTATTAATCGACAAACACATGGGGTTTTTAAACAAGTTATTCGGTAAGGAAGAAAAGGGAAAGGTTAATGCTGAAAATGAACCAAAGATTGTTGAAAATGAATTTAGTGATGAACAGTTTAATGAAGATTACGAACTGAAAGAACAAGCGCTTGAAAATATTTTAGGTGAAATGTATGATATGGTGGGGCATGCAATAATACCTTTTGCTGTTGGTGGGGCGGTGGACATGTATTATTTCCCGAATCATATACAAGGTACCGGATTTGCTACTATGGAATTATTAGACCCTCATGGAAATGGACCCAAACCAAACAGGTTAGGGACTTACGAATTAGTTGCATTTACAAAAGAGTTGTATAATACAAGTGGCGAAAACCAAACACCTTTTAATTTAATTGAGAGGCGCATTTGCGGCATCTTCACAACAATTGGTAATTACTCGATGGAAGCTGTTTTAAACCCTGGATACTTGCGAAGTGCCAAGAGAAGATGAAGAAAACAGGTGTTTAATTTTCGATAATTACAATCCAGGTAACGCGGTATTTAAAATAGGTAACAGGACACATCATTTGCTCTTATGCATGGAAATTTTTAGAAGTGAGATGGAATACTCACGGCTACACGGATGCAACGAATTATTTAAGTTGCTCAAGCAAAACGGTCACTACCCATATAGCGATCTAAAGCGTGAGCCGGTTGTATAAGTACGCCTTAAAACGAATGGGTTTGAGTCGTTTTTTTCAAGATTATTTTATTAAAGTGCACACAGCATGTTTTGGGCGCCCGGGCGGTCCGCCCATTGGCGGATCATACTGCACAGGCCTTAGCCACATTGGCCGGTATCCGCTACTATCCCTGGCGCGAGCTTATGGATTAACAGTTAACTCCTTTTCCTGCAAGGGGTTGTAACTGGTGAAAAATATTTTAGTAACTAACTGCTTCTGATCGGTTTGAAAAGAAAGAATTTGTTGTGCATCGGCGCCAAAACTTTGAACGTTAAAGAATGCGCCTCCGTTCACAAATTTTAACTTATTAAATGTGTTTAATGATTTGCCGATACCCGAAAATACCCGCTGGTCTTTAAGTCCTATTAAAAAGCCTTTGGCAGTGCTATCAAAGTCAAAACCTATCAGTCTATTATCCTGGTAGTAGAAATTGGCTCCCTGGTATTTAACCACAAAGCCATGTTTGTCGTCCATTTCAAAATAATATTCTTCGGTTTTTAAGGGCTTACCGAACATTTTTATCAACTCATTCATCGGCGAATACATATCAATATGCCCTTTTTTATTTGGCTTCGCAATTTCAATGTTCATCATTTCTACATTATTGGGCCGGTTCTGGGAGAAACCAGTTTTCCGGCAGAAGAATAACGCACACATAATAGTGATTTTAAAAACGATATTTTTCATGTTCGAAAATTGGTGTTTAATTGTTCGTTGGATTAAAGATAAACAATTTAATAAATTGTGGATAGATGAACCGTCAATTTATTGGTACAATTAAACACTGCTTTCCGAAACTTCATAGCTTCGCATAAATCTTCTTAATCTACACATCCAAAAGCCCATAGAAATGAATATACCCCAAACAATCACCATCGCAGCTAAAAGCGCCACCCCCTTAACCGTTAACCGCTTGGGCTACGGCACCATGCGCCTAACAGGCGAAGGTATATATGGCGAACCGCCAAACCGGCCCGAAGCGCTGCAAATATTAAAACGTGCTGTTGGCAGTGGTATCAATTTTATTGATACTGCTGATTATTATGGTGAGGACGTAACCAATCGCCTTATTGCCGAAGCGCTGTATCCTTATAGAGATGACCTGGTAATCTGCACCAAAGTTGGCGGTGCACGTAAGCCGGATAAAAGTTGGATACCTTTTAACAGGCCCGAAAATTTGCGAAGCAGCATTGATAACAACTTGCGCACGCTTAAACTGGAGCAAATGGCGCTGGTGCATTTCAAGGCTATTGCCGGTGTTGGCGCACCATTTAAAGAATCGATGGATGCGATGTTTGAATTACAAAAAGAAGGTAAAATATTACATGTAGGCGTTAGCAACGTAACCCGCGAAGAACTGGAAACAGCTATGAGCATGGGCGAAATAGCAACGGTTGAAAATATGTACGGCCATGCACAGCGCACCACCCACGTACAAGGCCACATGGAAAGCAATGGTGGCGAAGAAGTGCTGGATATTTGTGAACAACACGGCATACCGCTGGTGCCCTATTTTTCGCTGGTGTTATCGATGCCCAAAAAAGACGAACGTATTGCAACCATAGCCAAAAAGTACGGTATTAACGAAGTGCAGGCAAACATAGCCTGGCTGCTGCACCGTTCGCCATGGATACTGCCAATTCCGGGGACATCTCAGCTGAAACATTTCGAAGAAAACTTAAAAGCGGCAGATATTGACCTGACGGAAGAAGATATGGCGTATTTGGGGTAGTAAATCCCCTCTCAATGTCATTATAAACGCAGTGAAAAATCTTTACCGCCATGCATAACGAACAATGCGAGGCGTTCAGTAAGTTTGTAAAATTTTCTCACTGCGTTCGAAATGACATTTTTTTTATATTTTTACCTAACTAATAAACATGCAGTTTACCCCCAACGAATCCATAAAAGAAGATTCATTTTCCATCAATAAAAAAATTACCTCTTTACTCCCTGATGAAGACGATGGTGAGGACGGCGACGATGATTGGACCGATATTGACGATGAGGATTTTGAAGACATGGCCGAAGACCAGGATGATGTACACGAGATGGATTTAGAAAACGACATTTATGACCCGGAAGATGACGATCATTTACCGGATGACGATGATTTTTAAATCGATTTACTATCTTTATCACCAATTAGACCGCATTCACCAAATCAAAAAAAACAAACATTATGGTAGGAGATATCAAATTATTTGCCGGTAATTTTGCACCACAGGGCTGGGCACTTTGCAACGGGGCCATACTGCCTATTAATGGATACCAAACGTTGTTCGCCGTTATTGGCACTACTTACGGCGGCAATGGCATAACTGATTTTGCACTGCCGAATTTGGCAGGTGTACCGGCTATTGACGAAGCCGCGACTGTGAATTATTTGATTGCCACGCAGAGTTAGTAATCTGTCAATATTTTATTCGTCTGTAACACCAGCAAATACTTTGTCTAGGTTTAAAACAAAGCCCGGAAGAATTTCCGTGCTAAGATTGTCGCCTATAGTTAGCGGTTGAGAAGACAGAAAATGGCCATCTACCAATACATACCTATAAAGACTTTTTTCAAAAGGGGGTATAATCCAATATTCAAGCACGCCCGATTCTTCGTATACTTCGTACTTGTTTTTTAGTTCCGTTTTATTGTTTCCGGGCGATAGAATTTCAACAACAATATCAGGTGCCCCCAAACAGCCGCGTTTTTCAATTTTTGAGGGATCGCATATTACACAAATATCAGGCTGTACAACCGTAAAAATATCACGGTCATTAGTTGACTTTCTTGTCAATCGCACGTCATAAGGTGCGGCGAACACTCTCCATTGTTTGCCTTCTAAATGGTTATATAATACATTAAATATAGCACCGAAAACTATTTGGTGAATGGAACTTGCCGCCGGGCTCATTTTAAAAATCTTGCCCTTAATTAATTCTAACCGCTCGTCGAATGTCCACTTAAGGTAATCGGCATAGGTGTACGTTTTTGTTAAGTCAAGATCGGCAAATTGCATAATGTCTTCGACGGTTATACAAATTTAAGAAATTTATTGAGTTAAAGATTTAAGAAGTTTTCGAAACCTCGTCAATCTGGACAGTTGCAATGCAAGCTAATTACTCACACCGCTTTCAACATTACCATAATGTTATTACCTTAGTGGCTGTGGATAATTTTATTGTTTCGGCTCGCAAATACCGCCCGGCAACGTTTGAAAGCGTTGTAGGTCAGCAGCATATCACCAATACGCTAAAAAACGCCATTAAAAATAATCAGCTGGCGCAGGCGTTTTTATTCTGCGGTCCGCGTGGCGTGGGCAAAACTACCTGTGCCCGTATCCTTGCAAAAACCATTAATTGCGAAAATTTACAGCCAAACGGCGAGGCTTGCGGCAATTGCCACTCCTGCCAGTCGTTCCAAAATGGTAACTCTTTTAATATACACGAACTGGATGCTGCCTCCAACAACTCGGTTGATGATATCCGCAGCCTGATTGAGCAGGTACGTATACCACCACAAGGGGTACGGTATAAAATTTATATTATTGATGAGGTGCACATGCTGTCGCAGGCAGCTTTTAACGCGTTTTTAAAAACGCTGGAAGAACCGCCGCATTATGCCATATTTATATTGGCCACTACCGAAAAGCATAAAATACTGCCCACTATCCTTTCGCGCTGCCAGATATTTGATTTTAACAGGATCCGCGTGGAGGATATGGCAACGCACCTGGCCTCCATCGCTCAAAAAGAAAACATAACTTACGAAGCAGACGGACTGCACATTATAGCTCAAAAAGCTGATGGCGGCTTGCGTGATGCCTTGTCGATGTTTGATCAGATTGTTAGCTTCTCGGGGGGTAACATCACGTATCGCTCGGTAATTGATAACCTGAATATACTTGATTACGATTACTATTTTAATATAACCGACAGGCTATTAAACGGGGATAACGCGAAAACCCTGCTGTTGTTTGACGAGATTTTATCGCGCGGTTTTGACGGCGCTCATTTTATATCCGGCTTGTCGGAGCACTTCCGCAACTTGCTTGTAGGTAAAGATCAATTAACACTCAAACTGCTGGAAGTAAGCGAGGGTATCAAAACAAAATATTTGCAGCAATCTACAGCAGCTTCGGTTTCGTTCCTGCTATCGGCCATGAATATTGCCAACCAGTGCGATTTAAGTTATAAGCTAAGCAAAAACCAGCGGCTACAGGTTGAATTGACATTATTAAAAATGTGCAACCTGCTCTCGGTGTTTAATTTGGCCACCACGCCGCTCACAGCAATGTCCTCAGCAGAAGGGCAACTAAAAAAAAAACCTGATTCCGCAGGGCTAACCCCCGATAACGAGGCGAAAACTACCCAGGAAGTACCTGTAATGAGCGAGCCGGCTGTGCCTTATCAAGCCGCTAAAGCGATACCTGTTGCTGAGACCCCACCTGTTGTTGTAGCGCCGGTTGCGACAATGCCCAAAATTGCTATCCCCAGATCAAGTACAACAACCGCAATACCCTCGTTAAAAGATATGGGTAAGGTGGTTGAGGCTTTGGTTGAAGAAGAAGACCCTTATTTGAAAGGCGATGCGCGGGAACAATATACTATTGAACAGTTTTCGCAATGCTGGAGTGATTTTGCAGCGAAGATGAAAGCCGAGGGAAAGAAGAATGCGTTGACTATTTTTACTTCTAATCCGCCGAAATTACTATCGCCCAATAATTACGAAATTATTGTGGAAAACAAGGTGCAGGAATCCCATTTCAGAGAAGAGCGCCCCAACCTGCATAACTTTTTGCGTAGCACCTTAAAAAACTACGATATTGAAGTAAGTTCCCGTATCGACGAAAAGGAAGTGGTAAAACGACCCTATACCGCATCCGAGAAATTTATGTACATGGCCAATAAAAATCCCGCCCTGGTTGATTTGAAGAATAAGTTTAACCTTGATTTTGATTAAGCATTTAATTCTTAAACAGTCGTCCGGCTTTGCGTTCCCCGGGCGTTAACGTTTGCCAGGTTTTATAACAGGCGTTCAGATACGATAAAAGATTAAAATCCTTACTTTGATACACCTTTACATCGGGAAGATACAACAGGATAAAATCAACCATATCATCACCTTTTAAAGGCACATACTGGCTAAGATTAGCTTCGGTAAATACACTGATAATCTGGTCGACTGTTTCCCGGTCCTTTTCTTTTTGGGCCGCTTTCCGTTTATCATGATCATCTTTGGTAAAGTAATGTAAGCGAAAATCCACCCCCCCGACGTAGTTTCCATTTCCATCACGGTGATACACGGCCGTTTGCCCGTGAAATTGCGGATCATAAGGCAGTTTTGCATTCTTATCGGCAACAGACGAGCGGCCACTGGTATCAGTAATGTTAACCTGGTTAAGCATGGTGCTTTGCGGTGTCAAAAGCACTTCGCGCTCGTGCATGTCGGTAAGCAGCAACGTATCAGGCTGATACGAGAAATTTCTAAAAACAATTAAATCACCTGTTTTGGCGGCAATACTGAACTCCCCGGCCTCGCCCGAAAGGGTTTTTAAATGGGTACTTAAATTCTCGATGCGTACGCCATGCAGTTTAATATGGGTTTTATTTTCGAGCACACGGCCGCTGAATATGGTTTGGGCGCGGAGGCCGGTTGCTGTTGCAAAAATACAGCAGGTGAAAATCAGTAGGCTTTTAAGCATGGGTAAATATAAAATAAACGGGATTGAATTACGCGTTTGATAACATTTTTTAACAATTGGGTGAAAAAAACAGGCCCGCTCCGCTAATAATTTGAGTCGCAAATCCCTCAAATACCCCCATATAAAAATCAC
The DNA here is from genome assembly GCA_013288685.1 of Bacteroidota bacterium. Classification (GTDB taxonomy): domain Bacteria; phylum Bacteroidota; class Bacteroidia; order Sphingobacteriales; family Sphingobacteriaceae; genus Mucilaginibacter. The sequence continues at coordinate 17,175 of JABDBM010000074.1, read as the reverse complement.
ATGTTTATATGATTTTTTTTTGTTTTTTTATACTGTAACTTCGCTTGCCGATCTGTTTGATTTGAATCGAACTGCTTGGTAATTAAGCCGATAAACTACTCACTAAAAAACATATCCTTATGAAAAATTTTTCCTTCGCATTTAGGTTTCGCCTGTTGCTGTACGCCCTTGTGGTGGCTGCAATTGCGCTACCCTTTGGTGCATTTGCACAACCTTCAATTAGTTATTCAAGTCCCAAAACCTATATAGCCGGAACGGCAATTAGTCCGCTTACACCGGCGGGAGTTACGCCGGCGGCGCCCTCTTACAGCGTTAACACCACTACGTTGGGGTCAGGATTCAATATCCCGGCCGGCGTTGCGGTGGACGTAGCGGGAAATATCTATATTGGCGATCAAAACAACAATGTAGTTAAAAAGATTCCCGTTGGCAGCAATACGCCGATTGTAATCGGTACCGGGTTCAATACCCCCGATGGCGTAGCGGTTGATGCTGCGGGTAATGTATATGTTGCCGACGATGGCAATAACCTGGTAAAAGAAATTCCGGTTGGCGGGGGCCCGGTAATTACATTGGGCTCCGGATTTGCATTTTTGCAACCATTTGATGTGGCCGTGGATATTCAGGGTAACGTATATGTGGCCGACCGCGGTAATAATGCGGTAGAGGAAATTCCTGTTGGTGGCGGAGCGGTTTTTGCTATCGGTTCGGGGTTTGCCACCCCTACCGGTGTAGCGGTGGATGCTTATGGCAATGTATATGTAGCCGATAACGGACATAGCGCCGTGAAAAAGATTCCGGTTGGTGGCGGCGCTCCCATAACATTGGGATCGGGCTTCAGCAATCCTTTCACCGTATCGGTTGATGGCTCTGGAAATGTTTTTGTAGCAGATTATGGCAATAAATTAGTTAAAGAGATCCCCATTGATGGCAGTGCAATTACAACACTCGGCTCGGGCTACAGTTTTATCTTCGGCACGGCAGTGGATATTTATAATAATGTATATGTTACTGATTATGGTAATAACGCCGTTAAGAAGATAAAACCAACTGGCGGTTATTATATCAATCCTGCTTTACCTCCAGGCTTAGTTTTTAATAATACTACAGGTGTAATCAGCGGAACACCAACCGCTGCCTCGCCAGCCACAAATTATACAGTTACAGCATATAACAGCTTTGGCGGCGGTTCAACCGTGGTTAATATTACTGTTAATGCAGTTTCAATGACTTATGCCAGTCCCAAAGTTTATGTTGCCGGCACCGCTATTACTCCGCTTACGCCCACAGGCAGCGGCGCAGCAGCGCCAGGTTATAGCGCCAATACTACCACTTTGGGTTCGGGATTTAATATCCCGGCGGGCGTTGCGGTGGATGGTGCTGGAAATGTATATATAGGCGATCAAAACAATAATGTAGTTAAAAAGATTCCGGGAGGTACCGGCATACCGGTGGTTATTGCGTCGGGGTTCAGTACTCCTGATGGCGTTGCGATAGACGCCGCCGGCAACGTGTACGTTGCCGACGACGGCAACAACCTGGTAAAAGAAATACCGGTTGATGGAAGCCCGGTTATTACCTTAGGTTCCGGGTTTGCATTTTTGCAGCCATTTGATGTGGCCGTGGATAATAAGGGCAACGTATACGTGGCCGACCGCGGTAACAATGCTGTAGAAGAAATTCCTGTGGGTGGCGGAGCGGTTTTCCCGATAGGTTCGGGCTTTAGTACGCCAACAGGTGTAGCCGTAGATGCTTATGGAAACGTGTATGTAGCCGATAACGGTCACAGTGCCGTTAAAATGATTCCTGTTGGCGGGGGCGCCCCCATTACATTGGGCTCGGGCTTTGCTAACCCATTCACGGTTTCGGTGGATGGCTCCGGAAATGTTTTTGTGGCTGATTATGGGAATAAACTGGTTAAGGAAATTCCGGCTAACGGCGGTGCAATTACCACCTTAGGCTCGGGTTATAGCTTCATCTTCGGCACGGCTGTAGATAAGTACAATAATGTATACGTTACTGATTACGGACACAACGCTGTTAAAAAAATTGCACCAACAGGCGGTTACTATATCAACCCTGCTTTACCCGCCGGCTTAGTTTTTAATAACACAACAGGCACCATAAGTGGAACACCGACTGCTGCTTCGCCTGCTACCGACTATACCATTACTGCTTATAACAGCTTTGGCGGTAATTCTACCACTGTTAATATTACGGTCAACGCGGTTACCATGAGTTACGCCAGTCCGAAGACTTACATCGCCGGTACGGCCATTACACCGCTTGCCCCCACCGGTGGTGGGGCTGCTGCGCCGGGTTACAGCGTCAATACTACTACTTTGGGGTCCGGATTTAATATTCCGGCGGGTGTTGCTGTGGATGGTGCCGGAAATGTTTATATAGGCGATCAAAACAATAATGTAGTTAAAAAGATTCCCGGGGGCACAGGCACACCTGTGGTAATTGCATCAGGGTTCAGTACTCCCGACGGCGTTGCAGTGGATGCTGCTGGCAATGTGTACGTGGCCAATGATGGCGGCAACCTGGTACAAGAAATTCCGGTTGGCGGCGGCCCGGTAATTACTTTAGGCTCCGGGTTTGCATTTTTGCAGCCATTTGATGTGGCCGTGGATAAATGGGGCAACGTATACGTGGCCGACCGAGGTAATAATGCCGTGGAAGAAATCCCTGTGGGTGGCGGAGCGGTTTTTCCGATAGGTTCGGGCTTTAGTACCCCGACGGGTGTAGCCGTGGATGCCTATGGAAATGTGTACGTGGCAGATAATGGGCACAGCGCCGTTAAAAAAATTCCGGTTGGCGGCGGTGCCCCTATTACACTGGGCACCGGCTTCTCTAACCCATTCACTGTTTCAGTGGATGGCTCGGGAAATGTTTTTGTAGCCGATTACGGCAATAAACTGGTAAAGGAAATCCCGGTTGATGGCAGTGCGATCACCACTCTCGGCTCGGGCTATAGCTTTATCTTCGGCACGGCAGTAGATCAGTATAATAATGTATACGTTACTGATTATGGCCATAATGCTGTTAAAAAAATTGCACCAACGGGCGGTTATTATATCAACCCTGCTTTACCTGCCGGCTTAGTTTTTAACAATACCACAGGTGTTATCAGCGGAACGCCAACTACGGCTTCGCCTGCTACCAATTATACCATTACTGCTTATAACGGGTTTGGCAGTAATTCTACCACCCTTAACATTATAGTTAAAGCGGTTACCATGAGTTACGCCACGCCGCAAGTATATACTGCGGGGGCCACTATTTCTCCACTTGCGCCAACTGGCAGCGGACCGATAGCGCCTGCTTACAGCAGCAGTACAACTACGCTGGGTTCGGGTTTCAATATCCCGGCGGGTATTGCGGTTGATGCCGCGGGCAACGTGTATATTGGCGATCAAAACAATAACGTTGTTAAAAAGATTCCGGGTGGCACCGGCACACCTGTTGTTGTAGGTACAGGCTTCAACACACCTGACGGTATAGCTATAGATGCTGCAGGTAATATTTTTGTTGCCGATGATGGCAATAACCTGGTAAAGGAAATACCGGTTGGCGGCGGGCCAATCATTACTTTAGGCTCCGGATTTTTGCAACCATTTGATGTGGCGGTGGATATTTGGGGCAATGTGTACGTGGCCGACAGAGGCAATAATGCTGTAAAGAAAATACCGGTTGGCGGCGGCGCGGTAGTTACTATAGGATCGGGCTTTGTTACGCCTACGGGTGTTGCGGCTGATGCTTATGGCAATGTTTATGTAGCCGATTTTGGCAACAGCGCCATTAAGATGATTCCGGCCAACGGCGGCGCGCCTGTTACCTTAGGTTCCGGGTTTAGTACGCCATTCGGGGTAGCTGTGGATGGCACCGGCAATGTTTTTGTAACTGATTACGGCAATAAACAGGTAAAAGAAATTCCGGCAGGCTCGGGCGTTGGCGCTCCAATTGTTATCGGGGGCTCGGGGTTCAGCTTCATTTTTGGAGTTGCAGTTGATGCCTACAACAATGTATATGTTACGGATTATGGACACAATGCTGTTAAAAAGATTGCACCAACAGGTGGTTATTATATCAACCCGGCTTTACCTGCCGGCTTAGTATTCAGTAATACTACAGGTACCATCAGCGGAACGCCAACTACGGCTTCGCCTGCTACCGATTATTTAATTACTGCTTACAATGGGTTTGGCAGTAACTCCACCACGGTTAACATTACGGTTAACGCGGTTATCATGAGTTACGCTACGCCGCAGGTTTATGCTGTGGGTACTGCTATTTCTCCGCTCGCTCCAATTGGAAGCGGAGCTGCTGCGCCGGCTTATAGCACCAGCACCACCACGTTAGGATCGGGCTTTAATATTCCGGCAGGGGTTGCGGTAGATGGCGCCGGCAATTTGTACATCGGCGACCAAAACAATAATTCAGTGAAAAAGATTCCAGGTGGCACAGGCACCCCGGTAGTAATTGCGTCTGGATTCAGTACACCCGATGGCGTAGCCGTGGATGCGGCAGGCAATGTTTATGTGGCTAATGATGGCGGCAACCTGGTACAAGAAATTCCGGTTGGCGGTGGTCCGGTTATTACTTTAGGCTCCGGATTTGCATTTTTGCAGCCATTTGATGTTGCCGTAGATAATTTGGGTAACGTATATGTGGCAGACCGTGGTAATAATGCTGTAGAAAAAATTCCTGTGGGTGGCGGCCCCGTGGTTGCTATCGGTTCAGGCTTTAGTACTCCAACAGGCGTGGCTGTGGATGCTTTTGGAAATGTATATGTAGCTGATAACGGCCATAGCGCCGTTAAAATGATTCCGGTTGGCGGCGGGGCCCCGGTTACTTTGGTTTCGGGCTTTAGCAACCCCTTCACTGTATCGGTAGATGGTACTGGAAATGTTTTCGTGGCAGACTACGGCAATAAGCAGGTAAAAGAAATCCCGGCTAACGGCGGTGCAATCACCACCCTCGGCTCGGGCTACAGCTTCATCTTCGGCACGGCAGTAGATAAGTACAATAACGTATATGTAACTGATTACGGCAATAATGCCGTCAAGATGATTAAGCCTGTAGGCGGTTACTATATTAACCCCGCTTTACCTCCCGGCTTAGTTTTTAATAATACTACAGGTGCTATCAGCGGCACACCAACGGCTGCTGCGCCTGCGGCTAATTATTTGATTACAGCCTATAATGGTTCAGGCGGCAATTCAACAACTGTAAATATAACCGTAACCGACAATGCAAACCTTTCAAACTTAGTGGTTAGCAGCGGCACATTAAGCCCGGCTTTTGCAACAGGTACAACCGCTTATAAAGACACGGTTACCAACGCAACAGCATCAATTACGGTAACCCCAACAACTGCTTCCGTAAATGCTACTGTTAAAGTTAACGGTGCATCAGTCAATTCAGGAACGGCATCCGCGGCCATTCCGTTAGTTGTTGGCAATAACACTATCACAACTGTGGTAACTTCGTTTAACGGTTCTATACAAAAAACGTATACTACTGTGGTAACCCGTGTATCTAACAACGCCTATCTTTCGGGCCTTAAGGTTAGCTCGGGTATATTAAGCCCCGCTTTTGTACAAACCACCGGTAATTATACCGATACGGTAGCCAATTCTCAAACTTCAATTACCGTAACACCTAATTTAAATAACCCCAATGGATCAGTAAAGGTGAACGGTGTAGCCGTAGCTTCGGGAACCGCTTCTGCGGCAATTCCGTTGGTTGTTGGTAATAACACCATTACCGTGGTTGTAACCGCGCAGGATGGCGTAACCCATAAAACCTATACGGTTGTGGTGCTCCGTCCTTCTAACAATTCTTATCTTTCGCACCTTACCATCAGCCAGGGTACTTTGAACCCCGTTTTTGCTCAAACTACAGGTAGCTACGTCGATACAGTAAGCAATTCGGTAGCGTCATTAACGGTAACGCCAACGCTCAATAATCCAAACGGATCAGTTAAGGTGAATGGCGTAACGGTAAGTTCGGGTACTGCTTCAGCGGCTCTTCCGTTAGCCCTTGGTAATACCACCATCACTATAGTTGTGACCGCACAGGATGGTGTAACCCATAAAACCTATACGGTTGTAGTAAACAGGATATCTAACAATGCCGATCTTTCCAACCTTGTGCTTAGTGCAGGTGCCTTAACCCCTTCATTTGCTGCGGCTACAGTTAGTTATACTGCATCGGTGCCCGGCGCTACTACATCGATTACATTAACACCAACAACCAGCAGCCCTGATGCTAAGGTAAAAGTGAACGGCGCCACGGTAGCTTCGGGAACAGCGTCGGCGGCTATCCCATTAGTTGTTGGCAACAACACTATTACTACAGTTATTACCGCGCAGGATGGTGTAACGCAAAAAACGTATACCGTTGTGGTAAACCGCCCATCTAACAATGCCTACCTTTCGCACCTTACCATCAGTCAGGGTACGTTAACCCCGGCTTTTGTACAAACCACCAGTAGTTATACTGATGCAGTTGGCAACAGTATAACATCAGTTACGGTAACGCCAACAGTTAGTAACCCAGGTAGTACAGTAAAAGTGAATGGCACCACAGTAACCTCGGGCACCGCATCTGCAGCGATTCCATTAAGCGTTGGCAGTAATGTAATAACTACTGTTGTAACAGCACCGGACGGTGTAACTCATAAAACATACACCATTACCGTAACACGGGGCCTAACTGGCACCAACAGTTTGTTTGCACAAAGTGAGGGCGAAAAAACGCCATTGGTAACCTCCATAGGCGAAAAAGTGGAGGCCAACAATATTTTATCGCCTAATGGCGATGGCATTAATGACGTTTGGGTAGTGAAAAATATTGCCTTTTATCCAAACAACATGGTAACCGTTTACGATAAAGCGGGTAAAGTAGTATTTACTAAAAAGGGCTACACCAACGATTGGGATGGCACTTACCGTGGCGGTGTTTTGAGCGAAGGGACTTATTATTACAAAGTTGATTTGGGTAACGGAACCACCACAAAAGGATTTATTACTGTGGTGAGTCGTTAAGGAGTCCGGAAAGCCGGAAAAGTCAATTAAGTCTGGAAAGAAGCTGCAAGGCAAGTCGGAAAAGAAACTAAGGGATTGTATAAATCCTGCAGTTTCTTTTCCGACTTTACTGACTTTCCGGACTTTATCGACTTTACTGACTTTTTTTCCTACATTAGTTGGGTAAACGATTCCAACTATGCGGCGTAAAGCTTTAATGGTGTTTTTGCTTCTTTTTTTAACCACGGTAGTTCGGGCGCAAACGCCGGTTATTGATAGTTTGAAAAAAATTATAGCCCTGGGCAGAAAAGATTCTGTTGAACTAAAAACCTATATCAAATTAGCCGATGAATATGCCCGCAGTGATTTGGCCGGGGCAAAACGTTGTGCGCTTCATGCCGCTTTTTTGGCAAAGCAGCTGAATTTTCCGGCTTCGTTATCTGCAGCCTATTCCGACCTTACAACGCTTAATGTGCAAACTAATCAAACAGATAGCGCTAAGTACTATTTGAATTTACTTAAAAATCTTTCGGAAGAGCATAAAGACAGTAGGATATGGAGCAACTATAACACCACTGCCGGGCTCTTTTACCGCAAACAGGGTAACTATAAAGCGGCCCTGCCATTTATGGAAGAAGGATTGCGCCTATATACGCTTGCAGGCTCAAAGGTTGGTATGGCCGGTCAGTATTTAAATATTGGTAACTGTTACCAGGATATGGGCGATTATCGCAAGGCCATGACCAGCCATTTAAAGGCGCTTGATCTTTTTGAAGCTATCGGAAATAAAAGGGGCTTGTCGTTTTGTTATAGTGCCGTAGGCGGTGATTTTATCCGCTTGAAACAATATGCGGCTGCGTTGCCGTACATCCAAAAATCGCTTGCCATCAAAAATGAATTGAATGACAAAAAGGGCAAGGCCACTGGTTTTACCAACCTGGGTCAGATAGAGGATGGATTAAAACAACCCGACAAAGCGTTGGCGAGCTATATGGACGCACTGGCCATTAACCAGGCATTAAAGCTTACAACGGAAGAAGCGAAGACCGATATTGACATAGGAAAGTTATATGCTGAAAAAAAGGATATCACCAATGCTGCAGAATATTTTAAACGTAGCCGCGATTTGCTTAAACAATCGGGCGATACGGCTTACCTGGCGACCGTAAATTCAGAAATAAACGGTCTCCAAAAAAACATAACCGATCAGAAAGCTGCCGAAAAAACATTTACTACTTCCATAACCACTGCCATAAAAATGGGCGATAAAAGTGCCGAGATAAATAACTATAAATTCCTGTCGGATTTTTATGCCGGGAATGGGCAGTTTGATAAAGCGCTGGAGTATTATAAAAAATTTCATACAGAGGGTGATAAGGTACAAAACGCAGGTTTGCTGTTACAAGTAAAAGAGCTGGAACAGCGCTATAACCTGGAAAAAAAGGAAAAGGAAATAAGCCTGTTAAAAAAAGATGAGCTATTGGATAAGGCCAACCTGCGAAACCAGGAAATATTTCGATACGGCCTTTTAGTAGTTATTTTGATGTTGCTGACTATTGGCGTATTGGTAATGGCCCGTTATCGTATTATACAGAAAGCAAAACGCCTGGTGGAGATAGAAAAAATGCGCAATGCCATAGCCCGTAACCTGCATGATGATATCGGATCGACTTTGAGCAGCATTAATATTTTGAGTAAGGTTGCACTGAAACAGGCAGAAGGAAATGCGACTGTATCACGAGACCTGGAAACCATAAAGAATTCATCTTTCAGCATAATGGAAAGTATGAGCGATATTGTATGGGCCATTAATCCGGCTAACGATCCGTTCGACAAAACGGTTATAAAAATGCGGCAGTTTGCCGCAGCCATTTTAGAACCTGCCGGCATTGAATATTCTTTTAACGAAAATGGCAAGCTGGCTGATTTGAAAATTGGTGTTGATGAACGGAAAAATTACTATTTGATTTTTAAAGAAGCAATAAACAATATTGCCAAATACAGCGGAGCAACCTCGGTGGCTATTGAATTGCATAAAACCGGTCAGCAGTTTTTGATGAAGATAACTGATAACGGAAAAGGATTTGACCCTGGAAAACAGCATCCCGGTAACGGCTTGAAAAATATGAAAAATAGGGCGGGTGAGATGAAGGCAACTTATGATATTAGTTCGGGCATGGCTGCAGGTACCAGTATTTCCGTTGCCGTTCCTCTAACATGATTTGGGTATAGGATACGGTAAAAATGCTGATTACCTTGCCATTGATTAATGGTGTGAATCAAGAGTCGTGAAGTAGAACCAGGAATCAGGATGAAAAGGAAAGAGATACATTTTTTAGCCTTACAAAAGCTTAACAGCTTAACTTAATTTTTTTGCCGGTCTTTCGCGTCTGTTGATATTTTCTTTTAATTCTTGGTTCCTGACTCTTGGCTCGCATTAGTTGTAATATAAACCTGATATGATACATGCCATTTTATTATATGAAGACAATAAGTTGCTGCGCGAAAGCGTATGCAGCCTGCTGGGCATGGCCGATGAATACGAAATAAAAGGGGCCTTTGCCGATTGCTCGCTTGTTGAAAAACAAGTGGCGTTACATAACCCCGATGTAATATTGATGGATATTGATATGCCGGGCGTAAACGGTATTGAAGCTGTGAAAAAAATACGTGCCTTTAACCAAAGCGCACAAATAATTATGCTTACCGTTTTTGATGACAGCGAGCACGTTTTTAATGCTTTGCGTGCCGGGGCTAACGGGTATCTGTTAAAAAAAGATATTTCGGATAAACTAATTGATTCTATCGATGAGATATTAACCGGTGGCGCACCCATGAGTCCGGTTATTGCCCGCATGGTGATTAACAGTATGCAACAGCAGCAAAAGGTAAGAGATAATTACAAACTTACCCGCCGCGAAGGCGATGTGCTGCATTTATTATCAAAAGGTAACAGCGTTAAAATGATAGCCAATGCATTAGGCGTTAGCATTGATACGGTTAGAACTCATACCAAAAACATTTACGATAAACTGCACGTAAACTCACAAACGGAAGCAGTAAGCAAGGCATTGAATGAGAAGTTGGTATAGCAATACCACAAAAACAGCGTCTTTTTTAAAATTTAAGATCTTTTATGTTTTGCTTGCGTTTTAGCGTTTCACGCATTTTGAAAGGTTGTTAGTTTGACCTACTTTTTGACCCAGAGGGTCAAAACCTTTGTAGAAAAAATAATAAAGAGAGATATTGCCGCAGAGCGGCTACCCTTAAATAATATACTGGCGGGTAGTCTTTCTATACATTACTTTTCGTAAAAATCATCGTTCCAACATCTGCACCTCAGTCAAAAATGTTTACTGGCGAAGGGTAGCCGCTCTGCGGCAAAATATCAAGTTATAGCGATTTTCTACAAAGAGGTAGACCCTCCGGGTCAAAAAAACGGATCATCAGCCATTTGCATCAAAATAGATTAATATTTCGCATACCCATGCCATTATTAATAGAAGTGCAATTCATTAAAAAACTCACCCTTTTTGGGTATTTACAAAGGTTGGGTTAATACTTATTTTTACTTATCTGCATTTATGTCAATGCATTAAGTTATTAATACAGTACTTAATACCCTGCATCGTTCATGAAAAAACCTACAACTCCGCCAACCCGGATATCAGTTCCCGCCGGTAAACCGTTCTTGCTGTTAGCAGCCTTTTTATTTTGTTTTAGCAATACCCTGCTCGCGGTAAATGATCCGGCATATCATTACATTAGTCGCTACAAAGCCGGTAATATTATAGCCATTAAAAGCACTATCGCCGCAAGCAACACCAGCAGGGGTTTTTTTACAGCCCCTACCATCAGCTACAGCACACCACAAGTATATTCGGCTGATGCGGCCATTACACCGCTTACGCCGACAAGCGGCGGTGTTGGCGCACTGGGCTTTAATGGCCTCAGCACTCTTTTTTCAGGACTAAATTCGCCGTATGATGTAGCTGTTGATGCAGCAGGGAATATTTACGAAAGTGATTCGGGCAATAATGTGATAAAGAAATTTCCTGCCGGCGGAGGCAGTCCGGTAACTTTGGGGTCGGGCCTTGTTGGACCGGCTGGTATAGCAGTAGATGCTGCCGGCAACGTTTATGTGGCCGATTTATTTAACAGTGCGATAAAAAAGATACCGGCAGGTAACGGCACACCTATAACGCTTGGTTCAGGCTTTTCCTTTCCGCGCGGGGTAGCCATAGACGCTGCCGGTAATGTGTACGTAGCTGATACCGGTAGTAATTCGGTAAAAGAGATACCCGTTGGCGGCGGCGCGGTAGTTACTTTGGGTTCGGGTTTCAGTCAGCCGTCTGGTGTTGTGGTGGATGGCGGGGGTAATGTTTATGTAGCCGATAATGGAAATAATGCTGTTAAGAAAATCCCGGTCGCCGGTGGTGCGCCTGTAGCCATAGGGTCGGGCTTTGGCCACCCGAATAATATAGCCCTGGATGCTGTCGGCAATCTGTTTGTAGCCGATCAAAGTAATAATGAATTAAAGGAAATCCCCGCCGGCAGCAACACAGTGGCTAATATTGTTTCGTACAGCGAACCTACTGGTATAGCGGTTGATTTAAAAGGCGATATTTTAGCCGTTAACCAAACCGGCAACTCCATAGTTGAAGTTAAACCGGCAGGCGGCTATTTTTTGGATAAACCGCTGCCTGCGGGATTGAGTTTTAATAATTCAACGGGCGTTATCAGCGGCACGCCAACCAAGTTTAGCCCGGCAACAAATTATACAGTTACCGCTTATAACAGTACCGGCAGCGCACAGGCGACAGTTAACATCAAAGTTAACTCGGATGTAAACCTTTCGGCTTTTGTAGTAAGCAGCGGTACTTTAACCCCGGCATTTACACCAGGTACAACAAGTTATTCCATATCTGTAGCAAACTCCGTGTCATCAATAACCATAACCCCTACCGCTACCGATCCAAACGCCCATATCGTTGTAAATGGCGTCACCGTAGCATCGGGGTCGGCATCGGGGAACGTTTCTTTGAGTATCGGCACAAATACCATCTATACCAACATAACCGGCCAGGACGGTGCAACATCCAAAATATATACTTTAATGGCAGCCAGGGCCAACCCTCCGCCACCTATTATCAGCTATAGCACACCACAGGTTTATACTGTTGGGTCGGCCATCAGCCCGCTTTCGCCAACAAATACCGGTACAGCGGTAGCTAATTATTATTACTCCAATATTAGTGGCATAGGAACAGGTTTAAATTCTCCGTTAGATGTAGTGGTTGATGCCGCAGGAAATACTTACGTTATTGATGGCGGCACGCATTTGGTAAAAAAGATACCTGCGGGCAGCAACACGCCGGTGCCTATAGGCACTGGCTTTACTAACCCCACCGGGTTGGCTATTGATACCGCGGGTAACCTGTTTATAGCCGATAAAGGGACTAAATTAGTAAGCGAGATATTGGCAAGCAACGGCACGCAGGTTACTATAGGCGCCGGCTCTTTTAATATACCGGAATCGGTGGCTGTTGATTTGGCCGGAAACCTGTTCGTAGGAGATGGCGGCAACGGGAACATTGAAAAATTTCCGGCTAACGGCGGTGCCCCCGTTATCATTGCTACCGGGATAAGCCCGGTAGGTATGTGTGTTGACGCAGCAGGAAATGTTTATGTTGCCGAGGTGAGTTTTCCGCAATTAAAAGTGGTGCACCCCGATAATTCAGTGACGATAATACCCCTTGGCTCGGGCGCGCCCGAAGACATGGCCGTTGATGCCGCAGGCAATATTTTTATAGCCGATTTGAATGCAAATGCTGTAAAAATGATAGCGGCCGGCACCACTACAGTTACCACCTTCGGGTCGGGCCTGAACCAACCCGAAGGTATATTTGCAGACGGCGCCGGCAATATTTATGTTGCCGACCGTGTAAATAATATTATTAAAAAGTTTAGCCCCGCGGGCGGTTACTTCATAGGTCCATATTTGCCGGTCGGCCTCAGTTTTAGCAACGCAACGGGTGTTATCAGCGGTACCCCGGTAAATGTCAGCCCGGCTACCAATTATACCGTAACAGCTTATAACAGCAACGGTAGCGGTTCAACAACGCTTAATATAAAAGTTAATGCGCCGCCGGTACCGGTTATCAGCTACAGCAGTCCACACACTTATTTGGCGGGTACAGCTATTGCACCGGTTACGCCAACAAGCAGCGGTGTAGCGGCGCCGGCTTACAGCAACACCCAGGTTTTGGTAGCCTCCGGATTTAATTTGCCTACGGGTGTAGCGGTTGACCTTGTCGGCAATTTGTATATTGCCGACAACGGCAACAATGCTATAAAAAAAATATCGGTTAACGGCGGATTGCCTTCCACTATAGGTTCGGGGTTTACCGCTCCGTTTGGCATAGCTGTGGATGTGGCCGGGAATGTTTTTGTTGCTGACAGTCACAACAATGCGATAAAGGAAATCCCGGCAGGAAATGGAACGGTTATCACATTAGCTTCCGGCCTGCACAATCCAACCGGCGTAGCTGTTGATGCAGCTGGTAATATTTATGTTGCCGAAAATAGCGGCGGTGATGTGTTGAAAGTGCCAGCCAAAGGCGGCACGCCAATAGTTTTAGGAACGGGCTTCCAGGACCCCGTAGGCGTAGCAGTTGATCCGATGGGCAATGTATTTGTAGTGTCGCAACTTGAAGCCACTATAAAGGAGATACCCGCCGACGGGGGGGCTTTAATACCGTTGGGCTCGGGTTTTAATAACCCCGAGGGCATAGCCATTGATGCATCGGGCAATATATTTGTTGGCGATAACGGCAACAATGTGGTTAAAGAAATTCCGGCTGGCAACGGAACGCCCATAACTGTAGCCACGGGGTTTAGCCACCCGGCTGGTGTGGCGGTTGACGGTGCCGGGAATGTTTATGTGGCCGACTCATTTAACAACAAAGTAGTAAAAATAGTGCCGGTTGGTGGTTATTATGTGGGGCCGTTTTTGCCTGCGGGCTTAACGCTAAATAATACAACCGGCGTAATAAGCGGTACTCCTGTATTACAGAAGGCTGCAACGGATTATACTGTTACCGCTTACAACGGTTTTGGCGGCAGCAAGGCAATAACCAATATTAAAGTAGACGCGTTAACGTTAAGCTATAACGGCCCGCAAAATTATATGATTAATTCGGCAATTACGCCGCTGGCCCCAACCGGAACAGGCGTGGTAGCTGCGCCGGCTTATAACAGTACCCCAGTAATATTGGCCAAAGGTTTCGGCGGCATGGCAGGCCCGGCAGTTGATGCCGCGGGCAATGTTTATATACCCGATGGGGGAGGTAATTCGTTAAAAAAGGTATCGGCAGACGGTAGCAGCACGGTGACGGTAAGCAATGCGCTAAACGACCCCCATGGCGCCGCTGTTGATGCGGCCGGAAATATTTATATAGCAAATACTGGTAGCGGCGGGATAAAGGAAATCCCTGTCGGCGGCGGCAGCATCATTACTTTGGGTTCGGGATTTGGAGCTGTGAGCGATGTAGCGCTGGATACCGCAGGTAATATTTATGTAACAGACCAAAGCCAGGCCAAGGTAAAAAAGATGCCGCCGGGCGGCGGAACACCAGTGGTGATAGGCACGGGTTTCATCACACCTTATGCCCTGGCGGTTGATGTTTCGGGAAATGTTTACGTGGCTGATGTTAATGCGACATCGATAAAAAAGATAGTAGCATCCGATGGTTCCATTATATCCCTGGGCTCCGGCTTTAGTTCGCCCGAGGGTGTGGCTGTTGACAGGTTTGGAAATGTATTTGTGGCCGATTATGGCAACAATGCCATAAAAGAAATACCGGTATCCGGAGGTGCTATAATTACTTTAGGCTCGGGTTTCGTCCATCCTTCGGGCATTGCTATTGACGGAGCAGGCATACTCTATATATCCGATCAGGGTAACGGCGCTATCAAAAAAATATATCCCACCGGGGGGTATTTTATAACCGGGTTAGCACCCGGTCTTAATTTTAGCAATACTACCGGGGTAATAAGCGGCACACCAGCGGCTATTAACGCGGCTGCAAATTATACGGTTACGGCTTACAACCAATATGGCAGTAATACTGCAGTTGTAAATATCCAGGTGTCGCAGGCGGTAACTAACAATGCAAATCTTTCCACCTTAACTGTCAGTAGCGGCAAGTTAAGTCCTTCTTTTACGGCGGCTACAATTGCTTATAAAGATACGGTAACCAATGCAACCGCATCTATCACCCTAACACCAACAACGGCCGATGGAGCGGCTACTGTTAAAGTTAACGGCACAGCCGTATCATCCGGTTCGGCATCGGCAGCTATTCCCTTAGTTGTTGGCAATAATACCATCACAACCGTGGTAACTGCCGCCGATGGCACAACGCATAAATCGTATACGCTTACCGTACTTCGGCCGTCGAACAATACCTATCTTTCAAGCCTTACCATTAGCACAGGCACGTTAAGCCCAGTTTTTGCGATGTCGACCAGCGGTTATACCGATACGGTAAGCAATGCAACAGCTTCGCTAATGGTAACACCCACCCTGAATAACCCTAATGGTTCTGTTAAAGTAAATGGCATCGCGGTAACTTCGGGCACAGCATCGGCGGCCATTCCTTTAGTTGTGGGCAATACTACCGTCAACATAGTAGTAACCGCACAGGATGGCGTAACCCACAAAACCTATACGGTGGTTGTAAACCGCGTGTCAAACAATCCCTATCTTTCGGCTCTTGCGCTTAGCAGCGGTACGTTAAGTCCTGCATTTGCTTCGGGTACCGGCAGTTACACGGCATCGGTGAGCAATGCAACAGCGTCAATTACAGTAACGCCAACGGTAAATAATCCCAATAGCACAGTAAAAGTAAATGGGGTGTCGGTAAGTTCGGGTACAACATCGGCGGCGATTCCTTTAGTGGTAGGGAATAATACCATCTCCACCGTTGTAACTGCGCAGGATGGGGTAACGCATAAAACCTATACTGTAGTGGTAACCCGGCCGTCGAACAATGTCTACCTTTCTGGCCTTACCATAAGCAGCGGAACGTTAAGCCCTGCTTTTGCGATGGCGACAGGCAGCTATACCGATGCGGTGGGTAACAGTGTAACGTCGGTTACTGTAACACCCACGCTCAATAACCCCAATGGCTCGGTAAAAGTGAATGGCACTGCGGTAAGTTCGGGTACTGCATCTGCCGCTATTCCTTTAGCAGTGGGCGATAATACCATCAGTACTGTAGTAACGGCCCAGGACGGCGTAACCCATAAAACCTACACTATTACAGTCACCAGGGCCATGAGCGGTATGAACAGTTTGTACTTGCCTGGTGGTGATGGACAAAGCCCGTTGACATTCTCGGTAAACCAAAAGGTGGAAGCCAATAATGTTTTATCGCCCAATGGCGATGGTGTAAATGATATTTGGGTGGTGAAGAATATTACCTTTTATCCTGATAATACCGTAACTGTTTATGACCGCGCAGGCAGGATGGTATTTACAAAGAAGGGCTATTCCAACGATTGGGCCGGCACTTACAGAGGGGCCGCATTAAGTCAAGGTACATATTATTATTTAATTGACTTGGGTAATGGATCAAGCATTAAAGGGTTTATAACGGTGGTAGGGGACAAGTAGCCACCATCGCCGGAAGGCTAATACAAGACACTTTAAGTCCGGCGTAATGAATTGCGCCGGGCTTTTTTCGTTTTGCGATTCGAGGTCACTGTCCTTTTGTTATTAACGATGATTACTTTGTGCGGTGCATGATAGATTTTGGATGCCAGCTTCCTGTTTATTTTACAAACTTTCAACTATTTGGGTGCGATATAATATTAAGTTTATTTTATTTAATAAATACGGGTGTAATATTTCACGATAGTTAATAGCTGATTTACAGGCATTTGATTGATAATATTTTTATTTGTAAAATATTTTTATTTAGATTACATCCGATAAACTATTGCCGACTTTTCTTGCAACTTAACCAATCCTGGCAAGCGTGAAACCTGTTGTTATACATATTTAAAAATCTGTATCATGAGAAAATATTATTCAAAATCATTAGCTGTTACAAAAATTAAATGCTTAAAGCAGCTT
>JABDBM010000073.1 GCA_013288685.1 Bacteroidota bacterium | reverse complement strand
TTACGTCCGCCGGTCAATTGTCGGACGATAAGAAAAAGCTGATCTGGAGATTACTCAATGAAAAGAGTGAGCTCACTCCGCATCAAATTACAACCATAGGCCACGAATTAAAGCAATAATCATGAAAACAATTTACAAAAACCTAACCCGTTTGTTGGACACCACTTTACTCGGCATCCTGATAGGTATCCTCACAGCCTTAACGATCAATATTGCGACAGGGCAAAAGATCATCAACACTTTTTATTGGTATTCCATTATCACCTTAGTTGTTTCGGTCATTTGCCTGGTCATAATGGTGAAATTACGCCAAACCATGGATAATGAGGTCAATAGACGGCTAGGGGTAAGTATGGACCCCGCTACCCGGTGGGAAAAATCCTGCCGTTATGACGAATGGAAAGTCCGCTACGGTTATCTCGCATGCCTGCTGATCTGTTTTGCATGCATAGGCTACTCCGTCGCTGAGATTAGGCAAGGGAATTATAGTGAAAATGACAGCAGTGATCAAGTTCGCATTCATCTCGAACAAAAGCTGGATTCTATCAAACAAACTGAAAACCAGGTGCTTGACACCGAAAAATATATCCGCCAAACATTGTCCAAAACGCCAACAAAAGAAAACAAACCTGATACTAAGGCAAAAATACCTGCCAAGATGTTAGCTCCGCATAAGTAGAAAAAGAATCTATACTTTAAACGCCGATCAACTTGTGAAACTCATTCACCAAGTCCAGCCTGGTTTGGTAGACCTCATTCTGCACATACACATCCACGGCCAGCCAGGCGTCCGTGGGGTCTCCGCCAGGCAGTTCAGCCGCATCCATTAACTTGGCACTGTTCATCCGCGCCAGCGCAGTCGTACTCTTATCCATCATTGCTTCGATCTTGCCGCACAATTTATCCGAAAAATAGATGCGATTTAATTCTAAGGCTTCCTTGACATTGGCCAATGATTGTTTGACTTCCGTTGAAGGGAGCGTAAGGATTGCCGATATAGCGGTAGTGAATCTATCAAGTGGTTGATCCTGACTTTTTATTGTCCCTTCTGGCATCGATCAAAACAATCGTTTCATCGTCCGTTAATTGAAGCTCTTTGAGAACCAATTTAACGTGTTGTAGATCATCCAAAGTAAAATATAGGATCACTTTAATACTTCTCGATCCAGGATTTGCCCCCTGATAAACTTTGACCTGATTCATCAGGTTCTTTTTCAATTGACTGTTAGAAGCGAGTTTAAATTCAACAAGCGTGTTATCACTGCTGCCTTTGGACACTTTGTAATCCACTGGCCCTCTCCCGTTGTTAACCTCGCTGTTTACATCAAACGAGGTCGCATACCAGGTCAGTCGGAATATCAATTGTAAGTGTTCTTCGCGTTTTATTGGGACATTCTTGACATAAAAGATCCGGTAGCCGTCATTCTTCTCAATGACGTGTTTCAAAAATTTCACACGCTCCATGCTCTCATCAAAGGAATCTTTCGGCTTGGTCCTGTCCGGGTCGGCATTTTCCTTTAACGCATCGATCAGTTTGGAAACGCCATTGACAAATACACTTTTGATCTCTTCGACATTCTTTTTTGACGTGGCTTTTGCGCCGTCCTTATTTCTTTCTTTAAGCTGAATATAATAGTCAACGATCTTCGGAAATTTCTTTAATGTAGCAATAATAGCTTCGTTCTTTTCTTTCTGCGTAATTCTTTGGCGCCTGGAAATGACCCTCGGCAGTCTGGATTGAAAATAATTATTGATCTCGCCACGCAATTGGCTATTGGGTATTGCGTTGCATACTTGCGTAAATTGGCTTCGCATATCACCGCTATTGATCCAGTTTTCGTCCTTGGTCAGGATATCTACCGGTGTCAGCAGCACAAAGTCGCCGTTGCAACTCGGCAAGGTAAATTTCTGGGGCATCCATCTTTCCAGATCATAATCAAAGTATACCTTGTCGACATTGTAAACGGCAAGGTGTTTAGTATCAATATGAGCTTTAGCAAATGCTTCTGTATAAGTCAAAAGAAATCTTTTGATCAGGTTAGTCGTAAAGTCACTGATATTATCTTTTCCAATACCGATCTGGAACAATCCAGCCTTCTCCAAGTGCGAGGTCTGCGATATTTGTTCATCTCCAAGATCAGGGTAAATGATGGGCATATAAACAGACAGCGTGTTGGCGAATTTGGGTCCAAGCCCACGGCCGCTGTTGCCGGAAACACTAAAGCCAAGCCATGTCTGTTCAACTTCCGGGAACATAAACCACGCCTTTTTTTCGCCGTCTGAAATATTGCCCGATGCCGATTTTTCCTTTAAAAAAATAAGGTACTGAAGAATCTCCTCGTGTAATTTTTGGTAAACCGGTTTCGTGCTTCCAAATAAAAGAAAAGGGTCAATAAAAAGTGGCAGGTCCGTAATCAACGAAATATCAAAGGCGCCGTAGCTATCCAAAACACTTTCAGAAACTTTAAAATAATCAGAAAAATAAATCATAATTCTTTGTAAGGAGAAGGTTAATAGGTTTATAAAGAACCGATGCCCGTCTTTTGACGAAGGACCGTAATATCCGTTTGATAGTAAACAAAAGGATGTTGGTTAACATCATCGGTATTTGGCATGAGGTAAGCATCAATGGTACCGTTTTGATGTTTAATGATTTTCCAGCAGTATTCGGGTACCCAGACTTGGTCGGTGCCGATGGTTTTAGCTTTGCCGAAGCTGCCGCATTCAATGAACAGATCATCGCCGGCTAATGCCCATTTCCGGCATTGGTCCTCTAAGGCTTTCCAGGTGATCTCGTTGAGGTGCTTGGTCTGCGGTGCCATGTTGGTAAAATACCAGCAATGGGCGTTCAGTTCACCTGCACAGGCGTCATCTGCTTCATCAAAATTATGGCCGCGGTCATAACCGGAACCTTTATAGTCTTTGGTCAAGTTGCTCCCTTCCGGCAATTGAGGGTCAGCTTTAAATGCGTTACTACGTTTGAGCTTTTCGGTACAGGTCAGCATATCTTTAGTAAGCTTCCAATATACCTTTACGGGATATTTGGCGGTATGGCTCCAGGCAGTATGAAAATTGCCTTCATCCAGGCTGATGGTGTCGGTGGGTGATTGCGCCAGCCCGAACAAAGGCAGCAGTGATAAGATCAGGATTAATTTTTTCATGCTATATATTCTTCTTTAACCAATCGGAACAATTACCGTCAAAGCCAAACCAGGCGACTTCATTGGATAATCTTGCTACTAGCAATTTATCATTATTATCCATGATCTTCATTAGCCGATCTCTGATGGATACCGCTGAAAGATTCGACTTAATTAGCCAGGTAGAATCTAAACAATGCCACCAAGTGCCAATATCTTTTATCGCTTTGTAAAGGTCTTCATAGTCCTGGCCGGGTTTGTCCAGATCATAACCGATTAAATAAGTATTCATCTCTTTTTATTATTAATTATTATCAACTAATGCTACGACTTCTAAATGCACATTGATGGGCGTAGCAGGGTTATTGTTCCGAAATCCAAAATAGAGTACGGGGTTTAGGCATTTGGCGGTTGCAAAGCAAATGTTGATCACCCTTAGGTTGCGCCAGCAGCATTGCCAGTTGTTGTCCTGTTTGCGCAGAAAACTGTTGGCATCGTCCGTGTTATCAAACGCAAAAATGTCTACCGCCTGGCCATCGGTCTGGCTAACCACGTATTGGGCTAATGAGGCTTCCATCCTTAATTGTGATGTCCCGCTGCCTTTTAGCAATTCGGAAAGGGAGCTGCCCTGGCCACTACCTCGTTTAGAAGAGGCTACCCGGTAAATATAACCTGTAGCTTTCGCCGGCAACTGCACCTCGATCACATTCCGGCTGCTACTATTGGTATTGACAAATACGTTCCCCGCAGAATGCACGGTAAAAGACTGGTCCATAACGTTAACTAAAGTTTGTGCCTTACAGGTGAACGTCACTAACATAGCCGCTAAAAACAGTTTAATTTTTGAGTTCATAGCAATTTATGCAAGTGACTCTCCTGGCGGCAGCACGCTTTCTTCATTTGCAAGCCGCAAGACGTAACCGACCTTATAGTGAGCTTCTTCATTTGAATTGCTTTCAGCAACGGCCAGCGAAAAACTTTTTTCTTTTCGTGTGGCCTTGTTTGCCGGCTTGATACCCAATTCGTCGCGAATGGTTTGGACTAGTATAGCTTTCTGTTGATCATGGCTTGAATCAGCATGATGAATATAAGTGGCATGTGGCAGATCGTGCCAATGATTATCGGTTAGAAAGATAGTCCGGTAATAACCGATGTCATATAATAACTCATGTAGCTCTTTATAGTCACTATCGTAATGAAGTTCTACACGTGCGAGGTAGGATTTTGTAGCCATTTTATATTTTCTTTAATTCTTCAATTTTCGTTTTGGCGTCATCAAAAGTTTTGGTTAGCGTAGTAGCTTCATCAACAAACAGCGTATTATCGGTGCCGAACTTTTCCAGTTTGATATACCATTTGGGTTTCTCTTTGCTGATATAATAACCGATCTGGAAGCCATCTACAGTGACGAATTTGTTTTCCAGGTAGTTGGGATTGGAAGCTGCGTCTTTATCCACTTCGGTTTGCAATACTTTGACCGCCTTGATGACTTCTAATAGGTCTTCGTAGGCTATGGATGCAGTTGAATTACTATACTGCGCGTTTTTTTCGATCTGGTAAAAATAAACTGACTCTGTGTCAGTAGTAACTTTCCGGATACGGGTTTCGGGTGTACCATAACTGCATTTTAAATTGGGTAGTTTCGAATCTGTGAATTTAGAAAACGCACCTGTCTTAGAGGTGAACCGGTCCATCTTGGTTTGTGGTGCTTCCGCATCTTTTTTAACTGCCTGCGCATTCACTGTGCAGATACTTACAAAGAAAAGTGCTTGAAAAATAAGTACTTTGATTTTCATATTATATTTTTTTGATGCTCGCTGTGACTTCATATTTCTTAATGGCGGCATTGATCTCGGTACTCATTTCGGTTTTTCCGTTATAGATAAATGATTCAGGTTTTCCGGAGTCATCGACCATGCCTACCAGGTCAGTAACGGGAATTTCAATCGCGTGAAGAATAAAACCGTACTCATCAACAAATTCGAGGGTGAACCTCCCTGGCAGATAACTATCCCGCAGGTCATTGATCCCGTTTACTTGTAGTGAATAGTATAAGTAGTTGCCGCGGTAAAGTGCCTTTAGGCTGGTGGAGGCTCCTGGCTTGACAAAGCTGAGATCGGAAGTGCCGAGGTCACGCTGCTTGGGTTGAGACACCTCAAATTTTTTAATTTCAGATGCATTCAGGTCACCGACTTCCCGCAGTTCATTGTCAATCATCTTGTAGATTTTATGGCCATGAACAAAGGTATTCTCAGCGATTTGCGTATCGTTGCCGGAGCAGGAAGCAGTTAATGCCAACATTGCTCCGAAAACATATCTAGTTAGTTTCATAGTAAATTATTTTGGTGTAACGGTAACGCCGGTGAATAAAGAGGGATTTTTACGCTCCCTGACCAGCGACAACAGGAAACCGTTCGTGTGGTACACATTACCCGCTATTTCCAATTCCTCGTAATTTTTGACGGAATGTTCCTTGGCAATAAAAAAATCGATCACTTTTTGATTGGCCGGATTGTAGGTGACTTCAAGTGTAAAGCCATTCTTTTCAAAAAAGGCGTCACCCGTTGCACCAGCCTTCGTTTGGTAATCAGTAGGAATCGAATTTTATTTTGGCTTGCCCAATATTCGTTCGATCTGCGTAAAGCTCTTTCCATTTAAGTGCGGTATATGAAAGACGACACCGGTGGATTGGCCTATTTCTAAAAGTATACCAATAAAAAGAGCTAAAGATGGTTTCATGATGCTTCTATTTTTCCCACCCGCAAAGGGTTTTACCTCTTTTTTGGGCTTCGTCTATAGTGACCTTTATAACCTTGTGGGTACAGTTGCGAAGCCCCCGGCAATTGGCTTTTAAATGGTACTTCTTAGCGGTTTTGCTGTCACAGATATAAACTTGTGTGTTGTCAATGCAACTAAGGTTGATGAATAGTAACGCAAATAGTAAAAAGGGTTTCATATTGAGCTGGGTTTCTGGTTGATAATGAGCCTAAAGCTACTTAACTTACGGACATTCACCAAGACTAAGTAAATTATCCGGGCTATAGCCGTCAGCAGTTGTTTTCAGGTATTTGCGCCGCCCCTCGTGGTTGGCAACGATAACGTCTACTGTTCTTCCGCCAACGGATACATAAAATTGATCGGTCCCGTTTTCGATTGCCTTTATCGCGTCATCTTCGCTCAGTTTCCAACGTTTGCCGTCCGGATTGACACCGCCGATATGTGAGATGCGTTCGTGGGCGTTATAATGACTTCCTCTTTTGTTAATGCAGCTTACTTGGTGTCTTGTTGCCATGATGCTTTTGATTTAATGTTTAGATCAAAAATACCTTAATCAATTGCAGCTTTTTTACGGGTGACCGTAAAGCGTTAATTTATTTTCAAATAAAACCTGCTTCCCTGCAGAAAACAACGAGTTGGGTATTGTTGGAGAAATGGTAAGTATCCTTGATCAGCGCTAAGCGTTTTTCGATGGAACTTAAACTAGGCGGGGTTAGTCCTTTTTGTAAAAGGTATTCCGGCATTTCTTTTTGCTGGATACCCTTGAAAATACCGTCGATTACCGCTAAGTCCGTCTCCGTGAAGTTAAATGTCCTGGCTTTTTTGACCGTTTGCCAAAGCCCGGCGGGGACGTGTTTTCGGCCAGCGAAAATAGTTTCCATGGCGGACTTGAGTTCCAGTTCATCTTCAAGGCCTTTACTCACATAGCCGTCAATTTTTGACTCGTCAAAAAGCTTTTGGATAACGACTGGTTTATTTTCTACAGAAAAGACCAATATTTTGAGATTGGGCTGAGCTTGCCTGGCAGCAGTAATTAATGCCACCCCATTTTTGAGTACATGTGTTGGGGCAGGGGCAAAAGAAAGGTCAGTGATGAGCAGTTCATAGGGATGCCCGGCTGTTTTTTCGTTACGTATTCGGGTCATCGCATCATCGCAGTGATAGGCGTAATCACAAACATTTACACTTAATTCTTCCACAACGCGCTTAATCGACTTGCCGGTGGTTTGATGATCTTCCGCAACTAATACTTTGTTGAACATAACTAAATAGCTAAAGCAATAAGGACTTTTGCTCCTTTCTCGGCTAACGGGTCGAAGGTAATCGTTCCTCCCATACCTTCCATACGGGAAACCGTATGGCGCAAACCATTGCCAAATTGAATCTTTTGAGGAAAGCCCTTGCCATTATCCGTATACTGAATATGTAATTGGTTTTCCACCAGCTTAAAACTTAAAGTAACACCTGTTGCTTCGCTATGCTTCCGCATATTGACCATCAATTCCTGCAGGATATACAAAAGATGCCGCCTCATGGTAGCATTTACTTTTTCCCATAGCACAGCATTATTCCCTGCTACTGTAACATTTATTTCATCGCCGGCCAAACCCGCAAGCAACTTGTCGACTTTTTCATCAAAGTTAGCTTGCGTATTCACTCGCTCGTAAGAAATATCCCTTGATTGTTCATAGAGTGCCTCCATTTCATCCAATAGCACCTCGCGATTACTTCCCTCGCCGTGCTCGATTTGTTTCATGATCCGGTAGAGCCCGTTGGCGACCTCGTCATGGACTTTTTGCGAAAGTTGAAGCTCCCGTTGCCGGGATTCAAATTCCATACGCCGTTTCCTTTTCCGGTACCATAACCAGGCTGCTGCCGCAAGCGCGGCGGACAAACCAAGTGTACTATACAGTAAGACATTCTTTTTGATCAACTCGTATTTTTTTTCGGTATTGTCTTTTTGAAGCCTAAGATTATCTGCTTTATTTTTTTCCGCTTCATAACGAATAAGTGCAAACTGGTTCTTATCTGCGTTGCGCGCTGTTTGTAAACTATCCTCCAATTGCTTATAGTGCGTAAAATAGGATTTCGTCTCGCTAAGGGGGGCTAACCTGATCAGTTTGGAAAGCGCGTCCAACTCATCGTCAGGGCTATGAAGTTCACGAGCGCTATGGTATAGCTTTACCGCAAAATATAAGGCAGAATCCGGGTGAGAGCGGGCGTAAAAATCCCCCAAATGGATATAACTGGAATTTAAGCCCCAGCGGTCATTTTGCTGCAGGCGGATTTTGAGTGCCTTTCGTAATTCCGGCGCAGCATTGTAATTGGGGTCATTTAACCATTTGGTAGTGGCAAAGTTATTGAGTATCCGCGCATAGGTTTCCGGATTACTCTTTCTTTTGATAATATCCTTATATATGGTTAATGCTGGTAAATAAGCCTTTTTATCCTGGTAAGCCAGCGCTTTATTATTTAATAGAATAAGTTGGTAGCCGCTGTCATTTGAAAATTTGGCTGCCTGGTCAAAATAATTAACCGCTGTCCCAAGGTTTTTTAACCGGATACTCGTGAGCCCTAACTCGTTATAAGTGGAGGTAAGGCACTGAAAGTTTTTTTTATTCCCGGGAGCTAAAAAACGGAGTGCCAACGACAGGCTTTCCTGCCCGCCGAAATAGTCTCCGACATCTGACTGGATTTGCGCCATATAGTTATAGGCGGAAGCGGTTTGCAGGCTGTCTTTAGCTGCACTGGCTACTTTATTAAAGAAATAAAAGGCAGAATCATTCCGGCGGTCTAAAAAAGAAAGCGCTTTGGCATAGTCCGGGTCTTTAAAAGACATCATCAGCGGCGAAGGTTTCCGGCAGGATATAAGCGTCAATAGTAAAAGCAGTTTTAACCCTCGCATAGGCTAAAAGTACGTAAAAAAAGTAAGGCGGGCATAGCCCGCCTTAGGTAAATGCGGATTTATTAATGACCGCCCGGAGGAATGTGTCCGCCATCACCACCACCCGAATCACCGACACCAGTTGAATCCCGGGACGTTTGAGTAGTTGGATGATTAACGGTTCCTTTGTGGCCGCCGCCCAAGGCGCAAGCCATAGCCAAAGCAATGGCTAAAAATATTTTTAACATTTTTTTAAATTTTTAAGATGAAAAAAGCAGGCGCCCGCCAACCCTATGGCGGGCAGCTCTGTAACCGTACGAGCAGCGCTGCTCGCTTTTTTTGGGAAGGGTTTTGAGCGCCGGTAGCGGAAGCATTTCCCCGCTTCCCAAGCCAGGTATTTATCCCCGCTATCATTGCTCATGTGAAACCTGTCAACCGATTTCGAAAGCAAATGTATAGGGGCCTAAACAGCTAATCACTAAGCGATTCCGGTATTTCCGCTTATGCC
Organism: Bacteroidota bacterium; assembly: GCA_013288685.1. Taxonomy (GTDB): domain Bacteria; phylum Bacteroidota; class Bacteroidia; order Sphingobacteriales; family Sphingobacteriaceae; genus Mucilaginibacter. Next base: position 14,656 of record JABDBM010000073.1, on the reverse strand, counting down.
ATTGTGATTCCGGCTTGGTTCCGGTTCTACTGGCAGGATTCCGAAAAATCATTAGCTTTATCCATTAATTATTAAAAATGACAGAGCGTGAGTACAAAAAATTGGTGTTGGGAGAGTTCGACAGACGGTGGTCTGCGCATACGCTACCCCCGGAATTGATAGCAACTACACGCAAAAGTTTGAAGGAATTAAGCATTGAGGCTTGTGCACAACGTTTCGATATGAAGGATGAACCTTTATTGGGTTCTTTTTTTGGTACAAAAGAAAACAGAGCGGCTTATCAGATTGCTATTCAAAATTCAAAAGCGGAAGAATTCAGGACATTGAATAATTTTTTAAATGACCGGACGATAGAACCCAGTTTAAAGAATATTAATATGTTAGCCTGGTTGATGGATTTTAGGCCGCGCCCTTTTCATCCCGATTTAAAAATGCCCACGCCCGCTGGAGAGCCGGAACGAGTTGATCTGGTTCAAACCGAAGATGATGTCATAAACGGCGATACTGAAAAAGGGAAAACAAATAAGCGAATCATGTTGTATGCGTTATTGTTAGTTGGTTTTATTATTGCTGGTTATTTCCTCATCAACCGACCATCCGGGGATGAAAAATGCATGTATTGGAACGCGGACCATTATGAACCGATTTCCTGCAATAAAAAGCCTACAGATACTACACTGACGGTTATCGCGCTCGATAAAGCTAAACTCCAATACTTCAAAAAAATCACCCGTCCCGATACCCTTACCGCAGCCTCCATCGGCAAAGTTTGGTACGCCAAAATCAATGGCGAGGTCGAATATTATACTTCCGACGGACAACACCCGCTTTACCCCGAACGGCGCCTGCTCAAACTAACGGCAACGATCCTCAATAACCATTATAATTCCAGAATAAAGTAAAAACGAAAGCCTTACGGTTAACCGTAAAACCATTCAGGTTATGGTTATTAACTTGCAGCATAAATATTATCAAACTCTAAACAGAAAGAATTATGCAAGCAATTAAACCCGGGCCAAAGCCACAAAAACCAGATGGAACAGACGACAGAAGAAGGCATGTAGACCCGCCGAACCAACCAAAACATCCGACCTTGCCGCCTCACATTCATAAGCCGAGCGAAAAGAAGCGATAACGTTACTAAGGCATCATTATCGATTAGCGCTTGACATTGAGGATTTTATATTACCTTTAAAAATCTGGCCTGATATGATGTCCTAATTTTCTTTATCCAATGCTCGACAAATCTATCCACGCGGATTTTTTGGATCTGTTTTATTCAGACATCAAAGATGAAGCCTTAGAAAATGGCAATAAGCTCAATGTCTTCACATTAAAAGTGGTGAACAACTCCTTTGCCTATAACGAACTGATTGATCTGCTGGGCGATAAGCTGCATCATTTTGCGCTTTCCCGCAAAGAGATCCAGTATTTAGTGGAACAAGATAAATTGCGGACGTTGGTGGATAAATCTAAAGCCAAGCTTCGTCAGTATGTTGAAAAAAACCAGCAAGGAGAAGGCGGGGAACTGGGTGAGTTGTTGCTTTATTGCCTCTTAGAATGTCATCTCAATGCGCCCAAGATTCTGACCAAACTGGAGATCAAAACCTCCAATCAAATGTACGTCAACGGCGCTGATGGCGTTCATTTGCTACAAGTCAGTGATAAGGACTACCAACTGGTCTTTGGTGAATCCAAATTAAACGCCGACCTTCAACAAGGTATTTACAGAGCTTTTGAATCGATCGCTAAGTTACTCGCCGACCGTAAAGGGAAGCTGGAATTCGAGATCGATTTAATTAATAGCCAACTGATCAAAGAGGCTTGTTCGGACGAAGCTTATACCTTTCTCAAAAAGATCATTATGCCGAGTGCGCAGGAAGATGAGACCAATATGGATTATTCCTTTGGTATCTTCTTGGGTTACAATATGCACATCACCGACGAAGAGCGCAAAAAACCAAATGCGGAATTCCGGGAAGCGCTTCGCACACGCATCCGCGAAGAGATCGTTGGTAAAATAGATTCGATCAACAATCAGATCAAAAAACAACATTTCGTTGGGTATAGTTTCTATATCTATATTATTCCTTTTAGCGACCTCGCAGCCAAACGGGTAGAGATCATCAACAAATTAAGCAAATGAACGAGATCCTGATCGAACGGCTAACTAGGGACGTACTGAATGATCTTTACTTCCGGCAATTGCATAACCGCTGTTCGGTATTGAATGGCGAAAGCACGTTTGCAATGCAAGACGCGCAATTAGCGCCGGTTGGTTTAGCCTTAAAGGAGTTGAAGGACGCTTTGCGGTTCGCTGACATTTTATCCGGTTCGATGGATCCTGCGGCCAGGAACGCGGCCTACCAGTTGATCACGTTTCTCAATGCGGGCTATGCCAAGCATCCTTTTTATAAAACGGTGGCGAAAGCAGTTTATGCTAAGCTCGGTAATTTCCCGGCGCTGAATTACCTGGAGAAGAAAAATGACAACGTGGCCGAGATCCCTTTTTACAGGGTACTGGAGATGGAATCCAAAAAACTGATCCAGGCCGTACCTGACGGTGGTAATATGGTTTTTACCGACTCTCAATTTGAACTATTTTCCAGGTTGAGTAACAGCACCGCTTTTAGTTTTTCAGGCCCGACCTCTATGGGCAAGTCCTTTATAATTAAAGCTTTTATTAAAAAGGCACTCAAGAATAGCCCCAAGGAAAACCTGATCATTTTAGTGCCTACGCGGGCGCTAATCAATCAGTTCGCCTTCGATCTCAAGCACGAATTAGCAGAATTACTGACGCAATATAAATATAAGGTCATCACCAACTCCAATGTGTCAGAACTGGCGACCGAAGAGGTATTTAACTACCTGATGATCCTAACGCCGGAACGGCTGACCTCCTTTTTATCCAACGATAAGGAAACCAAGGTCGGTTTCCTTTTTGTAGATGAAGCCCACAAATTAGCGCAGCAAAAAGATGCCCGTAGCGTCACGACCTATAACGCGATCGAACGGTCGCTGACCCGTTTTGGCAACAACCTTAAATTATATTTCTCTTCACCGAATGTGTCCAATCCGGAAGTTTTTCTAAAACTGTTTAACCGGGAGTCGGTTAATAACGTTTACCAAACCGATGAATCACCGGTTTCCCAAAATTTGTACTTTATCGATCTGGAAGAAAAAACCGTACAATCTTATGAACGAAATCTTGGCCAGCAGGTTAACAGCCTTCCTTTCAATCCGCAGTTTTTGGATGTTTATCAGGTCATCCAGCAATTAGGCCGTCGTCAAAATAACCTGGTTTACAGTAACAGCAAGCTGGCGACGATACAGGCCGCAAAACATTTCGCCGATATGCAAGTCCTTTTGGCACCTATGCCGGATGAGGTGGCCAAAGCCACCGACCAGATTAAGGAATATGTCCACCCGGAATATTACCTGGCAGAACTGCTGGTCAGGGGCGTAGCCTATCACCACGGAAAATTACCGCAATTGATCCGCAATTTAGTGGAGGACCTTTATAAAAAGGAATTGGTCACCAATGTCTTTTGCACTTCCACCTTATTGGAGGGGGTAAATATGCCCACCAAAAATCTCTTTATCCTTAACAATAAAAACGGGCTCAGTAAACTGGAAGAAATCGATTTCTGGAACCTGACGGGCCGGGCCGGCCGTTTAAACGTGGAATTATCCGGGAATATCTATTGCGTCAAACACGAAGGGTGCCAATGGGAAAACAAGGACACGATCCTGGTGAAAAGGCCGATAAAACTGACACCAACTGTAATTGCTAAGATCGACGCTAACCTTCAAAGGATCGAAAAAATATTGCTGGAAAAAGATATCTCTGGTTCGGAAACAGAAAAAGAAATCCTGCAATATATCGCCAACATCATTTGCATCGATAGCCTGCAAACCAATTCGAGTTATCAAAGCCCGCTGATCGACAAACTCATCAAAGACAAAAAAGCAAAGATTGTCGAGTTGGCACGCAAACGGGGACAGGACATCACCGTTCCTTTGGTCATCCTGAATGCCAACCCTTCCATCAATATTAACATCCAGCAAAAGGTTTATCTCCAACTGCAAAAGGAACACCGGGAGGGCAAAAATATCAAGCTTCCCTCGGGGAACTTGGATAAGCCTTATGAAATTTGCAAAGCTTTGCTGGAGCGTCTATATGACCTCTATGACTGGGAAAAGGTCGAGAAAAAGTTAAAACATAAAGCTAGCATGACCTATTATGCCATGTTAATGAATAAGTGGATCAATGGATTTAGCCTCAGCGCCATTATTCAGCAGGCGATCGATTACACCGACAAGGAAAAAGGAACCATTGCGATAAACTATAACGAGTATGTGCCCTTCGATAAAAAAGATCCCAGGCATGTGAACATATTGATTGAACTCATTATAGACGACATCGAATATGTCTTGCGGTTTTTATTTGAAAAATACTTCAATCAATATTACCAGGTCGTCATTAATATACTGGGGGAGGATCAAGCGGGTGAAAATTGGGCAAACTTACTGGAATACGGCACACAAAACCGGGTAATCATCGCCCTTCAAAATATTGGCGTATCGCGACATACAGCGATCTCAATTTACAACAAAGGTCGAGCCGCATTAGTGATCGAAGACTCCAAATTGAAATCTGTAAACAAAGAAGTGCTACTAAAACTTTACAAAAAAAACTCGATCGAATACGATGAAATATCCAAGATGCTGTAAGTAGTAATGTCACATTGAGTCACGGAAAACTAAACTGCGGTTAAGAATGTACTCTTTGTATGCATCGTTACCAACTGGCCATCGGTAAGGCGGATATTCTGCGTAAGCGGTTTATTGCGGGCGATTACAATAGTTATGCGCTTGCGAAGGAGCTAAAGGTGTCCACCAAGACGACCTGGATGTATAAGCGGGAGTTTGAGCGTATCCGTGCGGAGTTCCCGGATAGGCTGGATGATTTTGGTTTTTACCCGGGGGAGCCCAGGCGCCCGCACTGGGCCACGCAGAAGTATGATGAGTTGATGCGGATGTTGCCAGCGTTGGTGACCGAATTAACCACACCCAACATACAACCCTCCGAAGTTTACAGCCGCTACAAAGCGCTAAGCCAGCACACCTATAAATATCCAACCTTTAAACCACTTTTATTTAAATGGATCCGGGAAAGTATTATCCCTGTACAGGAGAAATTATTGCACAGGATTGAACCTGCTGACTTACCTGTCTTAAAAGCATGGCGGAACGGCAATAACCACCGCCTCTGGCAGATTGCCAAATGCCTGGATATGGCGGTTAATGGTTTTACGCGCAAAGAAATCATCGTACAGACCGAAACCAGCCACCGCAGTATCACCAATTGGCTTAAGGCCTATACCGAAAAGCGCTTAAAAGGATTCGATTTAGGCCCCAACCCCCGCAATCACCAGCAAACTGCTTTACTCAAAGGCCGCAAGGAAAAGCTAATGAAATTGATACACGAATCACCAAAATTGCATGGTTTGAACAGAACCAGCTGGAGCATGCTGGCATTAACCGCCGTTTATAACCAGTTATATACCCCAAACCTCAATTATGAACAGGTACGTTGGTGCATTCACCAAATGGGCTACCGGTATAAAAAATCACGAGAAATGCTCACCAGCCCGGACCCCAAGTTCCGGGAGAAGATCAAAAAGATCCAATCCATCTTACAAAAACTCCAGCCCAACGAAAAGTTTTTTTCTATTGACGAATACGGCCCGGTATCCATCAAGATCAAAGGCGGCCGCAGCCTGAAACTAGAAAACGAAGGCCCGGACTGGGTGCCCGAAAAACAAAAAGCCAAAGGCATCGTCATCTGCACCGCCGCCCTCGAACTATCCACCAACCAGGTCACCCATTTCTTTTCCGACAAAAAGAACACCTTTGAAATGATCAAACTCATCGACCTCCTTATGGCTCAATACCCCGGTGAAACATTATACCTATGCTGGGACGCGGTCAGCTGGCACAACTCCAAAATCCTTAAAACCTATATCGAAGATAAAAACATCAAGCTCGCCCCATTACCCGCATCCACCCAATTCCTCAACGTCATCGAATCCGTCTTTGCCGGCCTCGCCAAAGCCGTCATCCACAACAGCGACTACACCTGCGTAGACGAGTGTAAAACCGCCATATCCCAACACTTCGCCCAGCGCAACGCCGACTTTAAAGCTAACCCCAAAAGAGCCGGACGCAAAATATGGGGCAAAGAGATCGTCAAAGCCCGCTTTTCCGAAACCCACCACACCCGCAACCGCAACGCCATGCGCGGCGCAGGGTTGATACTTGCAAAAACAAAAATTTAGTCGTAAATTAGCCCTAAGCAAGTCAAAAACGCAGTTTTTGCTCAAGATATTTTGAACCAGCTCGACCACTCATAATCTTTTGCTCTCCTTTGGTTATTCATTATAACCTCATTACCAAAAAACTTTAGTAAAATAGTTTATCATGTATTTATGCAACGAATCAAATCAGTTAGTTTTCAATCATAGATAACTATTTATTATCATGCCTTGGCCGAACGAAAAGGAATGGTAGAAGACCGCTACCTAAATAAGATTGGCAAAAAAGGCGAACGGTTGAGGCTCCCGATGTTCACCCTAATCTAATGCTGCACGGGGTTATTGCAGCAATGCTAAGACGACTGACTTTTATATCGCTAGCGCGGGGCCGGTATTTCTTCAGGGTGAAAGAAGCTGCTGCATTTTATGAAAAAGGTAACAACGCTGCGGGAACACGGTTAAGAAATGTTATGCTGCAACTGAAGGTTGCCGCTACTGACATTCGTAAAGAAGTAACCGAAAAGAAAAATACAAAATAAGTCTCACGCCTATTGGGTTTTAAAGCCTGAACAGTAATTCTGTTCAGGCTTTTATCTTAGGCACTTACTTTATGTTCCCTGGACTTCTTTTTTTTTTCGTTCTGCCCCGTGCTTTGCTTTTCTTTATTGGATTGTTGTTTTTGATCGGGTTTTAACAATTCTTCCCGCTTGATCTTTTTCATTTGATGGTCCAAAACGTCCACAGTTTTAAATTGGGGATTTGCCGATATAAAATACCTTTGTTCCTGACCATCTCTTTCAACGGTAATCTGTTGTGCGTTCCCTTTTTTTAAGGATCGAAAAAGATCTTCCTTGGTTTTGGGATCGTCCATTTCTTTAATGCCTATTCCATTAAGGGTCAGCTCCAGGTCAAAGCCGTAGTTTTCGGTGAACCTTTTGATTTCCTTGTTACCTTTGTCGGTCAGTTTTTCGTTATCCAGCACCAGCCAGGCAGTGTATTTCTCGCCATCTTTATTAAAAAGTTGCTTGTTAACCGCGCGCCCTTCCATCAGGTTAAAGGCTTCTTTCGCAGTTACACCGTTGCCTTTATTGATGTAGAACGTTTGCTTGATTTGTTCGTTTTTCCCTTTGGAGATACTGGCATCATAATTATTGAAAAAGTACATTTCCTGATTATCGCCCGCTTTAAAGTTCAGCGTGTAATCAATCTTTTTCTGGTTGAACTCGTGCTGCGCAGTCAGGGCAAATTGAGGTGCCTTGTCTTCCATTTGTTTTTCAAGTGCCGCATTAAGCTTATCACCGAACCCCAGGTTCAGTAAGCTGTTCTTTAAAAAATCTAAATTTTGTGTGTTCATGTTATTTTGATGTATTTGTTTAAAAAAATTATGCTGATGGCCATTCGCCAGGGTGAGCAGGTGGTTATAGGCATCCGCTACCCGCGGCAACCCATGAAATTCCATGATGGTGAGGTAGTCCGCTTTTTTGTCCTGCCAATAACTGCTGTAATCACTGATAGGTGTCCATGACCAGTGTTTTACGCCCAACATTTCCGCAACTTTTTTACCGTACGGATCGGGCCCGTCGCCGAGTTTTTTTATTTCATCGTAGATTCCGGCGATTTTCGGAAGTGTGTTCACGTGTGCTACCGGATAATCAGTTTGCCAATTCACGGATTTCATTTTTTCATCAAGGGCTACAGTATCTATTCCATTGAGTATTCCGTGCTGTATAGGTACCACCAGCAGGTTAGCCTGCATCTTATCCAGCGTAACGCAGCTATCGCTTACCGCAAACATGATCTCAAAAACCAGCCGGTTTTCCCCTTTGCGAAAATGGTCTTCGAGATAAAATAGCGCCGGTTGTTTTGCTGCCTGGTCGCGGATTTCCGCCGCCATCCATTCACCATATCCGGCGTCTTGAAGATACTTTATTGCCTCATCAACCGGACCCAGGTTCTTTTTGAGATTCGTACCAATTGGATTATCTCTTAAAAACTCAATTGCCCCCTTCCGGTTCATGATCTATAGCGTTGGGTCATCATCACGGCGTAGAGTCAGCATTGTTTTTAATAACACTTCAGTTGCCCGTGACTTTGGTACGTCCTTGTCAAATGAACGCCATGTAAATCCGGCAGCCTGTAAATCTATATTTGCCAGGACGCGCAGCGTGGCTTCATAATAAAGCAGCTCGTGCCGGCCACCCGCTTCATTTGCCTCAAAGTTGAACCAGCATTCCAATTTTAAATTGCCGACCGTTTCCTCGTGATATGCGATAAACGCCTCCCGGGCGCTGAGCAGGCCATTTCTCAGGCGGCTATCCAATTCAGGACTGCTATAGCCTAAACCTTCCAGCCTGCGTTTCAGGTCATCATAGTTTTCAGATAGCTGCATTTCAGTTAAGTGGTTTTGAATTAATTTGCCTATCGTTTATTTTTTGCGGCTATTATCCCGTAAGAGCACAGCGAAATTATTTTGCAGCTTTACTTTGATCTTTCTTACCTTTTTGCTGAACAAGCCCTTGGCTGCATTGATCCCCCCGGCCGCCGCCTGCGCACCGAGCGATTGATCCATGCTCAGGAACTGCATACTTTCAATGGCGTTATCTGCGCCACTTCCCGCTGCTCCGGTTAGCTCCGCTTCAGGCGCGGGAATGCCGGGCATCCCATCCAGGCTAAAAACAGTCAGGTCAGCAGGGAGTATATTTTTGCCGATCCGGATATTTTGAATGGTCAGCAGCAGGCGCTGATTAGTGATCTGGCAAGCGCCGAACAACAGCTGGCCCTTTGGCAGCCTGGCTCCCTTCAGCTTGATGGAATCGGTAAGCTTTAATCGTACGGTGCCGCCATTCATTACTTTTTGCTTGCCGTCGACCACGGCAGGTATCGCACGAAACGCGCTGTCACTTTCCTTTTTTTGCTTTGCCTGAATTTTTACCGCCTCAGGATTTTGGATCGCCTGGATCTTGGTCAGCATATTATTGAGCTGTTTCATTTCCGGGTCCTCTCCACTGCCGAACTCATCGTCTTCATCATTTTATTCAGGCGCCTGACTTCGGGATCAGGAGCCTGCGGCACATCGGCTGTCTGCTGTGGCTGGCTTATCTGACGGTTGATCTGTGCCAGCTTGGCTTCGATCTTAGCGGATTGCTGGTCTGCAGTATTGGCGTAAACGGGTGTCGCTATTTTAGAGACTTTGGCGGAATCCGGGGATGTTACCGTTTTGGGGTCAAAGCCTATTGCCTGGATAAAACTTTTATTGACACCTTCTTTCGTTCTTGCTGTATCCTTCCCTGCGGATTGGTAAATGTCCATCTTGTCCTTTTCCTTTTTATCCTTGAACTGTGCAGAAGGGAGCACCATATCGATACCTTTTTCAGGAATTGAACTTACCGCCTTACCGGCGTCTTTTCCGCCGCCCAGCGCCCAGAACGCCATCGTAATAAATGGCAGGATGAGGAGCGGTACCGCTAAATAAAATTTACGCTTTTTAAGAAATTCGTCGGTGTGCGCCAGCGTCGACCCGGCTTGCTGTTGATTTTCCATGTTATTTATTTTTTTGTAGTTAATGAATCTGTTGGCGTTAAATGAGCAGGATTAGTTGGGATGTCAGATGGCAACCCGATATGTGTTGGGTGGTAATTACGCCCCTGCATATTCATCGTAATTTTGCCAAAAGGAATGGTCAGGCAAACGGCAAAGGCGGTTGCCGACGCTACGCAGAAAATCCAAAGCAGCCATTTTTGCCGCTTTTTAGAATACCGGTTAATTCGCTTATTCATTTTCTCAGCCAGCGCGTTTTGCCAAAAGAGTATCTGGTCAGCGATTGTTCTGGCCAGATCTTCGCCGGTTTCGTCGGCTTGTTGTGATTTTCTTTTTAAAAAATTCATGTTAATGAGCTTGAATGACTGTATCACGGTTAGCCAATATTTGCCAGTGCTGGATGAGAAAGCCGTGAGGGTTATTATCGGTCTGGTTCTCCAGGTCTCTTACTTCGCCCTGGGTAACCAGCTTACGGTAGACGGTGCCGCTGGATCGGACCAGCTTTTCCGTTGCATAGCAGGTAAAGGTGTAGGGAAACTGTTTCCCTTCCAGTTCCGTACTATCAATCTTTATTTCCTGCGAGATATTGGCCGAGATCAGGTTGTTGTAATACCCTGCCTCCTGTAAATTATCATACTGCCTTTTGGCCGATTCATCCGCCAGGTACAGCGCTTTGGAGACATTGGCCAGGATCGCTTTATCATCGGGGCTCAGGTCAAAAAAGTATTGATGAAAGGTTTTAATATGATCCCGTAATTCTACCGGTAAATTATGCTGCCGGTCAGACGCGATAGCCTCCAAAACCTTGCCGTTATACAGGATATGAATGCGATTTTGGGCTTCGTTAACTACCTGGCTGCTTTTATAGATGCAAAAACACATGGTGATGACATTCCCGATAATCAGGAAGAGGCTGAACTGCTTGATATGCTTAAAAGCGGTATCTATATTTTTGAGATGTGTAAACATGGTTTGATATTTTAATGGTGAATCATCATGATTTGCCGGATAGTTTTTGTTCCTGGTAGTTGGATTTTCTCTCTCCTGTACCAGTGTAACCTTTCATAAAATCGCTTGGGGCATTTCTTAAATTCTGTGCGCCTTGCTCGAACCTAGTGCCGGCGGACGAACCTGCCTGCATGGTTGAATTGGAGGCATAGCTGACCATCGTGTTAACCTTTTGCAACAGGCCGTTGCCGCCTCCGGCATGGACGATGTAATTTGCGACACTCGGCACAGTGAAATAGCCGATAATGCCGATAATCAGAAAGATGAGATAAGCAGTGTCTGTGGAACTGAAAAAAGTGTCCCCCGTACTTTGTAACTGTGAAATATCCAGCTTCAGCATGTTTTCCTGCACCTTGCCAATGATGGCCCCGAAAATATTCGCTACAGGAAGCCACAGGAAAACGTTGATATATTTGGCCAGCCATGTCGTTAGCGTGTGCTGAAAACCATCGAATACAGACAGCCCGAGAACAATCGGCCCTAAAATAGCCAGCACGATCAGGTAAAAGGTGCGGATCGTGTTAATACACAGGGCGGCGGCTTCGTAGCACACCTGTAAGACCTCGGACATCCATTGTTTGATCGTATTCCGGAAATTGTAGGAAGCCTTTGCCATCTCGAATTTGATATCATTGCCGATACCATTCATTATTCCGGAGTTCCCAGCACCAGTATGATCCTCGGGATGGGTGTATTTATACCAATGGGTTTCATCGCCATCACCTTTATCACCCACGTATGCCTGCCACGCATCTGTTTTTTCTACAGCAGCTTCCTTCGCTTGCAAAAGCTGCGCGATGGCTGCATCTGAGTTTTGCACCATGCTGCCTGTGCCGCTAACCGTTGGTGACATAATACCATTAATCACCGCAATAACGGCGGGAAAGAGCAGAATTGCCAAACCAAGGGCGAAGGGCCGCAGGAGCGGGTAAAAATCAATGGCTTCCGCACTGGCGATCTGCCGCCATACCCTGGCGGCGATATACCAAAGCGCGCCGAATCCTGCAATGGCCTGGCCAACGCCGATCAACTGGCTGCACATCGGCAGCATATCATTATAAACGCCGTTTAGGGTTCCCTGAAGCCCCTGGATGTCGGTTGGCAATCCGTCCGCACGGGAAAATAATGGAAAAACAACCCCTGCCAGCGCGATAATTACGATTGTTACTATCTTCTTTTTCATGTTTTTCAGTTTAATTGTTTATACCATACAGCTGCTTGAGCGTTTGCGTGTCTGCCGCGTCCTTGCTGCGCAGCAATGACAGGGTTACGCCCTGGTTATTAAAGTACCGGAGAAACTGGAGCTTATCGGAACTGGTGCCATAGATCCGGTCAATAGCTTTTATCCGGTCGGCATCGGACATCCTCAGCTTATTTGCGGTAATGATATTGGTCAGCTCTTCGGCATTATCCAAAGTTTCCGAAACCAGCCGGGTATACACATCACTCATGTAACTCAGCTCCGAAGCGCTAAAACTTCCGCTTTGACGGAACAAGCTGCTTTCCCGTTTATATTCACTGATCAGGCTGGCCTCATTGACTAAAATTTCAGCGATTCGCCCATAATTCCTCACCGAAGGACTAACCGACATCAGCCCGGTAATGAAAACATTATGCAGGTTAAAATTCCCTTTGGACAAAGACGAGATCGTACCGTAACCCTGCCGGTAGATCTGGTACCCGGTTTTCATATCCGAAAGGATGCCTTTCATTTGGGTCAGCTTTTCAATATCAAGGATCAACTGCTGCATTTCCTGTGCCTGGGCATGACAGGGGGCAGCCTTGAATATGGATAGTACCGCAAGGCTAAAAGTGACTCCGATTTTCCAACTGTTTTTCATGGCATTTTCGATTAATTGATACCGTATAACTGTTTTTCCACGGCGGCTTCGTTTTGTCCCTGCCGCTTTTGGAGCGCGTATATTTTTGCTTGGGCCGCAAATTCAGACGCAAAGCGGTAATTGTCCCGCATTGCAGTATGGATCTTCGTCAGGAGCGCGATTCTTTCTGCATCGCTCATTTCCATTTTCCCGTCTGCGAGCAAATTTTGAAGCGTATTTAATTGCAGGTCGCAATCATTTAGAACCGCAGTTTTCACGTTAGCCAGGTAATTTTTCTCATCAGTGGTCAGGCCGCTGATAGCAGCAATATCCTGCAACCTTTTCAAAATATCCTGTTGCCAGGTCATCACATCCTTAACCATAGCGTTGTGTTTCACAACGGGATCTACGGTTTTCATCCGTCCATAGTAGGTAGCGTGCAGGTCGTTTTCTTTCTTTAAAGAACCTGAAATGGAAGTCATCCCATTTGTTGCCACCTGGTAGCCCTGCTTTAAATACCCGGAGAAAACCTGCAGCGCTACGATCTGTTGCAGCAGGTATTTTTTTTGCGTTTTGTTCTGCTCGAACCATTCCGAGAAAGTTTGAGCATGTGCCGTTGTCGCCAGACCCATACTGATCGCAGCAAAAGTCAAAAACACCAGTAAATGCTTCGCCTTGCACCGGACATCGGCCGATCGCATTCTGAGTTTGTTAATTGATTCCATATAGCGCTTTTGTTGTTTGTGTATCACCAAGATCTTTGCTGCGCTGCAGGCTCAGCATTTCATTTTGGGTATTGAACCTCCGGAGATCACTGTAATTACCATCGAGGTGGTCTCCTGCATGGTTGATCAGTTCCAGCCGCTGCTCATCCGTCATCTGCGTTTTGTTGCTGTTGACGATGAGCATGATCTGATCCAGGTTTTGGACGCTGGCTTCCAGGATGCCGGTGTAAGTCCGTTCCATTTGCAACAGTTCTACAGCACTGAAATGTTTGTCCTGTTTAAGCATGGTCCATGCCTGGTTATATTCAGTGACCAGCGCCACTTGCTTCGTCGTCAGGTCCTTGATCCGCTGGTAATAGGTGATGATCGATTTGATTTTCCAGAGCTCATCATAATAACCGCTGTACAAAGCTTGCTGCTGACTGGTCCAGCCGGAGATTTCGGCCAGCCGGAGTTTAGATAATTGGTTTTCCAGCGCCTTTTGCGCGTTTTGCAGCCAGATCGTTTGGTTCTGCATCCGCTGAACTTTCAGGTCAATCGCCTTAATGACCTTGGTTACGGTGAGCTTGACCACTTCACTGACGACGAACTGTGCATTTGCCCTTTCCGCGTTAAAGGAAACCAGTACGATGACCAGGCCTACGGGTAGTATTATCTTTGAAATCTTCATAAAAAACCCTCCTTCTCCCGCCTGAAGCGGAAGTTAATTTGAATAAGTGAATTGCATTTTACCTTATTTAATCTTCTGATAAGTTCCGCCAAATGATAAGGAACTTCCATCTCCTTTGATATAGACCTGTCGTCCGTATGCGCTTTCCTGAAGTACCTGCTTGTCTTTGTCCAAAGTGGCCATCCAATACTCTTGTCTGAATTCTTTGGGCAAAATTTTGCCATCCCGGATGCGGTGGTATCCGTCTCTTCTTTCTACCTGATAAGTATTGGCGCCTGGGTTATAGACCTGAATAACTATGGTATCTGTGGCGATACTATACGCATTTTTAAAACTCATAACATAAATACCCGAAATAGTCCGGTCTCTGCCGGGGTTACAGGCAATCGCAAATGATACGATTGCGAGCGGCAGCATGATTTTTAGCGTTTTCATAGGCTTCGATTTTAGTTTATATTAATTTTTCCTGTTGTTCACGAACCAGCGCCGCGATGCCTTTTTCAATGCTGCCGTGAACGGCTGCGTATTCCTGCACTTGTACTCTTTCCCGGCCTTCCGTCGTATAAGCATAATATTCTT
>JABDBM010000072.1 GCA_013288685.1 Bacteroidota bacterium | reverse complement strand
AGTTGAAGATTAGTGATTAGAGGTTGGAGATTGGAAGTTAGTGGGTTATTACCGATTTTAATTGCCTCAATATCTAAAAGAGTATCGATCCCCGCGATTTCAAACTGCGGGGTATTTACTTCACGTTTTGTAACACTCCATTTATCCGAAGCAAAACTAATGGGCGCATTTTGCGCAACCGCTTTGTCAATAAATATTTTCGATACTTCAGGTTGATGTTCACCGATAACAACCGGGATATGCGGTTTGATGATCCCCGCTTTTTCACCTGCTATCAGTTGCAAAGTATCGCCAAGAAGATTCATGTGATCCCAACCGATATTGGTGATAATGGAAAGCAGTGGTGTGATGATGTTGGTAGAATCCAGGCGACCACCCAAACCTACTTCGATTATGGCAATATCCACTTTTTCGGCGGCGAAAATGTCAAAAGCCAGGGCAACCGTCATTTCAAAAAATGAAGGACTTATCTCATCAAAATCCGTCCGGTGCGCAGCAACAAAATCAATTACAGTTTGCTCGCTGATCATTTGCCCGTTGATGCGGATACGCTCCCTAAAATCCTTTAAATGCGGCGAAGTATACAGGCCTGTTTTATAGCCCGCAGTTTGCAGTACAGTTGCCAGCATGTGCGATGTTGAACCTTTTCCGTTGGTGCCGCCTATATGTACGCTTTCGAATTTAGTTTGAGGATAATCTAACCGTTTACATAATTCAATAGTATTATCCAAATTAGCCTTATAGGCCGAAGCGCCAACACGGGTGAATAACGGTAGTTGGGTGTAGAGGTATTGGATGGTTTGCGTGTAGTTCATGGTTCATAGTTCATGGTTCATAGCGGGGGAACCGTGGAACGGGAGCAAAGTTAGCGGTATATTTGTTTAGTGAAAGTAAAATGAGAAGATTGCGACAGGGGGCAGCTTTGAAATAGCAGATTTGTCATCCTTGAATGGGCGAAGGATCTTCTGTGCCCTGCAATAGTTCGGGTGCATAGTTCTATGTATGTCGTAGAAGATCCTTCACTGCGTTCCAGTACGGCAAAGGGGAAAAGGCCTTGACAAAGAACTTTTCTACTATGAACCATGAACTATGATCTATGAACCATGAACTAATCGACATTAAACTGAAACACCACCTGGCCTTTTTGGTTGCCGCTACCTTGTTTTGGCGACGTAAGCCGTGAGTTTTTAACTTCGGTGATACATTTATCAATTAGTTCCAAATCGGGGTTGGTAGTTTGCCGGCGATCATAATCGGCCGTGATAATGTTACCATCCTTATCAATAACAACATTAATTACTACCCTGCCCTGTACCCGATGTGTGTTTTTCACGTCGGGCATACTCACAAAACTCCACTGGGTACCGCCTACGCCATTTCCTGTTCCGCCTTTACCATAATTAGATGCCAATGCCGAACCGGTGCTTACGCCCTGGTTACCCGGTATACTGCTGGTGCCATCGCCCTGGCCGTTGCCTTTATTGGCGCTGCCTTTATACAATGCATTTTGATTTACAACAGGCTTGCGTACCGGTTTTGCAACCTGGCTGGCCACATCATTGCTTGTTTTTTTAGGATTGGTAGCTACCGAAGCAGCATCTTCATTATTTTGGGTAACAATATTTTTAACGCTTTTATCTACCTGGGTTTTTTGCTCGGTAGGAGGGGCCTTTATTACTTTATCAGGTGCGGTTTTGTTAGCTTTTTCGGCCACCGAAGGTTGTTCGGTACTTGAAACATCGGTACCCATACCCTGATCGGTGGTGCCATAGTTTACTAAGATGCCGCCGTTGCCGTCATCCACAATTCCGGGGTCCTTAAAAACAATAAAATAGCACAACAACAGCATCACTGCTAATATGATGCCTGTGGCTAAAAATGCTTTTGGATAATTATTTTCTTCTTCGTAACGCATTTATTGGTAAAATCAAACTAACAAACTCTGTCATTTCGAGCGCAGCGAGAAAACTTTACGAGTACACGTTGGCGCCATGCATAGTGCATTAAGCAAGACGTATAAGTTTTTTCGCTTCGCTCAAGAGACAGTTTCTCACTTCGTTCGAAATGACATGGCGTAAATCGCTTTTCGGCTATGAACTACGACCGTCAACCATGAACTGCCCACCGCTCACTGCCAACTGAAAACTGCCTACTGTTTCTTCTCTGTGGCCAACACCAGCCTTATATTCAGCTTTTGCGAAACGTCCATTACATCTACAACGTCCTGAACGGCTACGGTCTTATCTACATATAATAAAATAGTTAACTCGCTGTTGTCTTTCTTATACGCTCCTAAAACAGTGGGCAAGTCGTTTAGTTGTACTTCCTTTTTGTCAACATAGTACTTCAAATCTTTGGTAACCGATACTACTATTGTTTTTTTGGAAACAGGTTTGCCCGATGCCGATTTTGGCAGCAGCAGCTTGATTACATTGGGATTGGTTAAAGTAGATGCAATCAGGAAAAACAAAAGCAGGAAAAACATAATATCGTTCATCGCCGATGTATGCACTTCGGCCGAAACTCCCCGTTTTCTTTTTCTTAAATTCATTTGCTTGGTTCCTCCAATAAGTCAATAAACTCGATAGAATCGGTCTCCAGGCGTAGTATCACCCTGTCTACCATTATGTTTAGTATATGATAGCCAACATAAGCTACAATACCCACCATCAAGCCGGCGGCCGAGGTAATCATTTTGACATATAAACCGCCCGAAATGACGTTTATGCTAAAATCGCCTGTTTTAGAAATATCAAAAAATATTTTTATAACCCCCACAATGGTTCCCAAAAAGCCAAACATCGGCGCAATACCGGCAATAATACCTAAAATACTAATGTTTTTTTCCAGTTTAGATACTTCAAGCTTGCCTACGTTTTCAATAGCGCCTTCAATATCCTTAATAGGGCGGCCAATGCGCAGTAAACCTTTTTGCAGCATGCGGCCAAGCGGCGTATTGCTGTTGCGGCAAATGGCTTTTGCCGATTCCAACTGACCGGCAACAATGCTGCCGCGTACCTGTATCATCAGGTTGGAGTCGTGTTTTGATGCTTTGCGGATGGTAAAATACCGTTCGAAAAATATAACCAGGCCCAATACGGCTAATACACCAATTGGGATCATTACCCAGCCGCCTTTTAATATCAAATCGCCAAAGCGTAATTCCTCCGGCGGACTGGCCAATTGCTGGCCCGTGCGGCTGATAGAGTCTGCTAATTTATGTACCGTATCGGTTGCCTGTAAGAATAATAATGTCATTGTTTTACTTCTTCAATTTCTGATTTTTTACTGATTTGACCAGCATTGAACATTACTGCCATCGCTGAATCTGCTTTTGCAAATGTTGGAAAGCTACCAACGGTTACTTGCACACGTGGACCAAGAGGGGCATCCCGGACTTCTGCTTTAATTTTTTTCTTATTTATCAACCAGTTTCGCGCTTTCTCGGCCTCGTGCCGTGTCGCATAGTCACTTTCAACAATTATCCATGTTGACTGCTTTGAAGTATCCGCCGCAGCCACGGTTTTGAGTGCCACATTAGCTTTAACCTTTTTTAGACTATCGGCCTTCGCTTTTTCTAAACTATCGGTCCTGATTTTTTGTTTACCTGTTAGCTTGTAAAATTGCTCCGTTACTTTGTTAAACACCGATGGGTAAAATGTATAAACGCCAAACCCTGCGATAGCCAACACTGCAATAATAATCAGTATAACAAGCCAAATATTTACAGGTCGTTTTCTCTCGGTTTCTTCTTCAAAGTACTGCTGCTTTAGCACCGTATGTACTGGCTGTGGGGCGGTAACAACTACGGGTGCAGCGGGTGTCGGAATAAAAGCGGCCTTGGTGGGTTCGCCGAAAATCGGTTGCCCCTGTTTGTAAATGCTAACAGGCGGGTATCCGTAATAAGAGGGGTCGGCAGCTATTTTTTCATTCGGACTAAATACCAACTGATTCTGTTCTATTCGGAATGAACCCAGGTCTGAAAACAGGAATTTACTTTTTGCCGCATCCTCCCGCAGCTTGGCCACAAATTTTTCGGCAAAGTATTTGGACGATGCCAATGATATGTTTTTTTTGTCGGCAACATATTGTGCAAAAATATCATCGTCCTTTGGTTCGGGTACAAATTTTACGCGGTGATAGGGCGGATAAAAGCGGGCATCGCTTTCGCTATAGTAGGCGCTGATGTGTTCGCGTACAAAGTAGCCGAGACCGGGCACGCTTACTTCATCATATTGCCCTAAAAGTTCGCTTAAATAATCGGCTAAATTCATTTTCCGCTAAAGTACGCTTTATTATAAGTTATCAAAATCGCAGAAGCTTGCTTAAAAAGCAAATCCCGCGCCGCCAAAGATATTAAATCCGTAGTCAGGATAGTATAACCAAGTTTGATTGTTTGTGTTTAAAATATTATTTACGTGTACAAAAATTGATATTTTTTTGCTCGCTTTATATTCAATAGCACCACTCAGATCGGCAAATGCGTTGATAGTAGTAGGGCTGATACTGGCATCAACAGCCGGATGCGGGTCGTAAGCCGGACCGCGGAACAGCAATGTACCGGTAACATCTATTAAATCACTGATGTGGATTACCGTGCCTGCGGTTAGTTTGTATTTCGGCAAATTCCAGGCTTGGGTGAATGTGGCCATTTGGTATTGTTTTACCTCGGCACGGCCGTAAATATCAACCGATTCGGATGCTTTTATGTCTAACTCGGCGTTAATGCCGTTAATGCGCGATTGGCCATCGTCATATATCACAGTAAACTTATTGTACCCGTTGAAATTAAAGTCGCTCACAAATAACGGCATATCTTTAACCATGTTCCGGAAAATAGCCACTTTGAAACTTACGCCGGCAGTTAACGTGCCTTTTAAACCGGCAGTAATATCTAACTGATCAATAGAGTTTTTAATCGGGATATTCTGACCCAGGAAAGGGTTGACCTGTGAAAAATCAAGCAACGACGAACGGTTAACATCACCCTTAACCTCTGCAAACAAGCGTACATATTTCGGTATAACCTGTAACTCCAACTTTGCCGCAGGGAAGATGTGGAACGAGGAAGTAGTGCCAAACTGATCAACCAAATTTACACCCGCATCAATTTTATAAGTTTCGCCCTGGAATTTAAGATAGGGGTTTGCCCTTACCAGGCTGTTATTAAGGCTGTACAAGCTATCCTTTTGCGTGGCAAAATCTAACGAACCACTTACACCTGCATAAAACTGACCGATGGTTTGATTTAAAAAACCCGACAACACGAGGTTGTTCTCCTTAGCCTGGTAGGCATTGTTAAAAACATAGCCCTTTAGTTTTAGCGCATAGGTGAAATCGTTATCAACATCCTTATAGTTTTTAACCAGCTCGCCCTCTGCACCTATAGTACTAAAATGTTGCTTATTTAACTGCAAAACAGGGGGTGGATTTTTCTGATCGTACCCATAAAAATAATTGCTGTTATAATTGTAATCGATACGGCCGCTTAATGAGTTTTCGGCGCCTACGCTTTTGCCAAATACCCCCGCTTCTTCCTTAGAAGAGTTTTGTTTGGTTAAATTGCCCGACTGCATAAAATGTTTCAAATAGCCGCCAACCTGCAAAGCTTGGTCTTTACCATTGTTAAAATAAGCTTCACCATAAGTAGTTTTTAAATTACCCAGGCCCAGTTTTATGTAGTTATTGGTTCGGTCGGTATCCACTTCGGCCGGACGGTTCATGGCAATTAGCGGCCGCACATTGGTATTATCTTCGAGGCGCTTATCAATAGGAGTGTATGAAAGCGGGGCTTTAAAAGGGGTTTTATCTTCCAGATCGGGATTGATACGAATCTTAACGGCCTCGGCAAGTACCGGTTTGTAGGCTGTGGTAACCACAATTTCCTGCGATAAGCCGCCCGGCAAATCAGCCGGCTGACCGCCCTTTTTTATGGTATCGGCTGCTGTACTTGCTGCCGCATCACCCAGGTTTTGCGCGTTTGCTTTTTGCTGTACCGGCGCAGTTTTTACCGGCTTTTTAGGCGCCGGTTTTTTACGAATTACTTTTGCCGCATGTTTTTTGGGCTTATGGCCTGTTTGCGCAACGGCAGGAACAAAGCATAGCGCCAATAATAACGTAAGCAGGGTATATATGTATCTTAATTTCATTGCTTGTCTCGTATTCATTCGTTTCATCCTGTTTCGTTTGGCTGTTACCTTTTTCCGGATAATGCATCCAGCTTTTGTTTGGCCGTTGGCAAAATGTCATCGTCGCCTTTGTAATTATCAATAACGCTTTGCAGGGTAGCTTTGGCTTGGAATGTATCTTTTAGCCCCACGTAATTGTCGGCCAGCAAAATAAAAGTTTTGGTAACCCAGTAATCATAATTGGGCAAATCCTTAACCAGTGCAAAGCAGGCTTTTTGTGATGTTTTATAATGACCTTTCAGGTACTCAATACGTGCCAGGTTGTAAGCAGCTTCGGCGGCGGCAACGGTTTTGGTATTTTTGTAGGTGTAGGTAAACTCGTCAATAGCACTGGTGGTATCGCCTTTTTGCAGATAAGCGGAGCCCGCGTATACCCCGGTTCTGAATTTATCCTCGTCTGATGATTTTTCGTTATCCCTGGTTTGGTTCACATAGTTTATCACATCATCGGGCATGTTCATCTGCGAATAGCAAAACAACAGGTTATTAATAGCAAAAGTATAATCTGCCTTATATTCTGAGTTTGTTTCCAGTTTTTTCAAAAACACCACCGCTTCATTATACTTTTTCTGTGCCATATACAAGCGCGACATGGCGATAAGCGCCTGCTCGGTATATTTACTGGTCCAGTCGTTTAATATTACGTTATAGTCAACAATTGCTTCATCAGTACGTTTTAAGTTAACCAAACTTTGGGCTCGGATAAACCTCGCCTCCTTTTCGTAAATAGGCTTGCTCGGGAATTTATCAAAATAAGCGTTAACAGCGCCCACCGTATTTAGCCAGTCGCCTCTTTCGTACAGGTTATTGGCAGCTGTAAACATAATGCCTTCCTGATCTGCAGCCGTATAATTGGCCATAGGCACTGTTGATGCATAGCTGATAAAGCCTTGTGCATCACCTTTATCAGTATAAATACGCTGAATTTGTCTCAGCGCCAGCTTCGCTTCATCAGATGAAGGATATTCCTGCACCACTTTCTTAAACGATTGCACGGCCAGCGTATCATTACCGGCATTATAATCAATAAGCCCTATGGTTACCTGCGCACGCGGCACATAGCTGCTGGTTGGATATTTTTGTATCATATTCACCAAACCGTTGCGGGCATTGGTGCTGTCGCGGGTTAAAAAGTAGGTATAAGCTATTTCGAAGGAGGCATCATCGGCATAATCCGAAGTCGGGAATTTATTCAGCACGTCATTCAGCGTGCTGATTTTCATAGCAGGCGCCCCTTGCAGGCCTTGTATCATACCCCGTTGAAACAGCGCATAATCCTGACCTTTACTGTGCTGATCAATAATCCTGTCGTAATAGGTGAGGGCGCTGCCGTATTGTTTCAATACAAAGTAGCTATCGCCTAAGCGGCT
Source organism: Bacteroidota bacterium (assembly GCA_013288685.1). Lineage (GTDB taxonomy): Bacteria > Bacteroidota > Bacteroidia > Sphingobacteriales > Sphingobacteriaceae > Mucilaginibacter. The sequence continues at coordinate 16,506 of JABDBM010000072.1, read as the reverse complement.
TACCGCATCGTTTATAGTAGCCGGGGTTTTCTCATCACCATCTAAAAAGCGTTTAAAATAAGTGGCCGCTTTGCCATACTGCTCATCGCCGAAGGCGGCGTAGGCTAAAGCATAATTGGCGTAGTTGGCCAAATGGGTATCCTCAGCTTCGGGGAACGATAAAAACTGTTCGAACTTCTCTACCGCTTCTTTATACTTCCGCACCTCGTACATGGCCTCGGCCATCCAGAAATAAGTTAATGTTCTTATTTTCGGATCATGCGGATATTTCAATGAGCGCAGAAAAATGCCGATGCCATTTTCAAAAGCCCGCTCGTTGTAAAATTCCAGTCCACGGTAATAAGTAACCTTTTGATAGGCATCCTGTGCACTGGCCGATTTATTGGCATTGGCAATAGGCTCCAAAATATCAACGGCCTCCTGGTAGTTGTGCGAGTTCAACAGTTCCTCGCCCAGTAAAGTCTTCACGTCTTCTATCCGGCGCGAGTGGGGATAGTTTTTTAAATAAGCCCTGGTGGCTAAAAGGGCCTGGGTGTTAAAGTCAAGCTCGTACGATAGTTTGGCATATTCGTACAACGCATCTTCCTGTAATTGTTTATCAAAATTGAGTTTTGATGCCACAAAAAAAGCATTGCGGGCGCTTTGCTTGTTATCCATTTTCAGGAAAACATTACCCAGCGTATAATTGCCGTTTTGGCTGTAAACATCAGTATCCTGCTGAAGCTTTACCAGTTCGATTGCTGCTTTTTGGTTATTGCCTACCTTAAAGTAGGTGTAACCCATTTGGTAGTTATCCTGTGTGTTTTGAGTTTGACCCAAATCTTCGTCTTCAAAACGTCCATAATAAACGGCAGCGTTCGGATAATCGGCCAGCGCGAAATATGAAGCCGCAATTAAGCGCAGCATTTCCTTTTCGTTTTGCTGAATGGTGGTTTTAAGAACCGGGATAGCATAGCTAATTACATCATTATAACGTTTATCCATAAAATATACCGAAGTGATATAATAAGGATAGCTGCGTTCGTATTTTTTGGAGTCTTTTAGCTTTTCGAAATTGGTAAGCGCCAGGTGATAATCTTTATTATTATAAGCGATATAGGCGTAGTAGTAAATAGCATCATCCTGAAATTCCGACCGTTTATTTTTTACCTGGTTAAACAATACGCTGGCGTTTTTAAAATCGCCGGTAATGTAATAGGCGTAGCCTTTGCGGAATTTATATTCGGTATTGTCGCCGGCGTTTAAGTCGTCGGCTTCTATTTTATTAAACCAGGTTAATGATTCCTCGTATTTTTGCTCTTTTGAATATTTGCGGCCAATATGATAATACGCCAGCTTGGTAAGCGGATTTTCGGGATGTTCCTTGATGAACTTTAGTAGCAGGCTTTCAGCATCGTCGTTGCCCGATTCAAGGGCGCAAAGGGCTACATAATATTGTGCATTTTCCTGCATCAGTGCTAATTCTGACTCAAAACGGGGTTGATTGCTGGTTTTTAGTTTTGATTCTTCGATAAGGCGGAATTGCTGGGCCGCTGCAACAAATTTTTCTTTATTCAGCAGTTCCATTGCCGTATGCCAGGTGCGGTGGATTTGAAACGAGGGGTTTTGCTGGGCCTTTGCTTGTACGACAAAAAATATCAGAACAAATACCGAAATATATTTATGTTTGATCATAAGAGCTACTAACGATTCGCGAAAATAACAAAAACGTAAAAATTTTGTTCACAATAGTAATTCACATACTGTGGAGAACATGCAACTTTTAACGGGTGGTTATGAGGGGATGGTATGGGTGTGGAAAACTATTTTGAACACTAATGTTCACGAATAGGGCGAATAGACACGAATTTAACAGACACCAATAGTCACGAATTGGATCGAATGGACACTAATTTTTGGTTGAGAGATTGAATAAACACGAATTTCACGAATTAAGCGCATGAGCGCGAATTTTGATTTGTTTACGTTTAATAAGATTCGTGACAATTCGTTCCCATTAGCGAATATTAGTGTTTATTATTTTTAATATGATGATAAAGCCGGTTTATAAGTTAGGTATTTTTATTTTACTTATTGCTGCTTGTTTGTTGCAGGCTTTTCGGCCATCGCAAAAGCAAAATGCTGTTATTGTTTTGCACGATGAACAGCTAAATATTACACCCAAAGAATTTTATATAGCCCGGATAGTCGATGAGCGTGATGATAAAACAACTATTGGCTTATTGCAGCCTACAGTAAATAAAGTAAATACGCCCGCAAAACCATATACCGTTGATTTAAAAGGTGGCGGTTTTGCAGCTATCAATCAGTTTATTGGCCATAGTTTGCCACGTAATACTAAACTACGTCCGGTCATTATCAGCCTGAAGAAATGTACGATAAAAGAATTGGCCTTAGCCGGCGGCCGTGTGGAAGGACATGTGCAGGTAATTATGGCATTTGCGCTTGAGCGCGATGATAACGACCCGCTGCCTTTAGTTGAATATACAGGCAGTGCAGTTTATAGCAGATTAGCCGGGCCGCCACAAGAAATTGAACCTTCGCTGCGAAAAATGCTGGCGAACGGCTTGATTTACATAAACAATTGGATGGACCGGCAGGCTGCCACCAGTATAAAATTAGCCAAAAGTGTGAAAGTTGCATTTACCGACTACGCCGAAAAGGCCGAGGGTGATACTGTTTATTACTCTTTTAAAAGACCGCTGAACTGGAACGATTTTCAATCGAGAATAGCCAGCAGCCGTTATGATGCGGAGGTTTTTCCGACGATAGGATATGAGGAGCATACAGAGGTTGTGAATAGCGTCGTTCGTATAACACTTGCCATTAAAGTGGCATTACCCAAAAGTGCCTGTTGGGTAAAAGACAATAGCCGGAATGACTATGTATTAAACCACGAGCAAAGGCATTTTGATATTGCCAAAATAGCCGCCAATAATTTCATCAAAAAAATTAAAGCCGAAAACCTGCCAGTATCCAATTACGACGGGCCGATTAACGTGCTGTACCTCGATTCGTACCGGGAAATGACTACAATGCAGAAGCAGTACGATGATGAAACGCGTCACGGATCGGATCAGCCAGCGCAAGAACGATGGAACAAAAAGATAGATAGGGAGTTGGGGCGGGAGTCCGAAAGTCGGAAAAGTCTGGAAAGTCAGTAAAGAAGCTGCATTGGTGAGACAAGAGGGCATACGCATAAATCCGAAAAATCCTAAAATCTGCTTAATCCAGGTTCAGACTAATGAACCATTTGAAAAATCCGGATGTAAATTGCAATACCATAAGCCAATAATACAATTGTATTAACCACCAGCAGCCAGTTTAATTGGGGTTCTTTAAACTTTTTCACAGCGCAGGTAATCAGCAAAAAGATGAACGCAATAATGATGATGGCAGGGAATATCATCTCCCAATTGTGATGGAATACGAGGTAAATATGCTGGAATTTAGCCTGATCGCCATAAAAGAACGGCACCAATGCGGCAAATAGCAGGATAAAGAAAATCCGCAGGATAATTTTGGTAACAAACTGGCTTACTTTCATGCGGTGCGAAAATAAAGGAAATTTGTATTTATTGAGAACTCAAAATGTCGATGCAATTTTTGTTCAGCTGCTTTAACCTGCTGTCTAACGAGTTTAACCCGGCTGTGTCCTTAATATTTTTATAAAGCCTTTTAATGATAGCCAGCGTTTCGTCGCTCGGGTCGCAGGCCTGGGCTTTTTCCAGGTGGGGGAGGGCTTTTCTTACCTGTTGCTCGTAAAGTTGTGCCAGCCGTTTATTCTCGGCGATATCGGTGTTTTCTCCATTTAGTTTTTTCCCGGTTTCCGTGGCATTGGCCAAATACAAATAGCCCAGTGCACGGTGTACCACGTAATAATCGGGCACGGCAACGGCTACTTTTTCGTAATAAGTCAGGGCTTTTTTGGGTTCGTTATTATTCTCATATAACTGACCAACGGCAAAATAAAAATTTATTCTTGCTTTTTCTGGTAATTTTTCGGCGTTTGGCAAAATGTTTTCGCCCAGTTCCAGCATTTTATCGTTATCGCTTTGCAGCCTTGCCAGATTAAAGTCGAGATACTGGTTATAAACAGAGTCGGCAGATTGTGCGTGGACGTTGATTCCCGCAAAAACGGAAAATAATATTAAAAAAGTCTTTTTTAGCATAGCTGATTAGTGCATCAAATATATAAAACCCCCGCAACTGAATTTTAAGCTTATCGTTTTTTATCTGTAGCTGTTTTCCAAAACTGATAAGCGTTGCGCATACAATGTCCACAAGGCCTGTATCCTAACTCAACAGCTTCCGCTTCCGACTCAAAGAACACCCTATTTTGCACTTTCATCCTTTTGCCCGATGAACATCTGAGTGATCCATAAATTTTCAAGTTTGAGTTACCTGCAAAGGTTATGCGTTTGCTGCCGAGCAGTACTTTCAGTTGCCTGCTTCGTTCAAACGGGGTATTGCCCAATGTAGTATGTTTTATCATTATTATTATAAATTTTCGACCAGGGATTAAGAAAATTTGGGAACCTATTATTGTTAACTATTTTATCATTTTAACGTATATTTGTGTTGAATATTAATGATGGGAAATTATGGAAACTAATCGTTTAACAGATTTTAAGGAGCCGTCTATCGATACACCCCCTTTAAATTCTAAGCCGGTTAATAAAAAAATTAAGTCTCAACTGGTGAAGGTAACCATTGAAGAAATTAATGCCATCAGGCCATCTGTTTATAAATATCTTCTTCCCTAAGTGTTCGATTGTTATTACCGGTTCAACAAGGTTGGAGTCGATAAAGCACATAATAAAACTTATTTAAAGGAGATCGTTACCTATAGCTTCAAATCAAATCATAATTACTATTTAGTTGAGGTTGAAGTATATCGGTACAATGTTTTTATCATCAAATATTTTTTGAAGAAGCATAAGCACAGTTCTCTTAAATACAATATTCTCACAAACGAAAATCGCTGCTCAAAAGTGGTTTCTACCTGCATCCGGATAATGTTACAAATTCACGATAAGAACCCATTAGCGAGTTACGGTTTCTTAGGTGCTAATACTGTTAAAAGTGAAACAGGATACAGCGAACCAAAAAGAATAACCAAAAGATTTTTGGTTTACCGAAGAGCAATGTATGCCCTATTTGGTACCGAAACATTCACTCATTTTATGGATTTGGAACACAGCGCTTATTTAATGATAAGCAACCAAGATGATTCCGTAGATAATATTAAAGAGAAAGCAAAAATGATGTTCGAAGATATTTTTCCCGAGTTAGCTGAGTAGTTGTATCATCCCGCATCATGAAAAATAATACCGGCAGTGTGCCTTTGGCCATCGGTCACCTCGCTAACTCCATGCTTCATATTTACTCTATAATAGCCTCGTGTGCCCTGCACCGGCCTGAAATTGGTAGTAAACAGCAGCATGTCACCCTTGCGGGGTGTTAATACTATGGCTTTTGATTGTGCCCTTGGCCTTTGTTCAATCAGCACAAACTCGCCGCCCTGGAAGTCCTTTTCCGGTTCGTTTAAACACAAAACCAACTGCATGGGGAAATAGACTTCACCATAAAGATCCTGGTGCAAGGCATTGTAGCCGCCTTTTTCATACTTTAATATTAGCGCGGTGGGTTTGTGTTGGTGATGTGCTTTGCAAAGTTGCAGCAGTTCTTCATGGGTATCCGGAAACTGCTGTTCAATATTTAAAGCCCGCATCCAGTTGTTGGCAATAGGGGCGAGGTGCGGATAAACGGTTTCGCGCAATTGTTGTACGATAAGGGGCAACGGATATTGATAATACTTGTATTCGCCCAAACCAAAATTATGTCGCTCCATGATGACGGTTTTCCGGTAAAGTTGGGCGTTAGCATATTGGCTAATCAGGTCATCGCATTCCCCGGCGGTTAATAGCTGGCTGGTATGGGCGTAGCCTTTTTGGTTGATGTTTTCCGTAATTACATCCCAGTTTAGGTGGGTGATTCTTTGTTTTATGTCCATTTTGGATTTAATAAATTAATTGAAACTTGTAGGGGCCACCCTTGTGGTTGCCCCCGAAGCGACAAGTCGCCCACAATGCATAATGTCTGTCGATCTGCGCAGTTGCCCGCCGTTAGGGCAACCACAAGGGATTGCCCCTACATTATTTGATAAATAACATCAAACTGCCACACCCACCTTAGCCGCCTCCCAACCAATCATCGCCGTTTTTCTGGTAGCGCCCCAATGATACTGCCCAAATTCGCCGGTTGATTTTATAACCCGGTGACAGGGGATTAAAAACGCCACCGGGTTATCGCCTACTGCACTACCCACTGCCCGGCTGGCCGTTGGCTGGTTAATAGCCCCGGCAATAGTGCCATAGGTAGATAAACCGCCCATTGGTATGTTTAACAAAGCCTCCCAAACTTTCAGCTGAAAACTCGTGCCCTTTAAATGTAATTTAACCGATGATAATTCCGACCAGTCTTTTTTGAAAATGAACAACGCGTTTTGCTGTGCTATATCAACCATTTGCGTGTATTGTGCATTGGGGAATTGGGCGTGGAGACTATTAAAAGCGTCCTCCCGGTCGTCGGCGAAAGCCATATAGCAAATACCTTTGGGTGTTGATGCTACAATGATATTCCCAAACGGACTTTCGGCAAAACTGTAATTGATGGACAGCGCCTTGCCGCCATTTTTGTATTCGGCCGGTGTCATCCCTTCAATGTTCATAAATAAATCGTGCAGGCGGCCCGTGCCCGATAAGCCGGTTTCAAACGCGGTGTCGAACAGGGTAGCTTGTTTATCCTTTAATATACCTTTTGCATAATCCAGACTTAAATATTGCAAAAACTTTTTAGGGCTGATGCCTGCCCAATCGGTAAACAGCCGCTGAAAATGAAAGGGGCTTAAATTTACTTTTTCGGCGACTTCATCCAGGTTGGGCTGCTCTTTAAAGTTAAGTTTTATATAGTTTATGGCGTCGGCAATTCGTTGATAATTGATAATTTCCTGTGTTTCCATGGTGTTTATTTTTTATACAACAAATGTATCCCGGCTGTGGTTGCAAAAGAACCCGGAACTTGCGGTGTTTTTTGATCAATTAAATTTATTAAATTTGTTATAAAAAAAGTACCATGGAATTAATATTAAAAGAGGGTGCCAGTAAAGAAGATATTGAGAAAATAGAAAAAGCCCTTTACAAAGAAAAAAATTCTGGTGGATTTAATGCGAAAAAATATAATGGTATCATGAATTTTGAAGAAGACCCGCTAACGATGCAAAAAAAATTAAGAGATGAGTGGGAAAGAGATATTGATTGATACCAATATAATTCTATATCTTTTGGAAGGGAGTGACACTTTAGAAAAAGCTCTTCAGGGAAAGGACGTTTATATATCGTTTATTACCGAATTGGAACTAATCGGATATAGCGGAAATTCGAAAAAGCGCGAAGAACAAATTGCCGGGTTGTTGAGTGATTGCTCCATTATTTCGATGAACACACTCATCAAGGAAAAATTCGTTGAAATAAAGAAGCAGCATGGGTTAAAATTGGCGGATGCAATTATAGCTGCTACTGCCATGGCATTTGATATGCGGATAATTACAGGTGACAAACAATTCAGAAAAGTAGATAAACTGAAATTGATCACTTACGAACACGGAATACAGCTAACAGACCGCAACGAAGAAAAGTGAAATTTTATGATGACCTAAGCATCTACTTTTCCAAACTATACCCCTTAAAAAACTTCCAAATCTCCTCGCAGGCATTCAAATTATGGGACACCACGCCGACGATAAATTTAGCCATATATTGCGTACCACCCGGCCAGGTGTGGCCGCCATTGCTAACGGTAAAACCTGTGACCTTTACGCCGGTTGAAGTATTAACGTATTCTTCTTTAATAATTGATGTACCATCACCGGCATTATCAGCTAAATTGGTAATCACCGGGGTTTTGTTGCAACCATCTGTTTCGGCCCATAGTTTTAATACCTCTGCATGGCTATAAATTTCGCCGCCTGCTCCTTTTTTCAATTCGCCGCCGGTATAGGGTACCAACGGATCTTTGGTGCCCTGTATATACATGATGGGTATGGGTTTGGTGGGATGATACCCCATATCGTTATCCATTGATGCACCTACAACGGCCACCGCCGCAATCCGGTTAGTAAGTTCGCAAGCCAGCCGCGACGACATAAACCCTCCGTTAGACATACCGGTAACATATACCCTTTTTGCATCGCTGTTGTACGTATTTATAAGGTATGTTATCAGTTGATCGATAAAGTGAACATCGTCAATCCCTTTTCTTTCGGATGGGGTGGCACGGCCATCATTCCAGCTGCGGTTGATGCCATCGGGGCAAACGATGATAAATTTTTCGCGGTCGGCAATTGGCCTAAAATCGGCAAAGCTCATCATGCCCTCGCCGGTGCCGAGCCGGCCATGCAGCGAAATGATGACCGGCAGCTTATCGTTATTATTTAAAGCCGGGATGTAAATAACAAAATCGCGTTTAATGCCATCCACCGTTATATGTTCTCTTTTTTGTTGCGGTTGCCCGGATGCGGTCAAGACAAAAAATGCAAAGAGATACAGAAAAAACTTCATGATGTTGTTTTTAAATCAGAGGCAATTAAAGGCTTAAAAATACATAACAATGCTTTAAATTTATAGCCATAAACCCTGTGAATTATGAACTTTAAAAATGTTATCAGTTGGTTTGAAATTCCGTCGACGGATATTAACCGCGCCCAAAAGTTTTACGAAACTATTTTTGATATTAAAATGACTGCCATGGATATGCCGCAACTGCAAATGCGCATGTTCCCTACCGAAAGCCGGATGGATGTTGGCGGCGCGGTAACTTATCAACCCGATTTTTACAAACCATCAGCCGATGGTGGGGTAGTTGTATACTTAAATGCAAATCCCGATGTGCAAATTGTGCTGGATAAGATAGAAGCAGCCGGCGGCAAAATTATTTTGCCAAAAACCGAAATATCGCCCGATCATGGGCACATGGCCGTGTTTTTGGATAGCGAGGGGAATAGAATTGCGTTGCATTCGGTGCCGGAAGGCTCGTGAACCCTCTAAAAGACTTACGAAGTAACTAATTACTTCGTAAGTCTCGACTGGCTTTCTTCTTTTCCGAACTCTTCTAACTTACCTCACCTCCACCACTTTCTGCGCCTTAATATCTGCTGAAGAACTCCCGACCATTAGTTGTACCAGCTCCTTTTCCACAATAAAACTGTGTTTAGCTACATCCCAATAAGCCAATGTTGATGCGGGTAGCTTAGTAGTAACCGTCTGCGTTTCACCTGGGTTAAGGGTTATCCGGTTGAAACCTTTTAACTCTTCCAGCGGCCGTTCCACTCGCGATTTCAGGTGTTTTACATAAAACTGAACCACTTCATCTCCAGCACGGCTACCGGTGTTTTTTACATCAATGCTAACGGATATTTCGCCGTTTTTATCTATTTTATCGGCACTGGTCTTCAGGTTGCTGTACTCAAAAGAGGTATAGCTTAATCCGAAACCGAAGGGATATAGTGGCTGGCCTTTAAAGTACATATAAGTGCGGCCATGCCTAATGTTATAATCCATCATTGGTGGCAGTTGTGCTAACGAATCGGGCCAGGTTTGTACCAGTTTGCCGCCTGGATTAATATCCCCGAAAAGGGCATCGGCCATAGCGTTGCCCTGCTCCTGGCTGCAATGAGTAATATGAATAATGGCCGGTATATTTTGCTGTTCCCAATTAATAGCTACCGGAAAATTGCTAATCAATACCAAAATAACATGCTTATTTACCTGGTATAAACTCTTAACCAATGCTTCCTGTGCCGAATCAAGGGATATACTTTCCCTGTCCACCGCCTCCCGTCCTTCAGTCGGGCCGTCCACCTTTTTCCAGCCAAGGTTACCGGTTGGATTATTACCTACGCATACTACAACCACGTCGGCGCTTTTTGCCATTGCAACGGCTAAATTGGCGTTAGTAGTATGGCTTACAGCAACGTTAGCCGCCACTTTGTTTTTTATCCCTTCCAGTATACTAACGCTATAAGGCGGCGTACCACTGTACCAGTCCTGCAAAACTTCTTCCGATCGAGGGCCTACTATAGCAATGGTCTTTAATTTGTTTTTATCTAATGGCAGTAAGCCGCCATCATTTTTTAATAACACTATTGATTTTTGGGTGATGAGCCGCACAAAATCGCGGTTCTTTTGCGATAACCATGGCTCTGGTCCGGTGCCGATAGTTGAATAAGGCACTTTCTCCGGCGGATCAAGCTGACCCAATTTTATCATTACCCGGAAAACGCCGCGCAACGTTTTATCAATATCAACTTCGGTAACCAGTCCTTTTTGCAATGCTTCTGTGGCTCCCGGTTTATAGGTATCCAAAAATTGGTTGATGCCCGCTTTTATACAAGCCGCCGCCGCTTCGGCCAGCGTTGGGAAATAATGGTGTGCGTTTACCAGCATCCGGTAGGCACCGCCATCGGTACTGATAATGCCGTTTTGTCCCCATTCATCAACCGTCATATTTTTTAGCATCGGGCTTACGGTTTGTGGTACGCCATTTACTTTGTTGTACGATGCCATATAGGCGCGTGAGCCACCTTGCTCAACTCCCATGCGGAAAGGGACCGAATAATATTCGCGCAATAGCCGTTCATCCAAATCAGATGAACTGCTGTCGCGACTGTTTTCGTTGCTGTTAGCCAGAAAGTGTTTCATCAGTGCTGCCGTTATCCAGTACTTAGGGTCGTTGCCCTGTAGTCCTTTAATATAAGCTACGGCCAGTGTGCCATTAAAAAAGGCATCTTCGCCATAGCATTCTTCGGTGCGGCCCCAGCGCGGGTCGCGGCCAATATCGGCATTGGGTGCGCGTACCACCAGACCACCCTTATGATACTTTTCGCTTTGAAACATATACCGCGTTTCAAAAGCTTCTATGCTGGCGGCTTGCTGTAGCAGTGTGGGGTCCCAGGTTTCGGCCATGCCGATAGATTGCGGAAAGATAGTTGTAGGTACGGGTGTTTTACGCCCCCAGTTGCCGGGCAAACCCATAGCGAGGCCATGTAACCCCTCCACATGGCCGGTGCCTTTTACCCCCAGTCTCGTTATGGTGGGGTTGGTGCTTAAACAGGTAACTTTTTCATCCAGCGTCATTAACGATAATAGGTTGGTGATCCTGTCTTCTACCGGCATATCCGGATTCTGAAACGGATACTTATACTGCGCCTGGGTTGCTCTGGTAAGCAGTAAGAGCATTAAACTTAGCAATAATTTGAGGTTAAAAAAGCAGGCGATATTTTTTGTCATGACAATAGATATTTATAAAATCATTTGGTTTTGCCCGGGCAGGACAATTTTGATTCAAGGGACTTTCCCCTCTCTACGTCGTAGAGAGGGAAAGAATTTTAAATCAAAAACATTCCGCACAGGACTATAAGGATGAAGGTAAATTATTTGGCCGGGCGGATTATAATACAATATTGACATTTTCAAGGTATCACCAAAATGATACAATAGCATTTCACAATAGTTTAATTTTCATAATAAAACATTTGACATTGGTGTTAATTATGTATTAACTTTAGGTAAATTATAAATGAACAAATTATTACTTACCGGGATGCTGATTTTCTGTTCGTTGAGCAGTTTTTCCACCTGCATTGCTATTTATATTGCCAGTAACGGGCACATATATGTGGCAGCGGATAGTAAGCGATCGTTCATTTTTAGTGACGCTAAAGACAGCCCGAAATTTGAATCGGTTTGTAAAATTCATAATGTTGGGAATAACTATTTCGCCATATCGGGTTTTGATGACGGCGCATTGTTAAAACAGGCTACTCAGGCATTGACGGAAACCCCCGATGTTTATACGGCTATCAACAAATTTGGCGATGTAATGACCAAACGTTACAAATATTTGATGAACCAGGCCAAAACCTATTATCCCGATAAGCTAAAGCTGTTTACACGCAATGGCTTGGGCAAAGTGAGTTTTTTTGGGTTTTACGATGGTCAGCCAAATGTTGTTAATGTCAGCTTTTTTTGCGAACGTGATAAACATGGTAACATTATAGTCACTTACAAAACACACCAGATTATAGCAGCTACTGTTATCGGGATTTCTGAAGATATTGTAAATGCCAGCCCCAGCGAGCTGCCTTCAGAAGATACAAAAGAGCAAAACCCGGCCTTGTATGTAGAAGAGCTTGTGAAAATAGAAGCAAAAAACCGCCCTGATGCAGTAGGCGCACCAATAGATTTACTGGAACTTAAACCAGATGGGGCCGTTTGGATCAGGAAGAATGAAAATGCGGTGTACTATTGATTTAAATTGCATTATGCCGCAAGCCGGACTTTTCTAACAGCAAGCCGGAAACGAACGAAGATTTTCTCCCGGACTTCCGGACTTTCCGACTTTCGGACTATTTACTTATCTTCGCCCTCCGAAATCGTTTATAAAAATGAAATTATTAGAAGGAAAAACTGCGCTTATCACCGGCGCTTCAAAAGGGATTGGTCGTAAAATTGCCGAAAAATTTGCCGAACATGGCGCTAATGTGGCGTTTACTTATTTGTCATCTGTTGAAAAAGGCCAGGCGCTGGAACAAGAACTGCAAAGTTTTGGTACCCAGGTAAAAGGTTACCGCTCTGACGCATCCAAATTTGAAGAAGCCGAAAAACTGATAAACGATATTATAACCGATTTTGGAACTTTACACATTGTAGTAAATAACGCCGGCATCACCAAAGATGGTCTGCTAATGCGCATGACCGAGCAACAATGGGACGAAGTGCTGGATGTAAACCTTAAATCAATCTTCAACGTAACCAAGGCGGCATCAAAAATTATGATGAAGAACCGTAATGGCGTGTTTATTAATATGAGCTCGGTAGTTGGTGTGCAGGGTAATGCCGGTCAGTCTAACTATGCGGCTTCAAAAGCCGGCATCATTGGCTTCTCCAAATCAATAGCAAAAGAATTAGGCTCAAGAAATATCCGTACCAACGTAGTAGCCCCAGGCTTCATAAAAACCGAAATGACCGAAGTATTGGACCCTAAAGTGGTTGAAGGCTGGGCAAATGCTATCCCCCTAAAACGCGGTGGCGAAACCGAAGATGTGGCCAATTGCTGCGTATTCCTGGCATCGGATATGGCATCTTATATCACGGGGCAGGTAATACCTGTGGACGGCGGAATGTTATAATTGATTTCGGAATTCGTAATTTCGATTTAGGATTTTGTTGTCTGAACCGGGATTTATTGGATTAATGGATTCATGGGATTTTAAAATCCGACTAATCTTTTAATCCAATAAACCGTGGTTCAGACGTAGGTGAGTTTGTGCGGGTGAAGGGTGGGGTTTAGCAAAGCGATGTATTTCAATTTAAGATGGAAGTTGGTTTTGATAACATAGACGATCATATAATCCCAATGGATGATTTTTCGATGAAGTGGCGTTTCACCGATGCGAATTATGATTTGTTGCCTCCGATACATTTAGAACAATTAAAGCCATTAGATAAAAAAGCATCCAATTTTTTGTGGAGCTTTATTGCTTCCACTCAACTTCATGCCGATGTTCCTTTTAAAAAAGATTTCTTCAGGAATATTGACAAAACCAGGATACTTGATGATAATGACCGGGAAATAAAAAAATGGCTTTACCAGCGCGGATTGCCCTTTGACAAAGACGTTTACCTATCCTGGCAGCAGGATACAGCGATGATTGTTCCCTGGAAGTTGCTAATTAAATACTTTGATGCTTTCTATTATCCCAGTTCCGACGATTTAACGGTTATAGACCAAAGTATTAATTGGGCATTACTTTTTTTCCATGAGGATGAAATTTATTTTGGTACCAATAAAGATTTTCGGCCCTCCATTGGATTTAATGACGTAGATTTTCTTTGGTGAAATTAAAAACAGCTGAACATGATAACTAAAAGATTGTGCTCGTTAGCAAGCGTTTGCTTTTTGTGTTTTACTTTTAAGTTCACTCTGGCTCAACGCAAAAGCGCAAACTGCCCCGCTTTCCGCGACACCATACTTCATAAACTTGTTTACAAAGTAGTTGATAAAGCGCCTGAAGTAAAAGGTGGCATCCAGCAATTTTATAAAAAGCTATCCAAAAACTTAAGATACCCGACTGGTGATATTGACTACCACGGCAAGGTAGTGGTTGCTTTTGTGGTTGAACCTAATGGCAAAATAGATGGCAAAAGAACAATTTATGATCCATCGGGAAAACAACGGCTATTCAGTAAACAAATCCTAAATATTGTTGACATGGTTATTTGGATACCTGGGCTATGCAACGGGCGCCCGGTGCCGGTTTTGTATACACTTCCGGTGAGGATAGATATAGCCGAATAAAACTTTTACCAATCATATCACAATATTTTCGCATTTTGCAAGTCAATGCAATGCGCGCTGCGCATAACGCGTAAAGTATATGCAATTTTTATTTTCAATTACCTGGGGAACGGTTTCGGGATGGTGGGTACCCGCCTGCATCATATTAGGTTTGTTGTATGCCTGGCTGCTTTACCGGCAGCCTGTTAGCCTTGCTAATCAATTTCGTTACTGGCTTTTTGCTGCACGCGCTGTTGTAGTTACAGTAGTTGCGTTTCTGCTGCTTTCGCCATTGGTAAAATCGGTTAGTTATAATCCGCAAAAGCCGTTGGTTTTGGTTTTACAGGATAATTCGGAATCAATTAACATGTTCAGTAAAACTCCGCTGAATGTTGCTGTTGATGACCTGGGCAAATTAAAACAGCAATTGGGCGAGCAATACGATGTACAGGAGTTTCATTTTAACCGCGATATCAGCAACGGCTTAACCAAATCCTTTACCGGCAAACAAACCGATATAGCAAACGCACTGCATACCGTAAACGAGCGTTTTGTAAATCAAAATATTGGCGCCGTGGTGCTGGCTACTGATGGACTTTACAACCAGGGAAGCGATCCGCAGTACGAGGCCAAAAACATTAAAAGCAGCATTTACACCATTGCCTTTGGCGATACGGTTGCTAAACGCGATTTGCTGATTGGTAACATCAATTACAATAAAACCGCTTTTTTAGGTAACGATTTTATCATTGAAGTTTTGGCCGAAGCCTACCAGGCCAAAGGCGAAAATATGCGGCTCAATGTTAGCGAAGACGGCCGACAGGTATTTTCGCAAAACATCGAAGTAAACACGAATTCCTTTCAAAAGGTGGTACCGGTTAAGTTGAATGCGGACAAAAAAGGGTTAAAGAAGTTTACCATCAGCATAAGTCCGGTGAGCAATGAGATATCGACCCAAAACAACAGCGAAACAATTTATGTAGATGTGCTTGACGCCCGCGAAAAGATTTTGCTGGTGTATGATAGTCCGCACCCGGATATTACGGTGATCCGGCAATCTATCGAGGCCAATAAGAATTACGAAGTAAAAACCAGTTTATTAGCCGAGTTACCGGCTGTTAAAGCCGGCGATTATAGTTTGGTTATCCTGTATCAGGTTACGGCTGCAGGCAACGCTACCCTGCAAAGCCTGATAAAAAGCAAGGTTCCGGTATGGTTTATAACCGGCGCACAAACCAATTTGCAAGCTTTTAATAATGATCAAAAAATAATTAAAATAAGCGTGAGCCGCGCCGATATGCAGGAGGTTTTTGCAACGCCGACCAATGATTTTACAGCATTTACACTGTCAGATTCCGCAAGGCGAAAAATATCATCGTTCCCGCCGTTGTTAGCGCCGTACGGAAGCTACGCTCAGCCTCAACCCGGCGTAACTTTGCTGAAACAGCGCATAGGCAGTGTGGAAACCACTTACCCATTATTGGCATTTGGCGATGAAGGCGGAGAACGCGAAGCCGTGCTTAGCGGCGAGGGCATCTGGCACTGGCAACTGGCCGAGTATCAGAATTATGGCAACCATCACTCGCTGGAAGAATTGTTTGGGCAGGGCGTGCAGTACCTCACAGCCAATGCTAACCGTCAGCGCTTTGTTGTTTATCCCGCCAAAAATATTTTTGATGAAGGCGAAAATGTGATACTAAACGCTGAGTTATACAATGATGCGCTGGAGTTAATTAATACCCCTGATGTAAAAGTTGATCTAAAAAGCGCTGCCGGAAAGAATTACAGTTTCCTGTTTAGCCGCAACGGGCAAAGCTATCAACTGGACGCCGGTACTTTGCCTGTCGGCGAATACAGTTATGCCGCCTCTACAAAAATTGGTACAAAGGATTTTAACGCCTCGGGGCAATTAACCATCAGGGCGCTTAACCTCGAATCGCGCCAAAGTGCTGCCAATCACCAATTGTTAAATACTATTGCCAAACAAAGCGGCGGACAAATGCTGCCACCATCGCAAATAAGCCGCCTCGCGGATTTAATCCGCAAAAATGAAAACATCAAGACCGTTGTTTATGAAGATAAGCATTACAACGATTTGATAGATGTGAA
>JABDBM010000071.1 GCA_013288685.1 Bacteroidota bacterium | reverse complement strand
TCGAATCATAAAACACACTTACATTTGCAGGGCTTTAAACCTAAAGTAGTCAATTAACATGAAATCATTAATAATATCAGTTGCAGTACTATTAACTCAATTGAGCGTACTGCACGCTCAACAAACGAAAATGCTGGGCACCGGAGTTGTCTTTGCCAAAGATGAATTCAAGGATATCAGAGTGCTGAACAACGATGGCTCTCTAAGTTTAAAAATAAGCCAAACGGCTGGCGGTGAAGTTAACGTAACGTATGCCAAACCGACACAACAAATTGAGGTGCTAAATAGCATAAAGTCGTATTATCCTTATTATTCAATCAAACACGACAAATATAAAACGCCCTTACCTAAAGTATCGATTCGGGCTTTTTATCCTGATGAAAACGTTGTTGTGTTTGATGCAGTTAAAAGCCGAGATGGTTATAAGGTCTTTGTAAATGGAGTTTGGAAAATCGTAAAGCCAACCAAAGGTATCGAGTATCAGGATTGGTCTGTTTACATGAAAAGGATCTACGTTAAGGCTGACAAGCAACATCCACTTTACAAGGAAGCCGATAACAAGTCCCCTGTAGTTAGTGATAATAAAGAATACAGCTATAAAGTATTGGAAGTAAAAGGCGATTGGATCAGGGTACAGTGCTCGCAAGAGTGCGAGGGCTGTCCGGAAAATAAGATTATAAGAGGCTGCATAAAATGGAAAGACAAAGAATCGATAATAATCGATCTTTACTATGCTTGCTAAATTCTAACCGATAGATAGATACAGAGCCCCTGAGAAGGGGCTTTTGTCGTTGTGCGCCCGGCAGGGCGCATCTACTTGGTGATGAAAGTTCACCATGGGCCCGGTAAGGGGAACCATTAGCCGAGCGGCAAGGGTGTCCATCGTGAGGTGGAATCTGAAGGAAGCCGAAGGCAAAACGCTGGTTCGACGAACAGGAACCGCATAATAGGCCTATGTATGGGATAAGGAGGCAATCATCTCTAAAGTCCAATACTTACACGGGAGGTACATAGGTATATGCGGCGGACATAAACGGGAAGGTAGATGCGCATTACCCGGGGAGACCTGAATGAGACGTTAGCTGAAAGGACGCGCGGTTCCCGTAAGTAACAACCCTGATGGAGACATCGGGCTAAACATTCAGGAGTCAGCAGAGGCCATAGTAGCCCGCATGAGCGGGAGAAGGGCTGAACCATAGTTACGGGAAGGACTGTTATGATGCAGAAGAAAGAAGCAGAATTGAGGAGCAAATCTAAGGCCACTGTTAGCGGAGACCACCCGGAAGGTGTTCGGAGTAATAGTGGTGCGGATACTTCTGTACCCATACCAGGGCAACCAACCCCAGCAATCAAGAACCTGATGGCTCAGGTACTAAGCAAACCGAATATGCTCATGGCCTACAAACGAGTGGTGAGCAACAAGGGAGCAGCGGGCGTAGACGGGATGCAGGTGGAAAGCCTGATGCCGTATCTTAAAACCAACTGGGATAACATCAAGGCACAATTGGAACAGGGTATCTACACCCCAAAGCCAGTACGCAAGGTAGAGATACCGAAACCGGGAGGAGCAGGGATGCGAATGCTAGGAATACCTACGGCGGTCGACCGACTGATCAATCAAGCCATCCAGCAGGTACTAAGCCCGGTATGGGAGGAGACGTTTTCGGAAAGCAGTTACGGATTTCGGCCGGGCCGAAGTGCGGCAGACGCCGTAAGAAAAGCGCAATCGTATCAGGAAGAAGGCCTGAAAGTGGTGGTGGACATTGATTTGTCAAAGTTCTTTGACGAAGTGAACCATCCACGACTGATGTCACGCATTATGGAACGGACGCCGGGCGAATGGCAATTGCATCGCCTGATCGACCGCTATCTGAAAGCGGGCATCATGGAAGGGGGACTGGTAGAAGCACGGGAGAAAGGCACGCCGCAAGGTTCGCCGCTGTCGCCGCTATTATCAAACATCGTCCTTGATGAACTGGACAAGGAACTGGAAAAGCGGGGACATAAGTTTGTTCGATATGCGGACGATTGCAACGTATATGTTGCAAAACAACGCTCGGGCGAACGGGTCTACGCATCGCTTACCCGCTTCCTTGAGAACAAGATGCGATTGAAGGTGAACAAAGAGAAGAGCAAGGTAGATAAGCCACGGAACCGAAAGTTTCTCGGGTTTTCGTTTTACGGCAAGAAGGGCGGCGTAGGTATACGAATAGCCCCGGCAAGCCTGGCACGGGTATACAAGAAAGTCAAAGCCCTGTGCCGACAAGGCAGAGGATGGAACCTTGGTCGATTTATCAAAGAACTTCTCAATCCTTACCTACGGGGATGGATCAACTACTACCGCATCGCGGATGCGAAAACAGTCACCGAACAATTGGATGAATGGATACGCAGGCGACTCCGGCTCATTATATGTGGAGACAATGGAAGCGTAGGTGGACAAGACGGAACAAACTAATCGCTGCAGGCTTGACCGAGCAGCGGGCGGTAGAATCGGCCTTTAATGACCGTGGGCCATGGTGGAATTCAGGAGCCAGTCATATGAACCATGCGTTCCCAAGACGCTACTTTCAGAAAATGGAGCTTGTTAGTCTGCTTGACAGGTACTTAGATTACAAGAAATCAGTAACTATTGGAACCGCTGTATACGGAACCGTACGTACAGTGGTGTGAGAGAGCGGCGAAACAAATAAAAGTTTCGCCCTCTACTCGATAATGAGTGTAAGCTTTACGAGCTTTTGCATCACGAAGCAGGCCATCCAAAGCATATAAAATGCACTCCTCTCGCGCGAGTCTGTCGGGCAAAGGCAAGTGCGCAAAGGCGACTCGTGCGTTTTTAAACGAGAACTATGTTAAAGAGAACCTGTAGAAGCCGGTATCGTTGAAAAACCCGAAGATTATTTATATAGCAGCGCCCGCGATTATTGCGGCATATCCGGATTAATAGATATAATTTTGGTTGATCCGTTGGTGATGTAGAAAGTTTGTGATCGGTTGATGGCTAAGGCACGAGTCGCCTTTATGCACGGGCGCAGCGACAGACTCGCGCCAGATGGTGACCTATTAAATGGCAATACTGTGATAACTCCTAATGTTAATAAAATACCATGACAATTATGAATAAACGATATTCTATAATTATATTATTTATTTTGTTGTTTTCCTGTAAACGACTCGAAAATGAAAAGTATAATAATCAAATGGCCAACTTTATTTTGTCAAATAAGGAATTAAAGAAAAACATAACATCCATTTTTAATATAGAGGACACAACGCGTAATGTTTTTAAGGTCTTAATTTCCAGAAGAATCAACTTTGTTAGAGTAACAATCTACGAACTACATGGTAAACTTAAGCCGCAAGAGTTCCCATCGAGTTACTTTACATATAAGTTAAATACGTTTCTGTGTTTTGATGGATCGGAATTGTTATTTGATAAAAAGATCAATCATGACATTATGGATAAAATTAATTACAACTTAACATTAGACTTACGGGGTGTTCTGTACAATAGTAGAGTATTTCAATTTGATGTTGGTGAAAAAAACAATATTAAGCTTAATTTACCTGCGATTAATCCTTATGATTTTGACTTGGATAACAACAAATTAGATACTGTTTACTTCCCGCCATCTGGCGCTATTAAATCGAACAAGGCAGCGGGGAAAGGGTAGTGTATCACACAATCTGGCGCGAGGTGTGCCGTGAATCACCAACTGGCGCGAGTATCCTCTCGCGCGAGTCTGTCGGGCAAAGGCAAGTGCGCAAAGGCGACTCGTGCGTTTTTAAACGAGAACTATGTTAAAGAGAACCTGTAGAAGCCGGTATCGTTGAAAAACCCGAAGATTATTTATATAGCAGTGCCCGCGATTACTGCGGCATATCCAGATTAATAGATATAATTTTGGTTGATCCGTTGGTGATGTAGAAAGTTTGTGATCGGTTGATGGCTAAGGCGAAATCAGTGTTACCTATGTAGACGAAAATGGCAAGAAACATAAAACTACTCACAGTGATATTGATGAAGCTACGTTACAAAGGGTAATTAATGAAATAGTTAACAGATTGAAACAATAACATGAAATATAAAATCTTTTTGCTGCATATTTTAACCTTTTTTTTTATATATCCGGTTTTTGCACAAGTATTAATGTATGATTTCGGAATGTTTACCGAAAGGTTACCTCATAACCATTATTGGATTGCAATTCAAGTGTTTTTTAGTGGCCCTGCTCTTATTATTATCGGTCTGATTTTTATTGTTTTATTTAAACAAAAAATTCTCTACCGTTATTGGGGAGGACTATTAATATTAGTCGGAGTATGCTGGTTAGTTGAAATAATAATTACCGTAATACAAGAAGCTGCTTAATATCTAACGTAGCCTCCTTTCGCGCGAGTCTGTCGGGCAAAGGCAAGTGCGCAAAGGCGACTCGTGCGTTTTTAAACGAGAACTATGTTAAAGAGAACCAAGCCTGGCCGAGTGCCGGGCTTGATTATTTTAGGTAGGCCTGGTTTTGGCCTGCACCAACTGGCGCGAGTATCCTCTCGCGCGAGTCTGTCGGGCAAAGGCAAGTGCGCAAAGGCGACTCGTGCGTTTTTAAACGAGAACTATGTTAAAGAGAACCTGTAGAAGCCGGTATCGTTGAAAAACCCGAAGATTATTTATATAGCAGCGCCCGCGATTATTGCGGCATATCCGGATTAATAGATATAATTTTGGTTGATCCGTTGGTGATGTAGAAAGTTTGTGATCGGTTGATGGCTAAGGCACGAGTCGCCTTTATGCACGGGCGCGACAGACTCGCGCCAGATGGGGTGGCCAAGATCAAGTGCAATGGATCAAATGGCCGAAAAAGTAGGCGGCACTGTATCTGGATCAAATGTAAGAGTTGATTTCTGGAAAGCAGATCCCATGACCAACTCAGAATTACTTAAAACAAACAATGGACAAGTGATAACGATACAAGGTCATGGTGGTTTAAGCAAGCAACAATTGGAAAATTAACATGAAAACTAAGAGTCGAACCAACAAAATATTAATTGTTTTGCTATCGGTTATTATAGTATTGACAATACTTTCTTACCTAACGGGTTATAGCATTGTTTTACCTATTTCCGGCAATAAAAAGGCCTACTTAAAAGAAGAAGCGAAGCCGGGTGATGAAATAGCCATATTTTCAAAATATGATTTCTCTAAAGGTGATTGGAAGGCTTATATTGTAATAGGCATTGATGATTTCGGTGATTTACATTCATCTATTAAAAAACGGACGTGCCTTAAAACAACAAATCGAGGGTTATTGCAGCAAATGAAAAAGAGTTGGATATTTAAGGTCACAGAAAGTGATGCCGGAACAGTTGCTAGTGATTTTTATTTATTTAAAAATGGAGAGTTGGTGTACAAATCAGGTATCATATTGTTAAAAACCAGTCAACGATTACAAAATGAAGAATATGGAGAGATGATACCTTTGGATTCAGCAGCTATAATTAGAAGCTGTCAACAATTTCAAAGGGTTTATTGGCCGGTAGTAATTTTATAACTCCTCCTCTCGCGCGAGTCTGTCGGGCAAAGGCATGTGCGCAAAGGCGACTCGTGCGTTTTTAAACGAGAACTATGTTAAAGAGAACCTGTAGAAGCCGGTATCGTTGAAAAACCCGAAGATTAATTATATAGCAGCGCCCGCGATTATTGCTACCGGCTAAGGCACGAGTCGCCTTTACGCACGGGCGGCGCGACAGACTCGCGCCAGATGGGGAATCTATCAGATGTAGAAGCTGTTTTTCCTGTCGTTAAGACTGGGCCTGGTCCTAGGCATTACACGGTTGTTTTCCCGTATCCTGTAAATGAGGAGGCTGCGCAACAATTTAATAGTTTGTTTAAACTCGTTGATAAAACACAGAAATAAAATGCAATTCATTGAAGAACTAACAATTGATTGGTACGACAATATATTAAAATCGTTTTGTAGAGACATTAATAATATAACTTATTATTGTTGCGTATTGGCTCTTAACTCAAAAACCAACGAAAAGATATACTTATGTATTGATGTAAAATATTTAAAAGGATGTAATGTATTAAAGGAAATTATAGACCAAAATTCATTCAAAGAGAATTGGGATAGACTTTCTGATTTAATTGTAGTAAAAAAGAAAAATGAAACTTTTCTAATAAAGGCGAAAAATCTTCGCGTCGATCAAATTCACTTAATAAAATATAAGGATAATTGTAAGTGGTCTAAAAAGATAATATGGGGCGAATATCCTATAGTATTGGAAAAAGCGGCTAAAATTGATAATTGGTGGTCTTATTTTCCGCCCAGCTAAGCGCGGCGCTTAGCTGCGATGACAAAAAGTATATGAACAACGAAGCCTGGCCGAGCACCAACTGGCGCGAGTATCCTCTCGCGCGAGTCTGTCGGGCAAAGGCAAGTGCGCAAAGGCGACTCGTGCGTTTTTAAACGAGAACTATGTTAAAGAGAACCTGTAGAAGCCGGTATCGTTGAAAAACCCGAAGATTAATTATATAGCAGTGCCCGCGATTACTGCGGCATATCCGGATTAATAGATATAATTTTGGTTGATCCGTTGGTGATGTAGAAAGTTTGTGATCGGTTGATGGCTAAGGCACGAGTCGCCTTTACGCACGGGCGCTGCGACAGACTCGCGTCAGATGGGGCGACACACTCGCGCCAGATGGGTGATTATTATCATTTTTTCGACAGTTCTACTGATAACCGAACTACTGGCACAAGTGTTAATAATAAATTATATTATGACAAAACAACAGGACTGATTTCTGGAACTACATCGACAGGTTACGCCAGCCCATCAACTAGCCCAACGGCACACCCTTTAATTGTTTCACAAGTACGTCAAATTGGATCTGAATAATGATGAAAAAGATTATAATTACTATGATTATTGTAGGCGTTTCATTCAATGTTATGGCCCAGGAAACCATCATTCGGGATACATTTTGCGACTTTCTTAAAGCCCCGAAATTTAAAAATGGTATTGATACAATAGCAGTCAAAGCTACATATAACGCTGTTATTCGAGGAGCATATGGGCCTCAGTTGAAAATTTTAGCCAACGCAAAAAAAATTTATTACAGCGAATATGAAGATCAAGATGAAAGCTATTCACTGAGTTTTACACCGTTAAACTGTGATAAATTATATCAGGGAACCATTAGCAGAAAAATTTATGATAAAACATTCGTTAGGAAAACCAACAACCTTGGAGAATATGTGAACGATATTGTTGACATGGATAGTTTGAAAGACGGTCAGGTTATCTATTTAAAATGCATTGTTTTCGAAGACAAAAAAGTTTATTTTAATAGATATTTTTTTACTATTGTAGATATAGGAGTGGAAAAAAATTAGATGCGCGGTCCCCCGATATCCGTATGGGAGGCCCACAATCTTTGCGGAAGTTTACCACGCAAAAGCAAGCGTGTAAAAGCGCCCGGCACGCTAACCTGGTTTTTCTGCTACCCGGTTTGTTTTATCAATATCATTCGCGTATTTTTAAACAGCCATGAGCACCAAATACAAATTTCACGACCAGGACCAGCTTTACTTTGTAACATTTGCTGTAATTAAAACAACAATTTATGGATGCACTAAAAAAGGGCAATTTTGGGGGAGCAAATTAACACATGAAAATAAAAGTTGCATTTATAATAAATTCGGCCATTTTGATATTTGGCGCATTTGTATTCCTAATATTCGTCTTGGTGGGTTCTCATGGAAAAATCCTCATTCACAATCATGAGGCAATGTTTTTTTTATCATTGAGTGTCATCCTTGTGTTAAATGCACTAATTTTTGCTGTTTTGATAAATAGATGGAATGGGCGAGAATTACTCTTTTGTGTCGTTACATTGTTAAATTTGTGTCTTTTAGTTTTCGAATTATTATACATCAAGCCAGAGACATACACGCCCCTATCTTTAATTGTCACGGTAATTTTTAGTATTGGTATTATCGTAAATACCTATATATTATTTAAACTAATTGAAAAGCGACTACAATGACGTTGTTGTCTATGCTACTTAGGTAACGAAAAGTTTATGAGAAAACGAAGCCTGTAGTGTTACAAAATTGTGGGTGAAAGTATAAATGGCTGATAATCATTAGTAATAAATAGTTTAAGAATTAAAAATCCAATAAAGCGGGTGGTACGAAATACCACAATCTGGCGCGAGTATCCGGGCGGGAAAAAGCGCTGGCGATACTCTCGCTTTACCTCCTCCTAAACAATTATTTAATTAATTTAATTTCAAGCGTTTTGCTTGAATCGGTGGAATTTTAAAGTTGTCAACAAATGTTAGTTATTTATTGCGCTTTTTTTGTCTTCCCTAAAACAATTTGAAAATTATTTTAAATTATTGATTTTCAATTATTTGCATAAAATGTCAAATAAAAATTATCACATAAATATATAATATTTCCCTTGGAGAAATATGAGATAAACAATAACTAAAACGAAAAATAAAGTCATTTTTCGACACAAAAAGATTGAAAATGTGATATATATCACATTTCTATATTAAAAGGCAAAAACATACCGACAAAAAAACTCGCTTTTTACTACAACAAATATGCTGCCACTATTTAGACAAGGTGCGGAGCATTTTTTTTATGTAACATCCTCATCGTCAAATCGTATACCCATCCGAAACCGCGTCAGTAGGTAGTGTGATAGTTATGATTATTTCTGCAAGACCCTTGCAGATTGCATTTTAAAAAGAAATTTATGGAAAAGGTTCGGAACAATTGCGGAACCAAAGCTATTAAAGCAGGATTAATCCAGCTTAGCTTATTTATATTTATTAACAGTGCCGTTGCGGCAACAATAGATTGGAAAGGGACAACTAATTCTGATTGGGGAACGGGTACTAACTGGAGTGGTGGATCGGCACCGTCAAGCGGCGATGCGGTACGAATCGGGGTGGTTAGCTTTACCAGCCAGCCAACGTTAAACTCGGGGGCAACAACAACAATTGCAAGTTTAACCTTTGGCGTATCAGCAACATCAATTACGCTTACCATAAACAGCGGCTATACACTGGCGGTAACCGGTGCTATTATTCAAAATGCAAGCTCATCCATTTTGTCGTCCAACACACTTATAACTACAATAACAGGTGGAGGGTCGCTATCATGCGCTTCGCTGCAGGTAGGTGATAGCATTCACCTGCTGGCGCTGTTGGGTTTTAACAACCTGCAGTTAACGTCAACTATTTCCAGTTTTCATATTACCGGCAACGTAACCGTTAATTCCTCTAACGATGTTATTATCGTTGGTGTTGGCTCTAATAATGCCGCATTTTCGCTGCAGGGCGGCACCACAACTATTGACGGAAGTATATTAACTGTTAACACAGTGGTTAACCTTTTAGCACTTGTGTATACGCCTGCCACACCAAAATTTAGTGTTGATATGCCAACAGGCTCGGCACTTAGCCCGGTATTAAACCTGACTAACGCGGCGGCAATAGATCCTTCGAGTTTAACCGGGTCGATAGATTTTTATAATAATACCGGGGGCACAGGCACAAGCACGGTAAATTATAACGGCTCCACCCAAACCGTTTACACCACCACCACCACCATATTAGATGCAACACCGCAAACGTATCAATATCTTTCCATAGCCGGTACCGGAACCGAAACAGTTGGGGCCAGTAGCGGTGGCGCCTTAACTGTTGGCGCCGATTTGGTAACTTCGGCAAATAGTACCTTGTTAAACGTCAACAATCCAACGGTTACTGTCAGCAACAACTGGACAAACAGCGGTAACGTAACGCAAGGTTCAGGAAATATTACGGTAGCAAACGGGTTGCAAAACAATGCCAACACTATAACCTGCGGATCAGGTAATTTAACGGTTACCGCGGGCATTCAGATTAACGCCGGCGCTTTAACCGCCGCAGGCGGGACAGTAACCGATAACGGTTACTTTCAAAATAATGGCGGCGCCCTAAATTGCGGAAGCGGCAATATTATTTTCAAGGGTCTGTATCAAAACAACAGCGGTACATTTACGGCGAGTACCGGTACGGTTTTTTTTAGTGGTTCTACGGCCCAGGCATTAACCGACCTAAGTTCAACAGGTACAACTTTTAATAACGTTACTTTTAATGGTTCAAATACAGCAACCATGAATGCTGGTAATGCTAACTTTGCGGTTTCGCCTATCGGGGTATTAACAATGGTAAACCCGGCTCAACTTGTTGCAGGCTCAGCATCAGTACCTTATTTAACTTTAAAATCTGACACTACCGGCTCGGCTACGGTTGCCGCTATACCTTCCGGCTGCGCCATAACAGGCTTTGTTAAAATACAACGATTTGTACAGGGCAGCGCCACCTATGATGTTGTTAAACAGCGTTGGAAAGGCCGTAATTACCGCTTAATGTCGTCGCCTGTAAACGAAGGCGCCGATGCCAGCAGCAATCGGCCAGTCAGTTTAAACTATTTGGGCGCCAGCACCATTATTACCGATTGCACCTCGAGCTTTGGCACAACAGGTGGCAATCCCAGCTTGTATTTATATAATGAGCTTTATACACCCAGCGGTTTAACATTTATAAGCGGTAACTTTATTGGAATAACAAATATTAACAATACATCCGCAAGCGGAAACATCTCAACCACTGATGCAACCAACAGTACGGGCAATGTTTATGTTGGCGCCGGATATATGATGTTTTTCAGAGGCGATAAAGTAACCCATATCAGCGGTACGCCAAGTAAAACATCGTATCCATACGTCGCTCCCGAGAGTGTTACTTTTAGCACCAGCGGAAATTTAAACCAGGGCAGCTATTCCGTACGGTCATGGACCGGTACTGCCGGCCTTATGTATACCACAAGTAATGCCGGAAACTTAAATGTAAGGGGCTATAACCTGGTAGGCAATCCTTATGCCAGTTCAATTGATTGGAGCACGTTTAGCAATACAACATCAACGGCCCCCATATACGGGGTAAATATAAACCCTACCATATACATACTTAACCCCACCACTAATAATTACGACACTTATATTGCCGGTGGCGCTGCAACCGGTAGTGCAAGCAAAATTATACCAAGCGGACAAGGGTTTTTCGTTCGCGCAAATAATCCTTCGCCAACACTTACATTTAACGAAACCGCTAAAACAAACACCGAGGTTACAGGCAGTAACTTATTAATGGGAACATCCCCGGCTCCGCTTGCCGTACAGCAATTACTCAGGTTAAAGCTGGTCACCGATTCTATAAACTATGACGATATCGTTATCAGCTTTAATTCATCCGCTTCATCAAAATATAACAGCAGCGAGGATGCTGAGTATCTTGCCGGTGCAAATGCATTGCAGGGATTGTCAAGTATCTCGAACGATGGCATTAAATTATCCATAAACAGTTTACCATTACCCAAACAAACACAGCAGGTAATTAAGCTGGATGCCAGCGTAAAAACCAGCGGAATATATACCCTGCAACGTACAGCCATTGATGCCTTGCCTGCCATTTACCAGGTTTGGTTAATGGACAATTACAAAAAAGATTCATTGGACATCCGCAACAATTCAACTTATGCATTTAATGTAAATTTTAGTGATACCTCAACTTACGGCAGTGATCGTTTCAGTATAATTATTCGCCAAAATCCTGCCCTGGGTGTACATTTGTTAAATTTTCAGGCCACAAAAGTATCTGATGGCGCACAAATAACCTGGAAAACAGAGAATGAGGAAAACTATACCAACTTTACAGTTGAAAGAAGTACCGACAATGGTGCAACCTTTAACGTTTTGGGTGGATTTACTTCCAGCGCATTGGGCACTTATAGCTTGCTTGATAGCAAACAAATAATAGGCGCCAATCAGTACCGGCTTAAGATTGAGGATTTAAACGGCACCATCAGTTACTCGAAGGTAGTTACTCTGCTAAACCAAAGCACTGACAACCTGGCCACTGTTAGTAACATCAGCATTTACCCCAATCCTGCAACCAGTGTTATCAACTTATCTGTTAATCAAAATAGCATTCAGGGTTCAAATTTATTTTTAACGCAAACTGTTGCGCCAAATCCAGGTTTAATTAAACCCGCTACATCAACCTCATACAGCATAAAAATAATAAATACAACAGGTTTAGTTGTAACAAGCACTACCTCATCAACCACTGATTGGCATGGCGATGTTAACCAACTGTCACCCGGTACTTACATTATCCAGGTAGTTAACAAAAGCAATAATGCCGTAGTTGGGAAGGGGCTTTTCACAAAGATTTAGC
The DNA here is from genome assembly GCA_013288685.1 of Bacteroidota bacterium. Lineage (GTDB taxonomy): Bacteria > Bacteroidota > Bacteroidia > Sphingobacteriales > Sphingobacteriaceae > Mucilaginibacter. The sequence continues at coordinate 11,876 of JABDBM010000071.1, read as the reverse complement.
CCTTCACCACATATTGTTTCGCCATTTGCGGAACAATGTGGTATTTTGGGGAATAATATTTGAAACCCAACTGTGTGTTGGGTTTCAAATATTAATTACGAAGAAACATTAGCCTGTTTAAATGCATTAATTTACCTTTTTTTAATAATATCATATTTTAATAGCTCTTTAGCACACTTATTGCGTATGTAGGTTAAACTATTGAAAATTATTTTGAAAATGCACCCCGTTCTTAGGCTATTTACTTTAATATTTATACTGGCATTTAACAATAAAGGAGCAAATGCCCTTGCTCGGCCGATAAACAAAACAGCTGCTAAAACGCAAAAAAAAACGTCGCTTAGCCGGCGAAATGAAATACACACTATTAAGGATAGCTATTTAAACGGCGGTAGCACAAGCCAATTGCTCCGTTTAAAACTAATTATAGATTCATTAAATTATGATGACATAATAATTGGGTTTAACGCAGGCGCCAGCTCAACGTATAACGGTAATGAAGATGCGGAATACTGGCGGGGATTAAACTCTCCGGAAGGCTTGTCGAGCTTTTCAAGTGATGGCATTCAATTATCACAAAATTACCTGCCATTACCGAAGCAAAAACCGCTGATCATCCGATTAAATGTAGAGGCTAAATATAGTGGTGCCTTTACACTTCAAAGAACAGAACTTGATTCCCTGCCTCCAATTTATGAGGTTTGGCTGATGGATAATTATAAAAAAGATTCATTGGACTTAAGAAATAACAACCTGTACAATTTTACTATTGATAAAAAGGATACTACAACTTTTGGAAAAAACCGTTTTCAGGTTGTGGTACGTCAAAACCATGCTTTAGGTATTCACTTATTAGGATTTAGTGCAACAAAAGCACTAACAGGGGCTCAAATTATCTGGAAAACCGAAAACGAACAAGACTACACCAATTTTACCGTCGAAAGAAGCTCGGACAACGGCATAACTTATAACGAACTTACTGCTTTTATTTCGAACCGGCAAGGCACTTATAGCTACGTTGATAAAAGCCTGCTGGTTTCAACGTATCAGTACCGCTTGAAAATTGAAGATTTTAATGGCATAGTCAGTTATTCAAATGTTGTTACACTTTTATATGGAAGTTTAAGCACCCCGATAGCAGTAAACAGCATGGTTGTTTATCCAAACCCAGCAGGCAGTACAATCAATATTGCCATTAATCCAAACAGCACTACACCTTCAAACGCCTCTAACTTTCAAGCAAATAGTATACCTTCCAATTTGAATGCGATCAACAACGTCCAATCATACGGTATCAAAATAACAAATTCAACCGGCTCAATTATAAGGGCCGCCACGGTAACCCAAACCAACTGGCAAAATAATATTGACAATCTGACACCAGGGGCCTACGTTATTCAAGTTATTAATAATAACAATAATAGTATTGTTGGAAAAAGCACTTTTATAAAACTTTAAATTTAACCGACTCCTCTTTTCATCAAGCTTAACCTCAGGCCATTTCCACCCGTTTCAAAACAATATTGCCCACCGGTTTCACCACCAATGGTATTTTTTCAATATGGGTTTCGCTGGTATCCAAACCAAACGCTTTCGCCTCTGATAGCCCCAACTTTTTGATAGCGAAATAACTATTCAGGATAAACCCTTCCCTAACGCTGAAATGGTTGTTATATGACAGGAATTTCTCCATAATCACAAACCTGAAATCGGCGGTTTTGTTAAACCTGCGCAATGATTCATAATTACTGCTGATATCAACCTCGTTACGGGCCACCATGTCTTCAATAACCTTGCGGTACAACACATTCACCCGCGGTTGTATCCTGAAACCCAACCTGAATTCAACCCTGATAATTTTACCGGGTTCCACCTGGTCAACGCTATACTCCATAGTATAGGGTTCGTTAGTAGTTTCAATATGGATAAACCAATAGGTATCGGCCCGCTTGGGTTTACGGCTCATGATAGAATACATGATTTTTTCTTCTATTTGCTTGGCGTTATTGGCCTTGGTCAGATAGATTAAATGGGTGCAATATTTGCTTACAGACTGATCGGCGCTTAGTGCATTTAACAGGGGTATCTGATCTTTTAAATCGATAAAGTGCAAAAACCGGTTGTTGATTTTACGGGCCTTAAACCAAATGTACATGGTAAATATCAGGCCGATTTCGAACACTACGAAGAATAAACGTTTTAACAACTTAATAGCATTTGCAAAAAAGAAAGAGAACTCAACGGTTAAAAATATGCATAAGATAACAACCACAATCCAAAGTGGCCAATGCTTTACATAACGCATAAAGTACGACATCAGGATGGTGGTCATCAACATAGCTATAGTGATACTAAAGCCATAAGCCGCGGTCATCGCCTCAGAAGTTTGGAAATACAATGACACCAAAATACAACCAATACACAGTATCCAGTTGATGCTGGGAATATATATCTGTCCGCGAATGTTCGACGGGTATTTAATAGTAATGCGCGGCCAAAAGTTCATGCTCACGGCCTCGCTTATCAGCGTAAACGAACCACTGATTAACGCCTGGCTGGCAATTATAGTGGCCAATGTGGCCAGTGCCACAGCCGGAATCATCAACAAATGAGGCATCGGCACAATTTGGTAAAACGGATTCACGCCGTCAAAATTTTTGCCTGCGGGCTGCGCCAGTACCCAGGCGCCCTGGCCCAGGTAGCATAGCACCAGGGTAATTTTTACAAATATCCAGCTATACTGAATGTTTTTGCGGCCGCAATGCCCCAGATCTGAATATAAAGCCTCGGCGCCAGTGGTACATAAAAACACCGCCCCTAACAGGTAAATTGCCCGCGGGTGGTTTGCCAGCAAGTGCATCCCATAATAAGGGTTTAATGCTTTAAATATTGACGGGTGGTGCACAACCTGCAACGTGCCTAAAATACCGATCATTAAAAACCATAACAACATTACCGGGCCAAATGCCGAGCCTACTACCTTAGTGCCAAATTGCTGGAAGAAAAACAATAATACCATAATGCCGATTACAATACCTAAAATAAGCCTGCTGCCCGGCACAAAAGAATCAGCCAAAGCTGGCACATTGCTTAGCCCTTCGATGGCCGAAGTAACTGATATCGGTGGCGTAATAATACCATCGGCCAGTAACGTACCGGCGCCAATTATTGCCGGAATAGCCAGCCATTTGCCGTAACGCCTTACCAATGCGTATAACGAGAATATACCGCCTTCGCCATGGTTATCGGCCTGAAGGGTAATTACGATGTATTTGAAGGTTGTTTGGAGGGTTAGCGTCCAAAATATACAGGATATAGAGCCGAGCACAAGCGCCTCGTTAACAACCCGTCCTTCAACCAATAGTGTTTGAAAAACATATAAGGGCGAAGTACCGATATCGCCAAAAATAATACCCAGGGTAATTAAAGCGCCCGCTACTGAAACTTTTTTAAGATGTGGATTCATTTATCAGAATAAAATAATAGAAAAAATGATGGGGAGCGTGGTGAAATGATTAAACCGGCGGGATATGCCGGCTAAACAAAAAGTAAAATTTACGCTCATGATGAGTAAATAAAATTATTAGTGAAACAGGCAGGCCAATACTTATGCCATAAAAGTTAATTTAACGTCATTTTACCGGTAATAAGTTGACATGTAAATAGTTGACGAGATAGTGTAAAATTTACACCATTAAAAAACACTATCATTTTGATAGGATGATTATCATTTTGATAGAGATTTGAAGCCGAAATAACGCAGTTTGGTGCGATTTTTTTGACGTGGCGACAAACAAAGGATGGCTGAATCTTTAAATGTTTTCCATTTTGCGTTTGCGCCACCACATTACTTTCTGTTGTTATTTTATCGCGTATTAAACCAATAACGATTTATAATGTCAAAACCAGCAACATGAACAATAACAGGCAATTAAAACATTTATTTGCAAGAGCTGCCTTCGGCATGAGCTTTGAGGACGCCACCGTTTTAGGAAATGCTGATATAAAACATGCAGTAAAACAATTGTTTAAAGCATCTGAAACGGATACGGCTATTAACGCGGTGCAGGGTGATGCTGATTACGATATGTTTATTAAGGGCGACCTGGCTACTAAAAAAGAGTTTTTGCAGCAACAGCGACAGCAGGAAAAAGATTTAAATATTGCCTGGCTCAATAAAATGGGTACCACTGCCGCGCCCCTGCAGGAGAAAATGACGCTTTTTTGGCATAATCACTTTGCCTGCCGCACCCGTAATGCAGCATTTGCACAGCAGTTAAATAACATCCATAGAACCCATGCGCTGGGTAATTTCCGTACTTTATTGGTGCAGGTTGCCGAGTCGCCTGCGATGCTGCAATTTTTAAACAATCAGCAAAACCGCAAAGGGCATCCAAACGAAAACTTCGCCCGCGAGTTAATGGAGCTGTTTACCATTGGGCGCGGCAACTATACCGAAAATGATGTAAAAGAGTCGGCCCGTGCATTTACCGGTTATGGCTTTAACAAAACCGGCGAGTTTGTTAACCGCCCTTTTGTTCACGATAGCGGAACCAAAACCTTTTTGGGAAAAACCGGCAATTACAACGGCGAAGATGTGATGAACATGCTGCTGGCAAAAAAGGAAACAGCTCATTTCATCAGCAATAAACTTTATAAATATTTAGTAAATGAAATTCCAAACCCGGCACAAGTAAATGCCATGGCCGATGTTTTTTACAAGGCTGATTATGAGATAAAACCGCTGCTGGAATATATCTTTACCAGTGATTGGTTTTACGACGATAAAAACACCGGCAATCTGGTAAAAAGCCCGGTGGAGTTGCTGGTAGGATTGAACCGGCAATTTTATATCAGCTACCAGCGCCCCGAAGTGTTATTACAATTTCAACGGGTATTGGGGCAGATATTATTTTATCCGCCAAATGTAGCAGGCTGGGCGGGCGGAAGGAACTGGATCGATAGCTCCTCGTTAATGTACCGGCTAAAAATACCATCAACGTTATTGAACGGGGGTATGATTGATTTTGCCGGCAAAGCCGATCCGGAAGAGGAAGCTTATATTGCATCGGGGCATTACCGGCAGCAGGTTATCAATTCAAAAATACAAGCAGAACCTGACTGGGAGAAATTTTTAACCGGTATCCCGAAAGGAACATCAAAAACTGAGATTGCGCAGTTTTTGCTGGAACCAAAGCTGAGCAGCACATTGCTGGATAGTATCAGTCGCGCAACGGATATGAAAGCGATGGTAATAGAATTGGTTTCGACGCCGGAATATCAGCTGGCATAACACCCCCCTGATCCCCTAAAGGGGGAAAAATGGGGTGGGTGGAAATATTAATTAACTTGAAATAAAAAGTTCCCCGTTAGGGAGCCAGGGGGTAGAGTGGGTATGAATAACGCAAGAAATATTAAACATCTGTACGCAAGGGCCGGCTTTGGTATTCGCTTCGAAGATTTGCACGAGCATGAAAACTGGTCGGTGAAGAAGGCCGTTCGCAAATTGTTTAAAGCTTCGGAGATACAGCAGCCCATCAATGTGCTTACTGAAAATATCGACCAGCGCAACCATCCAAAGGATCAAACCGATGAAGAAAAACGGATGTTGCAGGAAGATCGAAATAAACAGGAGAAAACCCTTAATAATGCCTGGACCACACAATTGGGCCAAACAGATGCGCAATTAAGGGAAAAAATGACCTTGTTTTGGCATAACCACTTTTCGTGCAATATCGGTAACGCTTATTACGAGCAGCAGTTGAATAATATTGAACGCACCAATGCCCTTGGAAATTTTAAAACACTGCTGCTTGAAGTGTCACAAAGCCCCGCGATGCTGCAGTTTTTAAACAATCAGCAAAACCAAAAAGGGCATCCTAACGAAAACTTCGCCCGCGAACTAATGGAGTTATTTACGCTCGGCCGCGGGAATTATACTGAGCAGGATGTAAAGGAATCGGCACGCTCATTTACCGGCTGGGCTTACGATGGTAAAACCGGCGACTACTCCTTTAAGCCAAAGGCACACGACGATGGCATAAAAACCTTTTTGGGTAAAACCGGAAATTTTTGCGGCGAGGATATTATTGATATGTTAATTGCCAACAGGCAAACCGCGGTGTTTTTGTCAGAGAAACTTTATCGTTATTTGGTAAACGATATCGCGGATGCTGATCATGTTAACCAGATGGCTGACGTGTTTTACCATTCGAACTATGAAATAAAACCGCTGTTGGAATTTGTGTTTCTGTCGGAATGGTTTTATGACGATAAAAACATTGGCAACCTGGTAAAATCGCCGGTTGAGTTTTTAACGGGATTGAACAGGCAGTTTTATGTGAATTACGAAAATCCCGATGTGCTGATGCAATTTCAGCGCACGTTGGGGCAGGTATTGTTTCGCCCGCCAAATGTTGCCGGCTGGCCGGGTGGTAAAAAATGGATCGACAGTTCATCTCTTATGTATCGGATGAAAATACCTTCGACCATATTAAACGCGGGCTTAATTGATTTTACCGGCAAAGCCAATCCCGAAGACGAGGCTTACCTGGCAACGGTACGCAAGCAGCAGTTAAATGTGATAAAAAAGGTACAGGCACAACCCGACTGGGACAAGTTTTTAAGCAAAATACCGGCCGAAACATCGAAAATTCAATTGGCAGAATTTATGTTGGAACCGAAATTGGGTGAAACAGTGACCGGGGTAGTAAACAGCGCCGCAGATTTGAAGTCGTCGGTTATACAAATAGTTTCGACACCAGAATATCAGCTTTGTTAACCCCCCTGCCCCTTAAAGGGGGAGCAGAAGGATTTGGCCGGTTGAAAATGAATAAATAAATGAAGTCCTGTTGAGGGCTGGGAGATTAATTATGAGACGCAGAGATTTTTTAAGGAACACAGCGCTCGCATCTGGCGCTTTTATGGTACCAGCCTTTTTAAAGCCGCTGGAAGCTTTGGCAAAAAGCGATATTACAGGTTTTAAAAACCTGGTGATCATCCAGCTTTCGGGCGGCAATGATGGGTTGAACACCATTGTTCCTTTCGGGAACGATATTTATTACCAGAAACGCAATACCATCGCCATCAATCAAAACGATGTTATCAAACTGAATGATATGCAGGGATTAAATCCCAATTTATCGGCTTTAAAGGAAATTTACGACCAGGGGCTGATGAGTATTATCAACTCGGTGGGTTACCCAAATCCCGACAGGTCCCATTTTCGGTCGATGGATATATGGCAAACCGCAAGTGGCAGCGGCGAGTTTTTAACTACCGGTTGGATAGGCCGCTACCTGGATTCGAACTGCCTGGATTGCAAGAACCCTTATACCGCCATTGAGGTGGACGATACCTTGTCGCTGGCGATGAAGGGTACAAAAATGAAAGGCATTGCAGTGCAGGACCCCTACAAGCTATACCAAACCACCCGCGAACCGTTTTTTAAAGATTTGGTACATGACCACAACAGTGCTAATTTAACCGAGGACAATTTAGGCTACCTCTATAAAACCATGATAGAAACTTATTCATCGGCCGATTATATCCAAAATACCTCCAAAACTTATACAGTCAACGCGGCGTATCCCGCAACGGGATTAGGCAACCAGTTAAAAACGGTATCTAAATTTATAAACTCCGGTTTGCAAACACGGGTGTATTATGTTTCGCTAAGTGGTTTTGATACGCACGTTGGCCAGCAAAACCAGCAGGGGCGCCAGTTAAAAATCTATGGCGACGCCGTAGCGGCTTTTGTAAAGGACCTTAAGCAAACCGGTAAACTGGATGATACCCTAGTGATGACTTTCAGCGAATTTGGCCGCCGCGTTGAACAAAACGCCAGCAACGGAACTGACCACGGCACGGCAAATAACATCATGTTATTTGGCGGAAAGCTTAAAAAAGCAGGATTCTATAATGATGCTCCCGATTTGGTGCAATTAGACAACGGCGATTTGAAGTATCAAGTTGATTTTAGAGATGTTTATGCTACTTTATTGGATAAGTGGCTGAATGTGAACAATGGGTTGGTGTTGAATAAGGGGTTTGCGGGGTTGGAGTTTATATGATTTTTATTTCGGCAAAATTGCTCTATTTGAATATGACAATCGAAATAAAAGCTCCGGTTACCAAAGAGAAGGTTCAACAAGCGAACGAACAATTTACTAACGAACCAGGTAAAAAAGTTTAAGAAAACTTTTCGGAAAACTAAAAAGAAATGTTGACGGCCTTGAATATCAAAAAGAGGTAAGGGATGAATGGGTTTAGTTTTGTTGTGGAATTTTTCTTCTTTTTTTGTGGAACAAAGTGAAGAATTTTCTGCGCTATAAAAACGGACTATGTGTGGCGATTATGCACACCGCAGAAGATTCTTCACTTCAGAATGACAAATTTGATAAATAAAAAAACCGAACCCGATAATTATCGGGGCGTAATTCCGAAATCACTTCGGCATTCTGCGCATCATATTAGCCATTGCTGCAGGGTTGCTCATTTGTTTCATCACCTTACGCATATCGTCAAACTGCTTTATCAGGCGGTTTACTTCTACCAGGCTGGTGCCCGATCCGCTGGCTATACGGTTACGGCGACTTTGGTTAATACTGTCGGGATTGCCTTTTTCGTACGGTGTCATTGATTGGATAATAGCTTCAATGCCTTTAAAGGCATCATCGCCCACTTCAACATCTTTCATCATTTTACCAACGCCCGGTATCATGCCCATCAGATCTTTCATGTTACCCATTTTTTTGATCTGCTGTATCTGGCTGTAAAAATCGTTAAAATCGAATTTGTTTTTGCGGATCTTCTTTTGCAGTTCGGCAGCTTCTTTCTCGTCGAACTGCTGTTGTGCACGTTCAACCAACGAAACCACGTCGCCCATGCCCAGGATACGCGAGGCCATACGATCGGGGTGAAAAACGTCGAGCGCATCCATTTTTTCGCCGGTACCTACAAACTTTATGGGTTTGTTTACGACAGATTTTATGGACAGCGCTGCACCACCGCGGGTATCGCCATCCAACTTGGTAAGTACAACGCCGGTAAAATCAAGGCGGTCGTTAAACACTTTTGCGGTGTTTACAGCATCCTGCCCGGTCATGGCATCCACTACAAACAATATCTCGTGTGGCTTAACAGCGCCTTTTACCTGCTCAATTTCCAGCATCATCGCCTCGTCGATAGAGAGGCGGCCAGCGGTATCAATAATCACCACATTATTGCCGTTCTGTTTAGCAAAGGCAATACCCTCGCGGGCAATAGCAATAGGATCCTTCGATTCCAGATTGGCATATACTGGTACGCCTATCTGTGTGCCTAATACCTGCAATTGCTCAATAGCCGCAGGGCGATAAATATCATCGGCCACTAACAGTGGCTTTTTATTTTTCTGTGTTTTTAAGTAATTGGCCAACTTGCCGGTGAAGGTGGTTTTACCAGCACCGTTTAAGCCTGCAATCAGGATGATGGTTGGCGACGACGAAAGGTTTAATTCGGCAGTAGTGCCGCCCATTAGTTCTGTCAGTTCGTCGTTCATTACTTTGGTAAGCAATTGTCCCGGCGAAATAGCGGTTAATACATTATTACCAATAGCTTTTTGCCTTACGTCATCGGTAAAGGCTTTTGCGGTTTTATAGTTAACGTCGGCATCCAGAAGGGCTTTGCGTATTTCCTTCATGGTCTCCGCCACGTTTATTTCAGTAATTGTCCCCTGTCCCTTCAGAACCTTAAAAGCCCTGTCGAGTTTATCCGAAAGATTTTCAAACATTATATTTATCCTAATTTTGAGAACACAAAGTTATGATTTTGACGGAATTTGCGGGAATTTGATTTTTCTTAGCTTACAAAGCTAAAAACGAAGTGTGGCGTTTAATTTACCACAAAGCGCACAAAGGGGAAAACACAAAGAACACGAAATTTTTTTTTGTGCCCTTCTGTTAAAAAAATACTTTAAAGCCGCTGATCTTTAACTCTATTTTTCTCTTTGCGGCCTTTGTGTTTTTCGCTCTGTGACTGCGGTTAGTTTTACCCACCTATTGGGTTATACGACACTTTAACAGGATAATTTGTTTATTAGCTTTGTGCGCGATGAAAAATTACCTCAAGATCATTCAGATTGACGAATACTCCATCACACCCAAATATCTGCAAATAAGCAATTCGATATTAAGGGGCATTGAGGATGGAAAAATTGAAAAGGATGATATCCTGCCTTCTATCAACGACCTGAGTATTGCCTTTGAGGTATCGCGCAATACTGTAGAGAGAGCGTATAACGGGCTGCGGAAGCTTGGGGTTATTAATTCCATTGCCGGTAAAGGGTATTTTATTGCCACCACCCAATTTAACCAGCCCGTGAAAATATTGCTGCTGTTTAACAAACTAAGTAGTCATAAAAAAATCATATACGACGCGTTTGCCGAAACGCTGGGGAGCAACGCTGCTATTGATTTTTATATCTATAACAATAACTTCAATTTTTTCAAGAAACTGCTGACGGATAATATTGACCATTATTCAAAACTGGTTATCATTCCGCATTTTATTGAGAACGATGAAAACGCGGTTAAAGTAATTAACGATCTGCCGAAAGATAAACTGATTTTGATGGATAAACTACTGGATGGCATTACCGGAAACTTTGGCGCCGTATACGAAAACTTTGAAAAAGATATTTATGATGCGCTCGAGCAATTGTTGGAGAAGCTAAGCAAATACCATACATTAAAAATCATATTTCCCGAAAACAGTTATTACTCGAAGGATATATTAACCGGCTTCCAAAAATTTTGCACCCAATATGCTTTTGAGTACGGAGTTATTCATCATCTTAAAAATGAAAGCCTGCTACCGGGCACCGTTTATATTAACCTGATGGAGGATGATTTGGTAGAACTTATTGAAAAGCTCATCAGCAACAAGCTAAAAGTTGGCGAAGAAATTGGTGTTATATCCTATAACGAAACACCTTTAAAAAAAATTATTTTAAGCGGTATCACTACCATTTCAACCAATTTTAAAATGATGGGTGAAAAGACTGCTGAGATGATTTTGAATAACACGAAGGAACATTTGGCTATTCCGTTTGCGGTAACGGTGCGGAGTTCGTTGTGAAAGAAAGAAGCAGGAAGTTAAGAGTCAAGAAGCAAGATCACTTTTTCTTGCCTCTTGATTTTCCGGCTCTTGTCTCTTGATTCTTACAATCTTGCTTCTCCTCTTGATCCCTCAAATATCCATCTCATAAAAGTAAGTATACGTATCCAGCACATCAATAAAGGTAACCGAAGTATTACTGCTATATTCAAAAACCTCCACCCCGGGAATTACCGTATGGCCAACCACCTGGTGATAGCCTTCCAGTAAATCGGATTTCATTTCTTTCCGGTCGGCCCAGGTAGGGCCGCCGTGCCCGCAGCCGCCCCGGCTGGCGCCAGCCTGGTGTAACAGCCAGCGTTCCCTGGTTTGCTCAATTTTGTTGAGCATATCGGCAACTGCATCGTCATCATCCCTTATTTGCTGCAACAGGGTTAGTTTTAAGAATTGGGCATACCAGCTATTGGTAACCCCGGCATGGGTAAACAAATAATTATTGCGTTGATAGGCTATATTAAATAGCTCCCTATTCTCCTTAAAAGCAAATGTTAAGGCCCGCTGCATTGACGGCCGGAACCCTGAACATAAAAATTCGGGGTAATGCAGGTATTGCACATCGTGATTGCCGAGCAGCAGGATGATTTTTTCTGGATGATTTTTCTTTATTTCAATTATTTCGAGTAAATTTTGAAATATGTCTACATCAGGCAAAGTCCAGTGATCAACATAATCGCCTAAAAAAACTACTTTATCATATCGGTTTATGTCAGCTTCTTTCC
>JABDBM010000070.1:1158-24226 GCA_013288685.1 Bacteroidota bacterium | reverse complement strand
ACTTTCATCTCCTTCTTGATTCTTGCCTCTTGATTTCTTGCTTCTTTCCCCCCATATAAAAACCCCCTCCACGGGTGATTTACACCCATCCCTTAATCGCTTAGTTTTGAGTACTTACACCATTAAGCGATGAAATTTTTTGTACTCCTGATTTTTGCATTGTTCCTTGCTGATTTGACATCGGCCCAATCACCAGTTACTGCTGCGGTCAACGTTAAAATTGTTGATGAAAAATCAACAGGAGTTGATGGTGCAACGGTTTCGCTGCTTAATGCTAAGGATTCATCACTGCAAAAAATCAACATCACCGAAAAGGACGGAACGGTTTTATTTGAACAGGTGAAAGGCGGGAAGTATCTGCTCGCGGTAACTTTTACCGGCTACAAAAAAGTATACACACAACCGTTTTTAGTTAGCGGCGGCAATTTGCAAATTCCGGATATCCACATCGAGCCATTAACCCGGCAGTTAAACGAAGTAACTGTTAAGGAAAGCAAGCCATTTATCGAGCGCCAGTTCGACCGGGTGGTGATAAACGTTGGCAATAGCATTGTAAGTACAGGCAGCAGCGCCCTGGAGGTATTGTCGCGTTCGCCGGGGGTATTGGTTAACCAGAATGATGATATCAGTATGAAAGGCAAGCAGGGGGTTATTGTTATGATTGACGGCAAGCCGACCTATCTTTCGTCAGCCGACCTGGCTAACTTATTAAGAAGCACGTCGGCCAGCGCCATCGATAAAATAGAACTGATTACCAATCCATCGGCAAAATTTGAAGCGGCAGGTAGCGCGGGTATTATCAACATTAAACTAAAAAAAGATCAGCGCTATGGCACCAACGGAACGCTATCGTTAAGCGCCGGACAGGGGGTGTATGGCAAGTTAAATGACGGATTCAGCCTAAATTACCGCAACAATAAGGTAAACCTGTTTGGTAATTATAATTACACTTACCGTACCAATTTTAATCACTTGGTGCTTAACCGCAGGTTTTTAAATAATGACGGTAGCCTCAATGGTGCTTACCTGCAGGATAATTATTTAAAAGTTCCGCTGCACGGCCATTTGCTAAAGGCCGGTATGGACTATGCCGCCTCAAAAAATACCACTATCGGGGTGGTTTTTACGGGGCAGTTTGACCATTATCAACAAATGGGAAACGATAATTCTGATGTGCTGGATAGCACGATGGAAAAGGTATCCAATTTTAAAACCATTAATACAGCCAGTGATCATTTGAAAAATTATGCAGCCAACGTTAATTTTAAGCATACCATTGATACCGCCGGCGGCGAAATCACAGCCGATTTAGATTTTGCGACTTATGGCAAAAATTCCATTCAAAGTTTTGTGACTTCTTATTTTAACCCCGACGGATCGGTGTTAAAACCGGATGATCTGTTAAACGACAACCAAAACAGCGCACTTGATATTTACTCGGTAAAGGCGGATTACGTACTGCCGCTCAGGAAGCAGTCGCGCCTGGAAGCCGGGATTAAATCGAGCTATGTGCGGGCAGATAACGACCTCAATTTTTATAATGTTATTAACAACGTTTCGGAATTTGACACCACCAAAAGCAACCATTTTATTTATACCGAGAATATTAACGCGGGCTATATTAATTATAACAAAAGTTTTAAACAGTATAAAATTCAGATGGGCGTTCGGGCCGAGCAAACGATCGCCAAAGGCAACCAACTGATTACTGATAGTAAATTCAGCAACTCATACATCCAGTTTTTTCCCAGCTTTGTTGTAAGCGATAAAGTTGACGAACAAAATGAGTTGAGCCTTTCGGTTGGAAGGCGTATTGACAGACCCACTTACAAACAACTAAATCCTTTTAAGTTTTACCTCGATCCCAGTACGTATGTGGAGGGTAATCCTTATTTGCGGCCGCAGCTAACATGGTCGGGCGAGGTGGATTACACTTTTAAACAAAAATACACGGTAAGCTTCACCTACAGCAATACCGGCGACAATATTACGAGCGTGTTGATCCCCAACGCAACGGATAACCGGATAACTATTCAAACAGATCTTAACCTGGCCCGTAACTATTATTACGACCTGAGTTTTACCCTACCGGTTGATGTAACTTCGTGGTGGACGAGCACCAACAACCTTAATACTTATTATAGCAATTACTCTGGCAATTTGGCCAACACGCCGCTAAACAAAGGCGCTTTTGCATTTGATGCCAACAGCAATAACAGTTTTACGATCTCAAAATTAATGACGGCCGAATTGAACGGTGTATTCACATCGGGCAACGTGTATGGCTACCTGTATGTAAACCATACCCTCGAATTATCGGCCGGTGTACAGCGCAAAATATTAAAGGGAAAAGGCACACTCAAATTAAACATTACCGATTTTTTGAAAACCAATAACCTGGTGGGCACTACCAGTATTGATAACTACAACGAAGTGTTCCATCGCCATATAGAATCGCGCATAGCAACCCTGGCATTCACCTATCGTTTTGGCAATAACAAAGTGGCGCCTTCGCGCCGCCGGGCCGGCGGCGCCGAGGAAGAAAAGAAAAGGGCCGGCTAAACAAAAATCCCACTAAAGGGGTGATGAAGCAAACGGATAATGATCAACATATTTAGACAAGTTTTTCGAACTGAAAAACGTTGATATTTGTTCAATAAATCACCTTTAATAATGAAGATACTTTTCGCCGCAGTTTGCTTTGTTCTTTTTTCGGTAATGGCCCACGGCCAGCGTTCGTTTGATGCATTTTCAAAGGAATTTGTAAGCGGTTACAAAGCGCTCAAGATGCCCGATTTAGAATTGAGTTATGTGAGCGGTCTGCAGCATATAGGGTCGGCGGCGGCGGTTCAACAACAGCTGGATTTTTTTACATCGATACAGAAAGAGTTGCCAGGCTATCCTGTTAATCAACTGACATCGGTTCAAAAAGTTGATTACGATTTAATAAAGTATGAAACCGGTTTAAACCTTGACCGGCTTGCGCTGGAACAGGAATGGGTTAAAAACCCGCCTGCGCAAATTCCATCGGGCGGCATTATTACCATTCCCAATGGTAAGGCCTGGTATGCCTATTTATTGAAACGCTGGGTAAATGACGAGGTTACGCCCGACCAGATTTATCAATTTGGGCTAACTGAGGTAGAAAGGGTAAAGAAACACATCGAAGATATCCGGCACCAAACGGGCCTAAGCGAGGATGATTTTTACCTGCATTTGAATGACATTTCTTTTTTTATTACCGATACTAATGAAGTTCAACAATCATTTGAACGCACGCGGGATGTGATTTACGCAAACCTTCAACACCTTTTCAGCGAAAGGAAAATACCCGCACTAAAAATTGAAAGAGGCAGGCAAAAAGCTTTGGCGCAAACGCCGGGCTATTATGACGATAACGTGTTTTACTACAACCTGTTCGATAAACCCTATAACAAACGCCAGGTGGATTGGCTGTTTATCCACGAGGCGGTGCCCGGGCATCATTATCAGTCGTCTATTATTGCGCAAACAAAGGTATCTGATGTGCAGCAGTTATTTTTTTACATGGGCTTTGCCGAAGGCTGGGGCGCTTACACCGAGGAACTGGGCAAAGATTTGGGCGTATATAAAACACCTTATGATGAATTGGGCAAATGGGAATGGGACATCGTGCGTTCTGTACGCGTGCCGCTTGATGTAGGTTTAAACTATTACGGATGGACGGACGAACAGGCGCTCGCATTTTGGAAGAAATATATCCGTGGCCAGGATGACATCGCCATGCGCGAGATAGCCCGTATCCGCCGCTGGCCGGCACAAGTGGTTACCTATAAATACGGCGCACTGCAAATACTGCACTGGAAGCAGGAATTGCAAAAACAACAAGGCTGCGCCTTTGATATCAAAAACTTTCACGACAGGGTGTTGAACCATGGATCACTGCCGTTGTTTATGGTGAAGGAGAATGTTTTAGGCGGGGTCGAGAAATAGCGGGTATTTTGTTAGTTCGCTAACATGTTGCTACGCAGGAGCCTAATAACGTTTAGTCTTCGGCATTATTTTTCTTATATGCTAACCATACATAAAATGGTATACCGCCCATCAACAACAAAAAACCATAATAAATAGCATCTTTCCCGGTGCCGGCAATTGCCCACAATGCATAGCTAAAGGCTAAAATAGCCAGCACTACTGCTCCTGTTAAGCCATGTGTTTGTTTTTGTTTTGCCTTGATGATTAGGTAGGCCGCAGCAGATAGCAAATAGGGTATGAGTATTGATAATAAAGATAGTAACAGCAAAAACCTGAACTGCTCAACCAAACCTTTGGTATAGTTCATACTCATGAAAATGGATACCATTACACTGCTCACCAAAATACCTACATAAGGCACGCCTTTTTTATTTTGTTTGGTAAATATTACCGGAAATAACTTATCGTTGGCAACGGCGAAGGGCACCTGGCCTTGCAACAAAGTCCAGCCATTAAGCGAGCCAAATGCGGCAATGGCTATACCGGCACTTACCCAGTATCGGGCATTATTGCCATAAATAACCACAGCGGCATCAGCAAAAGGTGTAACAGAGTGCTTTAGCGCGCCAGATGGAATAATGCCTATAACACTTACGCTGCCTAATATATATACCAATGTAGCAATCAATAACCCCAGCAAAGTAGCCAGTGGGATTGTTTTTTCGGGATTAGCCACGCTGCCCGATGGTACGGTAGCGCTCTCAATACCTATAAATGCAAACATGGTCATGGTTGCTGTAGCCATTAGTGCTCCGTAAATAGTGGTGTTGCTGCCATTAAAAGGGGTGAAGTTTTTGGCTTGTATAAAAAACAATCCGCCTAAGGCAACCAGTATAAGCGGTAATACTTTTAAAATTGTAGTAATTAACTGTACCCTGCCGCCGGTAACCACACCACGTGTATTAATAAAAGTAAGCAGCCATATAGTACATAGGCCTGTTGTTATGGCAGCAGCGGGACTGGTAGCCATTAAAGGAAAAAATGTGCTCAGCGCACTCACAAATGAAATTGTTATAGCCGCATTGGCACACGAAACAGCGAGGAAATATCCCCAGGCTACCAGGAAGCCTGCAAAATCGCCCAGGCCAAAGCGGGTATAGGCATACGGCCCGCCGGTGGCATGTGGTAACATTTTACTTAGGTTACTGAAAACTTTGGCTAAAAAGAATGAGCCCATAGCCGAAAACACCCAGCCAATTAAACCTATGCTGCCAAATGAAGCCATTGCTGCCGGCATTAAAAACACACCTGCCCCAATCATATTACCTACCACTAAGGAGGTACTTGTCCATAAACCTAATTTATTTTTTTCGGGAATTAATGATTGCATGTTTGTAAAGGTAATAATAGCAATTATAGCTTAAATATCTATTTTAACACATACTGAACCAGTCCGTTGAAGCGTGTCGCTTTAATGCAAACAATTTAAGCGAAAAACTTAAATTAACACACCATAGCTGTTGAACTATTGTGTGATGCGAAATAAAGATTGACTTTAATTTTCTAAAAAGCAACAAATAACTCAATTTAAGCGGGACGCTTAAATTGTTCTGTATCCAAGCCAGTACGCTTGGATAGGCGGGTTAACATTAATTGATGACCAAACAGAGGCATAGCCTCGGCCAATATTGTAGCTGCGGGTTTCAACCCGCGGAAGATTAATTGACTGATAACAAAAGTGCCATCGGCACGAACCATATTTTGCTTGAATAAAATGTGTCGAACCTACGGCTCTCCATCGTTTTCGTTATTCGGTCCACGGGTTGAAACCCGTGGGTATAATATGTTTCGGGCCGATGGCCCTTTTACCTCTCCCAAACCGCCCCCCTCAGTTCCTTACGCCCAGCCATATCATCATCAGGAACGATCACCGCAACCCACGGTGTATCGATAGCCGTAATATGCCCTCTCCATTCAAGAGTCCCTACGGTGCCTGGTTTCAGGTCAACTTCTTTTGATGCAGAAGTTAATGTTAAATTATCCAGGCGCAGATTGAAACGATGCTTACCATTACCCTGCGCTGTCAATTTAATAGTGACTTCGCCATTTGCAGCGATCGTTTTTGAAACTTCATAACTCAGCATTAAATTGCTTCGTAATTCGAGATTATAGGACGAACCTGGCAACAAAGTCTGCACTTGCGTCCGCCCATTACAGGAAATTTTATATTTACCCTGGGGCAGGCTGGTTTTAAAATGGCCAGTCGAACGATCAGCGGCAACGACGGTGCGCTGATGGGTGTTCACCTCCTCGAATGTTACCGGGCCGTTTGCCTTGCCCTCAACAATTGCCGCGCCTTCCACATCTTTTAACAGCCATATCCAGTTGGTTACCGGGTGCCCCCATATTTCTTTATAGGTCCACATGGCTTGTACGGGCCAGTAGGGTACGTCGCTTTCGCCTTTAGTTTGTATACCAACTGGCAGTCCGCCAACCATATCTCCGGAGGATGGCGAGTAAAGCGGCACAAAATCATATCCCTCGCCATACATGGTGCTTTGTGAAAATGGGTTGCGACCAATGATCCACTCCAGTTGCTGCGTTGCCAGGTCTTCGGATGCAAGGTCGCCGCGAAGCTTGCCTGCACTGGCCAGCGCCTGGGCCTGCGGTAAAATAGTGCCAAAATTGCCCCTGTAATCCATCCATACCGGGAATATGCGCAGGTAGTGACCTTTTCCTAAAGGTACACCCTGCAAAACCTGTTTACGGAATGATTCCTTGCGGCTTTCCGGTACGTGCATATATTCTGTATCTACATATACCGATGCCGGCATCATATTGTACGGCGCCGAATATTTGGCGATATTTTTTAAATATTCCGAATAAAGCGTTACGGATGAGTACCATTTTATCCAGTCGGTATGATCAGGAAATGCATCACAAAGCGCGGTAAGCGCCATGGTAGGGGCCTGCTCGCGGCCACGGTGACAGTAATGCAATATCCTGTTTTTGGTGGTTGTAGTATAATAAAACCCGGTTAGCGGTGTATCCCAATCGGTGCGACTACGTTGCTGGGCATTCATGATAATTGGGGCCAATGCCGTTGCCTGTGCTTCGTATTGCTTTTTACCCGTTGCCTTCCACAAGGCTACTGATGCCAGTATAGCTTGTGCGGGCAGTTCGTCTTCCACATTATTTGAATCAAAAGTACCCCGCCATATATCGTCCGATGGTTTAACCGATGGCATGCCTTCTACGGCAAATTTCCAGTCGTTTTCAGCGGTTTTTAGTGCGTAAGCGGCTAAACGCGGGTCATCGTTTTTCAGTACATTGTATGCGAGCGCCTCGACACCGGCAGCTTCAAAATTGGCCATCGGGCTGTTTTTAGCTATAGCTATAGGATCATCGTCATCGCCGATAATATTATTGGTACGGCGGCTGTTCAGCGAACCGGTGTTGCGGTAGCCGTCCCCAAAATTGTTTTTCAGTATCCAGTCAAGTCCCCATTTGGCTTCTTCCAGCACGCGGTCATACAATTTGGGATTGTCTTTGCGCTGCTGAAGTCTTTCGGCCATGCTGAATAAAGCGGTGGTAATTTCTTCGGTACCCTCAAAGCTTTGGGAAAGGTCGCCGGCATCGTGCCAGCCGCCGTTGGTTACTATTTTTTTGTTGCCGTGAGTACAAACCCAGTCGTTATGTTCGTTGCCATGTATTCCCGGTACTTCCATGCCGCAGCGTTCGGCATAAAAAAAGTTCAGGGCTTTCCAAACAGTTCGTTCATAAACATCCGCATCAATCCGGAATGGTTTGGTAACCACATTACCGGCAGCTAAAACATAAGTGCCTGGCGCTCTGATTTCCGAGAAATCCATTACTTGATATGTACCAGTATGGCCGGTTACATTTTGAATCGCTTTTGATAATACTACTTTGCCGTTTTCCTGGTTAACCAGCTTAAATACTTTTGCGTTCAGATTATTGCCAATGGCACTTTTTTGTGCGCCGGTTTGGTAACCGGTATGGGGGTAAGCTATCCGGCCCTTCCATACATCCCAGCCTTCAATTTTATCCTGGTCAACTTTTTCCAGGTCCATCTGGTCAAAATAAAAATGAATTTTATCCGCCTCACCCGGATAACTGCCGGATAAGCCGTATGATACTTCGAAATTGGTAACCTTATCCCTGGCCACGTTGCCGATTTCCCAGACTACATGGTTCCACTCATGGTTTTTCAGCACCCATGATGTTTGTCCTTCCTGTCCAAAAACTGCGGGTAGTTTTTCAGCCCCATCGTTAGCTATCTGGGCATCAAGCGCGGTAGTATAAAAGCCGGGTAAATCGGGGTATATCCAGATGGAGATACGGTTATATTTTGTCCAGTCTTCACCATTAAATATCCGCCGAATGCCTGATCGTCCCCAACCGCGACCGTTTACCGGCGCAGGACCTGCCAGCCGTGTCGGCGTGGTCATTAACAATGATTGCTTTCCGCTATGTACAAATTCTTTAGACAGCCCGATAGTGGCTACCGAACTGCTGGAATCCGGCGTGATGATCACCTTACGGGCATCCACCACCTGCACACCCGATGAAGTAAAGGAGCGCCAGTTATCCAGGTCCTCCATGTCATCCAGCGTGCGTTTGTCTTCAACCTTTTTATTTAGCCAGCGGTAAGCTGCTGAATCTTTGAATTCAACTTCCATGGGTTGCCGGGCGAAATAAAATCCTGAGAATAGGACTACAGCAATAAGCAGGAGGAATAGATATTTTATACGCATTTTTATGCCGTGTTAAGTATTGGCAAATGACGTTATTTTAGGTGGGAATTGGTAGGAGTGGGGGGGGAATAACTAAGGGTGCATACCCTACATATCTTCTACAGCAGCCGAACCAGGCTGCGTTATAATTCTAAAGCCACAAAATGAAAACACATTAAATTTGCCATTGTGACTTTAGTGAAACCCTTAGCTTCTGGTTAATATAAGCGTAGCCATTGCATACATAATGTTTACACGACATGCTTGCGAGATGGCTGAACCACGGATATCGTTTCTTTTACATAATTTAGTGTGCCACCCCGGTTATTTAGTTTTTAAACTTAAAAACTTTTTTATTTGCATGTTTAATTAGCTTATAAACTACTGAACCTTTGTGTTTTATCATAGTGTCGCCTTTTTCAACGAGGTGGTCAAAATTGTAACCATCATCCAGATAATAGAACTGCCCATTGACATGAACATATGGAATCCCTTTTACGTCATAGCTGACACTGTCAACTCTTCCTGAAAAGGAATAATTGTAATTTATTTCATCAGCTTTCGAGTTACTATAAATAATAAATAGTATAAACGTCAAGCACATAAACGCCATGCCGAATAAAAAGAAGATTCGCTGTTTTTTTGTTGATGTTTCCATTTAGTTAGTCACTATCCAACATTATAAAGGGAATTAGAAACTCGGGCAGCATTCTATAGCGGTTAACAACCTTCCTTTTCAAACAACTCCAATATCTCATCCCAGTTATACACCCTCAAATGCTGATGTTGGTTTAAGTTATGATGTGCATTAAACATGATAGCCTTGCCCCGCGAAAAATCAAGATTTTTGCAATGATCGTCAATTAGGTAATCCGTATGGATAATACTTTTATCGCCGCACATAACGATGTTGCGCCAGCTGATAAAGGGGAAATGCTCCTGGAGCCATTCAATTTTTTCGAATAGGGATAAAGGAAATTCCGTTGCTGCGGATACGATATACACCTCGTAGTTTTCCATTAACTTTTTTACAGCAGCTACGGCACCGGGCATTACTTCAAGTGTCCGGAAAAAACCGGGCTGCCTTAATATGTTTTTGGTGGATGCATCCTCGGGGAAAGCCTCGGCGCCCGTAAGCCCCTGTATGGCCGATAGGGTAGTGGTAATGCCATACAACTGTTTGTAGTATTTAATCAGTTGTGGCTCAACATCGGCTATTACGCCGTCCATATCAATAGCGATGGTCTTTTTAGGAGTTTGGGAATTCATGCCGCAAATTAAATTATTTTATCTCAATCACACCATCTGCTACCACCGGAAATCTTGAAAATGCCTGTGAGTCGTGTCCCGGAATGATGAACTTCACATCCGATACCATGGTTTTCATTCGCTGCATGGCTTTTACATATCCCGCAGGGTCAAGCGTACCGCCCTTCGAGGCGGGTACCAAATGATCAAGACTATAATAGATCCATATATTGTCTGATGCGAGCACTATTTTATTGGCGCCCGTTTCCACCAGCACATATTGGGAGTTAAACGTATGCCTTGAACCTGTGAATACTTTAATACCGGGGATTATTTCTTTGTCATCGCCATCAACCAGCGTTAGCTTGCCTGCTAAATTTAAATCAATCATCGTGCGCACATCCCTTTTTTGAAACCCGCCGTTGCTTTCACCTTTTTGCCAGGCTGTACTTACAAAATAATTAAAATCCTCTTTTTGCATCCACACATGGGCATTAGGGAACAGGCCCACACCGTCAATATGATCCCAATGGGGGTGGCTAATGATCACATCGGTAATATCCGCCGCTTTCAGCCCGGTTTTTAACAATGCGGTATCCGGGCGTAAATAATTCACTACTTTAAATTCTTTGGCATCTTCAAGATCATTTAAAAAACCTGCATCTACCAAAATGTTTTTGCCATTGCCTTTAATCAGCCAAAACATAAAATTAATTTTCACGCTGTCGGTTTTTGGGCCACCATCTGCCCAGTCGGCAACCGAAAATGGGTAGTTTGAAATGGCAAATCGAACAGCGTAAACTTTATAGACCGGCGTTTGTGAATGGGCGGTAACGGCGGCCGATAAAATAAGCAAGAGGAGGAAAAGTCTTTTCATGATATTCAATTACGCGTGCGGTGTTAATTAACGAACGCGAACATAAAGATAGGCAATGACATTAAATTAAAAATGCTAAACACGCTTCCTAAGCGCTTTTAATTCATCCCGCATTAGTGGCCCCATTTTTTCTATGGCGATAGTAAAAGCAATGGCACTTATTGATTTGATATTTGATTTTAACCAGGGGAATGTCTCCACCGGGTAAACCGTATGCAATTCGCGCAGTGACCAGCCAACGCCTTTCTGTACGTAATATTCCTTGTCGGTTAACAAGGGTCTGATGAGTTTTTCAATGTCGCCAAATGATAAAAATCGCTTCTTGGTGCGGCTGTAATACAGTAACGACACTACCGACTGCCGGCGTTTCCACAAGTCTTCGCTGGTGTTCCATGCTTTGAGCTGCCCATAAACTGCGGCTTCCTCCACTTCCAGTATTTTTGTATAAACTTTGGCCAAAGCATCACAAAGACCCCAATCATCTATCTGATCCTGCCAGCGGACGATAACCGGCCACATTTCGCGCAGTTCTTCTTCTTTTTTAAGATGTCGTTCCAAAAAGAAATAGGCGTGCAGCTTAACCCAGAAACCATTTTCGGTATGCCATAATTCATCCCAAATTGCTAACTGGTCCGTAAACGGCAAGCTTGAAAAAGAATATATCCGTTTTGATTCGCGCCGGTGCAAGGGTACATTCCCCTGAAAGCCTCGGAGATGGGCTATTACTTCGCTTAATTGTGTGGGATAATTTGAGCTTTTCATTGGAATCGAAGTTATTGATTTTTTCAATGTTCATCCCTTTTCCAAAATTTATTTTTAAAATCTCACTCATTTCCTGTAACATTATTCAGTTGTTTACGATTAGAGAGTATAACAATATAAAAAGCGGTACCGGATAGCTTAATGATAACCAAACAGGAAGATTTAATAGCCATGTGCAGGCGGGGCGACCCAGCCGCTTACACGGCGCTGTACAATCAACATTCCGGTGCGGTATACAGTGCGATATTGCGGCTGATTGAGCATACCGCCGAGGCTGAAGATGTTTTACAGGAAAGTTTTGTTGCCGCTTTCCAGGGAATTGACGGGTTTAAAAATACCGGCAGTTTTGCAGGATGGGTTAAACGGATTGCTATTAATAAAGCAGTCGATTGCATCAGAAAGAGAAAAATGAGGTTTGTGGAATTTGAGCCGGGCCTGATTTCGGAAGAAGATGACATAACAGACGAGGCCGAATTTGAATTTACGATGGAAGCGGTTACCGAAGCGATTGACGCGTTGCCCGAAGGATACCGCACAGTTTTCAACTTGTTTGCAGTTGAAAATATACCCCAGGCCGAGATAGCGCAAATGCTGGGGATGGAGCATACAACGGTGCGTACACAATACCATCGCGCTAAACATAAAATATTAAACACCCTAAAAATAGGAGGGTATTATGAAAAATGAATTAGAAAATTTTATTCAGCATAATCGCGACAAGTTCGATAATAAGACGCCGGACCCCGCAGTGTTGAGCCGCATATTGCAACAGATGCAGCCAATAGAAAAACCTGCGGCAAAAGGTATTGTAATTCCATTCCGTGTAATACAATGGGCGGCTGCATGTATTGTATTTTTTGCAATAGCATTCGCGTTTTGGAGATTGCGAAAAGGTCCTGATAACAGTTTGGCTGTTAAATCAATTACACTTAAACTACAGCCGGCTGTACCGCTAAGCGACACCGTAAAACAACCAGAGCAAACACAAATGGCACAGAACAATGCGCCCCAGCCTAAGCGTTTTGATGCCATTGATGCGGATATCGCCGCGCGCAAAAAAGTCCTGGCCGCCAAATTGAAAACACAAAATCTGAATACGCAGAAGGAGGTGGTGTTTGCAAGTTTGAATAATATGGAATCGCCGGCCAGGCGTATAACCGCTGCATCCGAAGCTTACAAATTAAAAAATACGGGGAACGATATTGTAGATGCCCTTGTAGAAACCCTAAACACCGATCCAAGCGCCAATGTACGGCTGGCCGCGTTGGATGGACTTACCCGGTTTTACCAGGATACCTACGTGCGAAAGAAACTGATAGCATCCTTAAAAAAACAGCAGGACCCTTTAGTACAAATAGCACTTATCAATTTGCTGACACGAATGAGGGAAGCAGGTATCCTGCAGGAATTGGATAAAATAGTGAACGACGATAATACCCAGAAGCCTGTAAAGGATTGTGCTTACTCGGGCATACTTCAGTTGCAGTCTACTTAACAAAGAAATTAACATAGTAGCACAATGCCCACCGGTTCATGCATGACGGAAAGCTATAGCTACGCTTAATAAATTAAACAACAAATTAAAAATTCAAAACATGAAAAAGTTCTTAATAATAGCGTTTTTTAGTCTGTCGGCCATATCCATTGCCAGGGCACAAGAGTACAAAATCAATAAAAGCAGCGGCAAATTAAACATTAATCTTTCGTCGGTAACCGTAGAGGGCTATAGTGGAAATGAGATTATTTTTAAATCGGGAAAAGATGAATCAGAACAAGACCCCCGCGCCAAAGGGCTGCGCGCCATAAACGGTTCGGGTTATACTGACAATACCGGCCTTGGCATCAGTGTGGTTGATAATGGCACTACTACCGAAGTTAACCAGGTGGCTTCATCCAGCCTGGATATCAAAATAATGGTTCCAAAAGGTGTGATCATTTCTTTTGCTTGTCATCGGGTTTCAAACGCGGGTACTGTGTATTTTAAAAACATGGAAAACGAAATTGAAATTTCAACAGATTATAATGGTATCAAATTGGAGAACATAAGCGGGCCAGCTACAGTTAGGGCGCTTTATGGTTCGGTTGATGCTACCTTCAGCGATAATATCAAGGGCCCAATCTCCATCGCTTCCATCTATTCGGCTGTAGATGTAGCCATTCCACAAACCACAAAGGCAAACGTTAAACTTAGCGCGTCGCATGGCGAAATACTGGCTGCTGCCTCACTGAAAATAGAGATGGAAAAGAAACCGGGTAATGATATGATCAGCTACAGTAACAACGTAACCGGCAAACTAAACGGCGGCGGTACAGAGTTTAGCCTTACTGCCGAATATGGTAAAATTTATCTGCGCACAACTAAATAGCCTAATGGGACTGCGTGGCAGGTTCCCTTCCTGAGAAGGGTGGGGTGTGTTAACACGCGTACCAATTAACACACCCTCCACCGCTAAAACGCTGCTTTACTCAATCAATAAACACGTTTATTAAAATATTTAATATGAAAATTTTACTCGTATGCATTTGCTGCGCCTTGTACATGGGCGCCAATGCACAAGCAACCGTCACTAAATCGTACCCCGCACAAGCCGGGCAACAAATAAACCTAAAATTCGATTATCCGATCGTCAAAATAAGTACCTGGGATAAAAATGAAGTATCGGTAGTTGCCCATGTAGACATTAACGACCACGAAAACGACAGCGCATTTGAGGTGAATGAAGAGATAGTGGACGGCGCAATGGTGATTAAAAACCGCATCAAGGACATGAACAGCCTGCCGCGCCGGTATACCATAGTACGCAATGGCGTAAAAACGGTTTATAGATCAAGAGAGCAATACGAAGAAGCCAGGAATGGCGGAGGCATAGAGCAAACTTATGAAGGACTGGATATGCACATCACCGTAGAGGTAAAGATACCGGCAAATTGTACAACCAGCCTAAATGCTATTTATGGTATTGTTGAGCTTGCCGATTTTAATGCTCCAATTAAAATTGACGCAGTATATGGAGGGATTGACGCTACTATAGCCACAGCCACTACCGGGAAATTGGAGGCAACAACACAATACGGACAAATATATTCCAACCTTGAAATTAAGATTACCGATCATACCGAACGCGACTTTTATAATTCGATAACTGCTGAGCCGGGTAAAGGGCCATCGTATAGCTTTACATCGCCTTATGGAAAGATTTATTTGAGGAAGCCATAAAGGTCGCCGGCGTATTTTAAATATTAACGAAAACGCCGCTCAACTATGTGTTAGGCGGCGTTTTATAGTTTATTTGTCGTCACAAGCAAGCGTAAACGGCCGATAATATGCTCCATATGTGTTTACGACATCCCTATTTATCAAGACATATTGCTCTGCACCATACACAAAAAACAAACTGCTGCTACTATTCGTCCCAAAAGCCTTCAAAGCGAACGCGAATGCCCGGGAAATATTTCGTCACAACGTTCCATGCCATATGAAGTATCCAAATTAGCAGCCCGACAATTACTGCCAGGATAATAGCTATGGTAAAGCCGGTTTTAAAGGCGTCCTCCATTAAACCGCATCCGGAAAATGATAGGCACACAAATAGCGCGATGAGTGGGAGAATTACTTTTTTCATAGGTAGTGATTTTTCAGGTTAACAGCCTTCCACTAAAATAGTTGGCAGAAGGTGAAAAAAATTAATCTAAGCCCGGAGCCAGTAAACCCGGGTTTATGGCGCCGCTGTTGGCCTCTGTGATTTTGCTGAGGTCGTATTGCATAATACCTCCACCCTCCGAACCGTTTAGCAGCCCTTTATTATATAAATTTTCCAGGTGTGCGCGTACCAATATTTCCTGCTGTTCGTTAACTGGTGTGCCTTCCAGCTTTTTTAGCTCAGCGATTACATCATCTGCGGAACCTTCACCAATTTGCGCCAATGCAAAAATCATTTTATTCTCCTGCGAATCAGCGGCATAAAAATGTGCCGGTACTTGCAGTGGTTTATATTCCTCGCGGAATTCTTCATCGGTTAATGTCATTACTTGTTTGTTTCCTTTTCTTTTTTAAAATGAATACGGGCTTGTTTCAGGCCGGTGGCAATTGCCTCGCCCTCGTTGCCGGTGGTTTTTAATACTTCGTTGGCAATTTCTGTTGCCTTATCCCGAATTTTTTTTGATTGATTTTTGTAAGATGGCGGGTAGTCTCCATTATACCAGGGCATAATTCCTCCTTTTTGGGTATAACAGCTATTGCTGATTATGGTTTTGGGCCTGGATGAAAATGCTTAAAACGATAAACAATTACCTTCAAGTAATGTTAAAAAAGTATGAAAAATCCATTTGCAAAAACAGACCAAACGGGGATAATAGTTGGAGCCGGCCTGGCGGTGGTGACTGCAGGCGCACTGGCCTATTTGTATTTAACCGAAAACGGGCGCGGAGTTCGCCGTTCTATCAAAGGCAGATTAAAAAATGAAGCAAAAGACCTGGTTGCTACCGCTATCAGCAATAAAACGGGCATCAGGAAAAAGACGGTCAAAAAAGCAACCGACCATTTAGCCAATTAAAAGGTTTTAATGGGTAGGTTTCTTAAAATGTTAGCGGCTGATTATCAAGTACCCGCACAACTTTTTCAATCATTTCGTTAACGTCGAAAGGTTTGCGGATAAAATCGTTAGCCTGGCATTCCGTTGCAATCAGCTCAATATCATTGGCTGTGGATAAAACAATAACGGGCATGTTCTTCAGGATGGGTTCTTGTTTTATCTTCAGGCACAGCCGGTGACCTGGCTTGCTATTGATGAATTCATCTATCAGGATTAATTCGGGCTTAAACTGGAGTATGTCAGTCATACTTTCCGGTTCGGGAATGCTGCAGGTTTCAAATCCCTCTTCCGTTAAAATAAAATCGACAATGTTTCGGATATCATGGTCGTTTTCTATGATCAGCACTTTTCTCTTCATCGCTTATCTGGGTCAATCAATTTGCCCAAATATAAAAAATTATCAATAATATGGTAGTGTGTCTGTTATTTATTCGTTTTTTTTCAAACTAATTCCGGTTAAATTGTTTGTTTATATTTTGGAATATTAAAAGGAATATAACCGGTATGGGCACAACTGACCGTCATTTTGACCCAAATAAGATACTCGAGGTACTGATGCTATCAAAGGATGCAACGGCTATTTACACTTCCGAACAATTGATCATTCAGATGGCCAATGATGCCATGATAGGTTTTTGGGGGAAAGATCGCAGCGTTATCGGGAAATCGTTTATTGAGGCGGTTCCTGAACTGGTGGGGCAGCCATTTTTTGGTTTGCTGCAGGAAGTTTGGCGAACGGGTATTACTTACGAGGCTACGGATACTGCGGCGCAGCTTCGAGTTGACGGACGCTTGCAATGGTCATATTATGACTTTGTTTACAGGGCGATAAAAAATGAGCAAGGCGAAACTTATTGTATTTTGCATACGGCAACAGATGTAACCGAGCGCCATTTTCACAAACAGGCCATTGATGACGGCAAGCTGCGGGAGCAAAACCTGAATGAAGAGCTTTCAGCAAGTAACGAGGAACTGGTTTCGGCCAATGAAGAAATAGTAGCCACTAACGAGGAACTTTCACAGTCGCGGCAGGAGTTGCTGGAGCTGAACGAAAAATTGGAAGCAAAGGTAGACGCACGTACGCGCGAACTGACGGACAGCGAACATAACACACGTGCCATTGTGGAAAGCGCGCCATTTCCAATAGGCGTTTATATTGGTCGGGAAATGCGCATACAATTAGCCAATAAATCTATCATTGATATTTTTGGCAAAGGACCCGATGTTATTGGTAAGCGCTACGCAGATATATTACCCGAGCTGGATAACCAGGACATATTTAAGCAACTTGACCAGGTTTTTACGACCGGTGCTCCTTTTCATGCCCGCAATCAGCGGGTTGACCTTGTTGCCGAAGGGGCATTGCGTACTTATTATTTTAACTACAGTTTTACCCCGCTGTTTGATAAAGACGGGCACGTTTACGGGGTAATGAACACTGCTGCTGACGTGACCGACGCCGCAATTGCGATGCAAAAGGTGGAACAAAGCGAGCGTAATTTGTATAACCTGGTTAGACAGGCTCCTGTTGGAATGTGTATACTAAAGGGCCGCCCGCTGTTTGTGGAAGTAGTTAATGATGCTTTCCTGCAAATTGTGGGCAAAAAACGCAGCCAGTTTAATGATACACCATACTGGGTGGTAAATGCCGAGGCGGCGCCTTATTATGAACCGATCACCGACCGCGTATTGGAAACCGGCAAACCTTATTATGCCAATGAGCACGAGATTATGCTGATACGCGATGGCAAAGAGGAAATAGTACATGTGGATTTTGTTTATGAGCCGATTAAAGACGCTGATGGAAAAGCGGAGGCTATTATGATTGTGGCGATAGAGGTGACCGAAAAAGTTAATGCAAGGAAGATCATTGAGCGCGCATCTGATGAACTGGCGGCCTTTAATGAGGAACTTACGGCAGCAAACGAAGAAATGACCGCTACGAACGAAGAGCTGGCTTCGGTAAATGAAGAATTGGCTGCCGCCAACGATGAATTGATTAATACCAAAGCGGATTTGGAGCGCATAAATAATAATCTGGCCGCGAGTGAAGCGCGGTTCCGGTCGCTGATACAGCAGGCGCCGGTGGCGATGTTCATCTTAAATGGCCGGGAACAACGCATCGAAACCATGAACAACCGCATGTTTAAAATGCTGGGTAAAGGACCTGAAATTATTGGAAAAACTTACCCCGAGGCTTTACCGGAATTTGAGGGGCAGCCCTTTTTCCAATTGATTGATAATGTTTTTACCAGTGGTCATTCGTACTACGGCAATGAACTATTGGCAAAGATTGAGCATGAAGGGGAGATAAGAGACGGTTATTATAATTTTATTTACGAGCCGGTAAAGGACTATGATGATGTTACCAATAGCGTGATGTGTGTTGCAATAGATGTTACCGAGCAGGTTGAGGCCAGGAAAAAAGTGGAGCGCGCTGAAGAAAGCCTGCGAATGGCCACCGAAAGCGGAGAATTGGGTACCTGGTATTTGAATGGAAAATCGGGGCAGTTTATTGCCTCTCCGCGGTTCAATGAAATTTTCGGTTTCAGTCCGGAAGAACAGGTGCCTTATGAAGTGGCAGTAGAACAGATACAGCCAGAGTACCGGCAAGTGGTGCTGGACGCTGTCAGCGCATCATTGCAAAATTACGCTAAATTCAATGTGGAATATCCTGTTACCGGCTTCAACGACCAAAAGCAGCGCTGGGTACGGTCGTTAGGCAGAACGGTAGAGGATAAGAAGAACGGTAATTATATAACCGGCGTAATGGCTGATATCACCGAACAAAAAATGGATGATATCCGGAAAAATGATTTTATCGGCATGGTGAGCCACGAGTTGAAAACGCCGCTTACATCGCTCAATGCCATTATACAGGTTGCTAACAGTAAACTTAAAAGCAGTACAGACGCTTTCCTTAGCGGAGCTATGGAAAAGGCATTTGTACAGGTAAGGCGAATGTCGGCAATGATCAACGGATTCCTGAATGTCTCGCGGCTGGAGTCAGGCAAATTACTCATTGAAAAAAGTGTTTTCGATATCGATCAACTGATTAACGAGGTAATTGACGAAGCGCAAATGACCGTAAGTACGCATACCATAAAGCTTGAGCCCTGCAACCCGGTGCAGATTAATGCCGACCGCGATAAGATTGGTTCAGTTATTTCCAACCTGATCAGTAACGCAGTTAAATACTCGCCCAAAGTATCAGAAATAACAGTGCACTGTATTATTAAAGGGTCAAATGTAGTGGTCAGCGTGCAGGACGAGGGAATAGGAATTGATCCGCAGGACGCAGATAAAATCTTTGACCGCTATTACCGTGTGCAAACTGCGCTGACACAGCATGTTTCGGGATTTGGGATAGGCTTATACCTAAGTGCTGAAATCATCCAGCGGCACGGCGGGCGGATATGGGTGAAGAGCGAGCCGGGTAAAGGCTCAACTTTTTATTTTGAATTGCCGGTTGGTGAGGGTTTCAATTAAACGAAGGGCAGATATTAGGCAGAATAATAGTCTTACGATTTTATTTTAATTAATATGAAACTTATGTAACTGATTTAGGTTTATGCTATACAAAAAACACCAAATCATGGCAACGAAAAATACAGGCCCCAACAACAAAAAACAGGATGACCTGGCTTACAACAAAGAGGTAGCCAGCGGTGAGTTTATGAACACCGACCAGGGATTGCGCATCAACGATGATACCAATTCGCTGAAGGCAGGTGAGCGTGGCGCCACCTTACTGGAAGATTTTATCTTACGGGAGAAAATCACGCACTTTGACCACGAACGTATCCCCGAAAGGATTGTTCATGCGCGCGGTTCTGCGGCGCATGGCTTTTTCCAGGTTTATGAATCTATGGCTAAGTACACCAAAGCCGGGTTCTTACAGGATCCATCGGTGAAAACGCCTGTATTCGTTCGATTTTCTACCGTTGCAGGCTTCAGAGGGTCCACAGATCTGGCCCGTGATGTACGCGGCTTTGCCGTAAAGTTCTATACCGAAGAAGGTAATTATGACCTGGTGGGCAATAATATTCCTGTGTTTTTTATACAAGATGCTATTAAATTTCCTGATTTAATCCATGCCGTTAAACCCGAGCCACATAACGAAATACCTCAGGCTGCTTCGGCACACGACACCTTTTGGGATTTTATTTCGCTTACGCCTGAATCGATGCACATGATTATGTGGGCCATGTCCGACAGGGCAATTCCCCGTAGCCTGCGCATGATGGAAGGCTTCGGTATCCATACGTTCAGGTTTATTAACGCCGAAGGCAAATCGCATTTTGTGAAATTTCACTGGAAGCCTTTGTTAGGCATGCATGCCGTAGCTTGGGACGAAGCGCAGAAAATATCGGGCAAAAACTCCGATTTTCACCGCCAGGATTTGTGGGAAGCCATTGAAAGTGGCGCTTTTCCCGAATGGGAATTCGGCGTACAAATTGTAGCTGAAGAAGATGAGCATAAATATCCTTTCGATCTGCTTGATCCTACCAAACTGATACCCGAAGAACTGGTGCCGGTTATGCGCATCGGTAAAATGACCTTGAACCGTAACCCGGATAATTTCTTTGCCGAAACTGAACAGGTGGCATTCCATCCCGGCCATTTGGTTCCGGGAATTGATTTTACGAACGACCCTTTATTACAAGGCCGTTTGTTCTCGTACACCGATACGCAATTATCAAGATTAGGAAGCCCTAATTTTCATGAGATACCGATAAACCGCTCCACCAACCCGGTTCACAATAACCAGCGCGACGGTCATATGCGCCAGCAAATTAACGTGGGTAAATCCAGCTATCACCCCAATACTACCGGTGGAGGATTTCCGCAGCAGGCAAAAATTGCTAATGGCGGTTTCAGCAGCTACGAAGAGCGGATTGACGCCCGCAAAGTGCGTGCACGCAGTAAAAGTTTTATGGATTTCTTTAGTCAGGCTACGCTATTCTTTAACAGTCAGTCGGAACCGGAGCAAAACCACATTATTGACGCTTTGCGTTTTGAGCTCGGTAAGGTAGAAACAGAGGCCATACGTGAGCGCGTGGTTGGTTTATTAACAAAAATTAGCAGTACGCTGGCAACCAAAGTGGCCGAAGGTTTAGGCATGCCGGTACCAAAACCGCAGGAGCCTTTAGATCATAATTACGGCGCTGATGCAAACCCGGCTGATTACCAGGATCACCCACAGCAGCAAATTGAAAAGTCGCCGGCATTAAGTATGGCTAACACACCTAAAGATACGATCAAAACCCGGCAGATAGCCATACTGGCTGCCGCTGGTGTTGACGGCGCAGCTTTAACTGCGATGAAAAAAGCCCTGGAGGCGGAAGGCGCCCAAACAAAACTGATAGCTCCGCATGGCGGTTTTATTAAAGATGATAAGGGCACGGCCATAAAGGTCGACATGAGTTTTTTAACTGCAGCCTCGGTGATATTTGATGCAGTTTATGTGCCGGCCGGGTCGAAAGCGTTGTTAACCAATGCGGATGCCATCCACTTTATTAACGAATCATATCGTCATTGTAAAGCTATTGCTGCCGATGATACCGAACTGATAGGGGAGACCTATGTAGCCAAAAAAACCAAGACTCCCGGCATCGTTATCGGTAAAAACATAGCAAAAGAGTTTATTCATTCCATTGCGCAGCACCGTTTTTGGGAGCGCGAAAAAAACGATAAAGTACCGGCATGATAGAAATTAATCAGTTAGTTATCCCCGCAGCACGAAAAGGTGAACTTGAAGTGCTGCGGGAATTGATTCGCCAGGGTGCGGATCTGAACACACGCGACGAAAAAGGTTATACACCACTTATAATTGCCTGCTATAACAATCAGTACGAAGCAGCAAAACTATTGCTGGATGCCGGGGCTGATGTGGATGCCACTGATAACGGCGGCAATACAGCCCTGATGGGGGCAGCTTTTAAAGGTTATAGCGATATAGCAACACTTTTGATTGAATACGGCGCTAACCTGGATGCACAGCACGGCAATGGCGGTACCGCCCTGATGTTCGCCGTAATGTTCGGCCGTAATGACCTTGCTAAATTACTGATTAGCTATGGCGCAGACAGACATATCACGGAGAAAAATGGGTATACGGCAGCACACCTTGCTGAACGTAGCCTTTAAAAATACCGATGGCTCAAAAGTGCTAATCGTATTAAACAACAGCGCAGGTTTGCAAACATTCAACATCAAATTCAATTCAAAAATTGTAACCACCAGCTTAGATGGCGGGGCGGTTGCAACTTATAAATGGTAAACGCAATGACGAGAAGGCACACATGGCTGCTGCTATTTATTTTTTTTGGCTTTGTTACGTTAATTTTTACCCAATGTATGGGTACTAATGATAAAACAGATGCACGCGGCGAAGCGTACGCTGGTGCAGATAAATGTGCAAAATGTCATTCGGCAATTTATCAATCATACTTACAAACCGCGCATTTTCAAACAACGCGACCGGCATCAGTTCATACTGTACATGGTAACTTCGCGCCTGGTAATAACCGGTTTGAGTTGAGCAGCCAGTCGGCCGTGGTGATGGAGAAACGCGATAGCGGGCTGTACCAGGCGTCGTACATAAACGGCCAGCCCCACCGGGCCGAACGTTTTGACATGAGCTTTGGTGGCGCTAAAGCCGAAACCTATGTATATTGGAAAGGCAATCGGCCGTTTGAGCTGCCGATCTCCTATTATAACTCGCTGCATAGCTGGGCCAATAGTCCCGGTTATGCAACAAGTTTTGCTTATTTCGACAGACCTATTATACAGCGCTGTTTTGAATGCCACGCCAGTAACATCAGCGATAACACCCCGCAAAACGTGCGAATGCTGGATCGTGTCCCTGAGTTCGA
>JABDBM010000070.1:0-1148 GCA_013288685.1 Bacteroidota bacterium | reverse complement strand
AGTTCGATAAAACTTCGCTCATTTATGGTATCGACTGCGAACGCTGCCATGGCCCGGCTGCCAAACACGTCGACTTTCAAACCGCGAACCCTACGGTAAAAGACGCAAAGTATATCACCACCTATAAATCGTTAACCCGCCAACAGCGGCTGGATGCCTGCCAGGTATGCCATGGCGGTAATAAAGAAGACTTCCGCCTGTCGGCATTTAACTTTAAAATGGGCGATACATTAGCCAAATTTAAAGAACCCAGTTTTGCATCTTTAAATCTTGACCCTACCACCATGGATGTGCATGGCAATCAAAATGGCTTATTGAAAGCCAGTAAGTGTTTTATGATGAGTAATATGGATTGCGGCACCTGTCACGATACCCACAAAAAAGAAACACCAAATCTGTCCTTTTATTCGCAACGGTGCATGCAATGCCATAACGCTGCCAACCATAACTTTTGCAAAGCAGCGCCTGCGGCTATCAGCACATTTAAAAACAATTGTATTGATTGTCACATGCCTTTAAAACCGTCAACTGCCATTTCGATGATTTCGTCAAACGGCGAAAAAAAGACGCCGTATTATGCCCGGAGCCATTATATAGCAGTGTATCCCGCGATAGAAAACGAAAAGATTGCGGCGTTCGCCAATAAACTAAAAACCCAATAAGCTATATATACGCAGCTATTGTTTGAAATTACCTTATCACGATTACTGCAAAGCCGTTCAGGTTACACTGAATGGCTTTTTTTATAACAACAGTATTTTCTATACCTAAGGAAAAAACTATTCGGCTGTCTTTTTATACAACCCAACCAGTTCTCTTTGCGCCAGTATATGCCCCTGCATAGCTTTCGCCAGAGCTGCTTTATTTGTGCTGCTGTCTGCGAAACCTGAAACCGGGGTTTTACACATAGTTATCGGTAATTTGCTTTAATAAAATTTTGTCTTCCCTGGCTTCATTGTAACATTCCTGCAATAGCTGGACAATTTCAGGTTGGGCCAGTTTATCTGCTACCAGCATCAGCACTTTGAATGACGCCATTTCTATGCTCTCAATGTTTTGCAAATAAAACAGAATAGAAAGGTCACGAAGTGCAGGAGTGGCACTCTGCGGCCCGATCGACTGAAAAGCCTCATCCAATAAACCTATTA
>JABDBM010000069.1 GCA_013288685.1 Bacteroidota bacterium | reverse complement strand
TTGAAGCATGAATTCGGCGCCGTGGCATCGCTGAAAACCGGCGAGAAAAGCATCGAAGAAAAGGGCTTATATATGGCCGACCCTGCGGTTTTCCAAATATTCGACTTCAATTTTATTGAAGGAAATGCGCAAACGGCCTTCGCTCAACCCAGGTCGGTGGTTATTTCCGAATC
This sequence comes from Bacteroidota bacterium, assembly GCA_013288685.1. Classification (GTDB taxonomy): domain Bacteria; phylum Bacteroidota; class Bacteroidia; order Sphingobacteriales; family Sphingobacteriaceae; genus Mucilaginibacter. The sequence continues at coordinate 24,902 of JABDBM010000069.1, read as the reverse complement.
TGCAAAGCATAGGTTGTATGGCAACGGCCCCGCTTTTGGCAAAATTATTTATGTAAATAACAGAGATACACTGCATGTATCGGGCGTATACAAAGATTTGCCCGAAAACAGTACCATCGACTGCGACATGATTTATAATATTATGGATTCGTGGTTAGGTAAACAGGTTTACTGGGGCAATTCCAGTTATGAAACTTATTGCCTGTTGCAGCCCGGTGCAAATGTACAACTGGTACAACAACATGCAACGGCGCTTATTGACAAATACATCGCAAAAAAAGATCAATTTTTCATCGCATTCTTCTTTCAACCGTTAACAGATATCCACCTCTACTCGGCCGACATACGTGCTGGCTTTTCAACCCGCATAGGTAGTATCGGCACCGTAAAGGCGCTGTTATTCTTATCGCTTTTGGTGCTGGGTATTGCTTGCGTAAACTATATGAACCTGGCTACGGCACGCTCAGAAAAGCGGGCGAAAGGCGTAGGCGTAAACAAGGTATTAGGCGCCGACAGGCGGCACATGCTTGGGCTTTTCTATACCGAAACTGCGTTACTTTCGCTTATTGCTATTATCATCGGGTATTCAGCCTGTTTCGTTCTGCAGCCTTTCTTCCAGGATATTACCGGTATCGAGTTAAAGCCATCAGCATTATTTTCGGCCCCGATATTGGTTGGTTTGCTGGCGACGTGGATTGTGGTGACGCTTATGGCGGGCAGCTACCCGGCTTTTTCCATGTCGGGCATTTCGCCGCTGGTTTTAATGAACAAACTGAAGATAAAACATTCTGTTGCCGATGTTATCCGCCGGTCGTTGGTGGTGTTCCAGTTTTCTTCGTCGGTCATCCTCATCATTTCTGTTATCGTTATCCTTCAGCAGCTCAATTATATCAGGAATAAAGACCTCGGCTACAACCCGAAAGGAATTGTTTCTGTGGCTATAAATACCGCGCAAAACAAGCAGCAAGTTTCGGCTTTGCTTACCGGGCTGAGAAATATAGTGAATGTTGAAAGCGCATCGCCTTCGCAATCTATCCCCGGCTACCTTGAAAGCGGTAAAACTATCAGGAAACTGGCGAATGATAAAGACGGGTACCCGGTAAGAACCTGCAATACCGATGGCTCTATACTAAAAACGATGCAATTTAAACTGCTGGCAGGAACCTCTATCCCCCAAACTCTTGCCGAAGGCGATACCAATTGCTACCTGTTAATTAATGAGTCGGTGCGGAAATATCTGGGCTATAAAACATCGCAGGATGCCATTGGCAAATACGCCAATACCGAAATGAACCACCACGCACTCATTAAAGGCGTAGTTGAAGATTTTAATTACGAATCGCTTAAAAGTGAGGTTGGCGGTTACGTTTATTATATTACAAACAAGCGCACCGAACCGTTAAACACGGTACTGATACGGTATAATACCCGCAACCTTCCAAATTTTATGCAGCAGGTGCAAAACTCATTTAAAGCCGCCCTGCCCAATTCCATTTTTGATTACGAGTTTTTGGATACCCACATTCAAAACCTTTACGTATCCGAGCAGCATACCGCCAGCACGGCAACGGTATTTTCGATGCTGGCCATATTTGTGGCCTGCCTGGGCTTATTTGGTCTGGCAGCATCCATTGCCGAGCAACGAACAAAGGAAATAGGCATCCGCAAGGTACTTGGTGCAAGCGTGCCAGGCATAGCCAAATTGCTCACCGGCGATTTTTTGAAGCTGGTGATCATTTCGATATTAATTGCGTCGCCCGTTGCCTGGTATATGATGGATAAATGGCTATTGGAATTTAGCTACCGGATAAATGTAGGCGCATGGCCATTTGCCATTGCCGGTATAATTGCAATTGCATTTGCGTTGCTTACCATTAGTTCGCATGCGGTAAAGGCGGCTATGGCTAACCCGGTGAAGAGTTTGAGGAGTGAGTGAAGTATTATACTTTACCGGTTCGCCGGTTCAGGCGTGTCGTGGCTGTTGCATAACCACGAAACGCTTGAACCCGCGGTGGTGTTGACTATCATTTTTTGTACTTATAATATTTATACGATTTGTCTACGGGGTCCAATTGCAGGTATCCTCCATCCACACCTAAAAAAATATGCCGGTCATCAGTAGCAGCAATCGAATTAAATGTAAAACTTCGATTGATCGTGTCGCTAAATATTGTTTCCTTTTTAAAGATGATCTCTTTCTGTAAGTTATGTACCCTATAACAATAATTCCACGATGTCAGCAAGATATCGTCGTTCAGTATACACATTGATAGAGGCCATTCATCAAAATCGAAAATTTTGATATATGTGTAAGCATTATTTTGCCACACCAGTTTATAAAGGGCGCCCAGTTCTATAGTTTGTAAATGTGGGGCATCAAACCTGGTTGGGGCAAAGGTATCTATGAAATAAACTTCGTGTTTATAATAGAATATAAACCGGAAATTACCCTTCTTTATAAGCGTTGTTTCGCCCGCACTATCCTCAAATATCAATTCGCCTTCAAATTCGCCCTCATCAGTACCTATTATATGTCCATTACCTACAACAACCCCAACATGGTTATCGTAGTCGTTTGAATCCCATTCACCTATAGTTAATTTCCCCCTTTTGGTGCTCACTTTAAAGGTGTAAGTGCCCTCCAAAAATGGGTACCAGTCGTTAGAACCCGGTTTAGGAAGCAATGTTTCCACAAAGTTACTCAATGGGTATTTTTGCGCTTGGGCGGCGCAGGGCAAAATAATAATTACCGCCAAAAACAACAGGGTTTTAGGTATTGCCATTAAGTGATGTTGGTTTTATTGCCGACACTAATTTAGCAAAATGCTCCGGATTTTATAATACCTCAAACCAAAATCGCCGTCCGTCCCCGCTGCCGCCCCGATTTATCGGGATGGCCCGTTGGAAGGTAATAAACATGCTACGCTTTGATGTTGGGAAGCCGGCGCATGGTCATCCCGCATGGTGGTTACTTATCATCTGGGCCAGCCCGATAAAATCAAGACGGCGTCGAACGAAAATTGCTTGCTGGAACAGGTTAATGTTGTGGGAAAAATAAAGCCACTAAACATTGAATCAAGAAAAAAAGGAAATAAGGCATCGTCATAGTCATGAATTGCCAGTATTTTGCAAATACGTCCTTAATTTCAACATTGACTCTGTTTGCAGGATTGTAAAGTTGTCGTGTACTCAAAATCCCAAAAAAATGCATTGTCAGTATGATTAACAAATAAGCAAGACATGAAAAAAACGTCTCCATTGGCATCAGGATACTAATTTTAAAAAGCCCGGCATGAAGAACCGAAACTATAATAATTAGAAAAATATAATAAAAAATTATCTGTTTGCTAATCCAGTTTTTCCGATGCAGTAAAGAATAAAGTATTACATCAGCACTGCCGAAAAATAAGATGTAAAAAAATCGCAATAGTACTATCATCGTGGTTTAGTTATAACCAAATATAAATTATATTTTTTCGAAAATACGATGAGTGAGGCAACGCTCTCGCTGTTTTACCAATTTTATCAGGATGGCCCGTTGACAGTAATAGACCACACTTACGCTTTGATATTGAAAAATTATAGTATAGTCGGACTGTATGGCGGTTACCTGTCAGCGGGCCACAAGCCGGGAGGCTTGCGGCAGCGGGGGAGTGTCCGCGTTGGCCCAAAGCGCTGTAGCACCCTTGCCTCACTGACAGGTAACGACCATCCCGATATATCGGGGCGATAGCGAAATTTGCCTGCAAAGTGAGGGACATAAAAAATAAATCCGGAACACTTTAAGATAATACCTTTGTATATATAAAGAAATAACTTATGGCAGAAAGCAAATTACTAAGGATGGACAATGTCGGCATCGTGGTAGAATCACTCGATGACGCCATCTCTTTTTTCACGGAGATAGGTCTGAAGCTGGAAGGGCGGGGCACAATAGAAGGGGAATGGGCTGGTCGCGTTACCGGACTGGGTTCCCAATGTGTAGAGATTGCCATGATGGTTACCCCGGATGGCCACAGCCGACTCGAGCTTTCGCGCTTTCTCAACCCGCCTGCCATCTCAGATCACCGTACTGCTCCTGTGAATGCGCTCGGCTACCTGCGCGTTATGTTCGCTGTTGAAAACGTTGATGAGTTGGTATCCAGGCTCATCAAGCATGGCGCTCAACTCGTTGGCGAAGTGGTTCAGTACGAGAACGCCTACCGGCTCTGCTATATTCGCGGAACGGAAGGGCTTCTCATCGGGTTGGCAGAACCACTCGGAAATAAATGAGTTTGAATATCCAGGATTAATCCTCAAGTATAAACCCATATCAGTACGAGACCTCTAAAAACATGTAAAAAATTCCCTGGGCTTGTGTTAAAATATTGATAATAAATAAGTTACAATCAATATTAAAAAAATTCATTTTATAGTAGCTGATTATCAACATGTTAGCAAGCGTCGGCCATTTTATAGAAATTAAACAATTAATAATCAACGCGTTTCACAATGTGCCAGGTGTTCCAAATTGTAAAAGTGGAACGCTTGCCGCAAAACAGTAATTCTGTCAATTTGTTATCATTTAACACATCATGATATAATTGCTATGATCAGAAAATTAAAATCAGGCGAATATCGCATCTACTCCAGGAAAGTAGACCCTGAAACAAAAAAACGTAAAAATCTTGGCACATTCGATTCGATGGAAGCCCCCAAAAAACATGAAAAGGATATTCAGTATTTTAAGCATCATTAGCGCTTTTTGTTTTGCTTGAGTGTCACGGGTATTAAGCAATAATGCCATAAAGCGGATTAATTTTAGCTTGTATATTTATTTAAAAGCTTCACGTTCGGATTACCTTTACAGTCGTAAAAAATTAATGCCCGATGAAAACTTTAACGGAATTTAAAGAATCGCTGAATTTAGAAGAGCCTGTTAGCGGGCTCTCTGTGCAGTTAAGAAGCCTTTGGTATGATGGCAAGGAGAACTGGCAGCAGGCGCACGCCCAGGTAGATCAGCTAACCGATCAGGCATCGGCGTGGGTACATGCCTATCTGCACCGTAAAGAAGGTGATATTTGGAATGCTGATTACTGGTACAGCAAAGCACGGCAAACCCGCCCGGATATATCTTTGGAAAAGGAATGGGAACAGTTGGTATTACAGTTTCTTGGCTAAAGCTGCATTTAACCCAAAAACGCACACCGCAACGTCCGCTTCCATTACAATCATAAATGCTTTACAAGATGCAATTTTTTATAAATCAATATGTTATAAGTTTGGATCGCCAATTGCGTTAAGCATTTCACTTGAATTCATATACTTTACATATCACCCCATACGACCTGGTTTTCCTGGGAACAATTTTTATCGGGCTGAATTTTACCCTGCTTTTAGGATTTACCAAAAAGAGCAGTCGACCCGCAAACCGCTTCCTGGCGCTGGCGCTGCTCATTGTTGTTTTGTGGATGACGAGGGTATTATGTATTGACGTAAGGCTGGGAACTTACTTTCCACACTGGAGTTGGGTGCCGCTTCAGTTTTCACTGGCGCTGGGGCCGCTCATCTATTTTTATGCACTTAAAATCACCCTGCCTACTTACCAATTTCGTTGGAAAGATCTGCTGCATTTCGGCCCTGTGTTACTCCAACTGGTTGTTTTGGCATTCGGGATTAGCGAAAGCGCAAAAACGGGTGCGGCGATCGATGATACATTAATTTTTCAGCAAATAACTCCGGTATTGCGACTGGCAGTTTTTATTTCGGTCATCTCTTACCTGTATGGCTCTTTCCGGCTGATAGACCGCTTTTACAAACGGATGAAATTTAATTACCTGGGCGACCGCTACCGGTACGAATTAAAGTGGCTGCATCGCTTATTGACGGGTTTTGCCCTGTTATGGTTATTGTGGATACCTTATGCTGCCACGGATTATTTTTATTATCATCACCAGTTAGGCATGCAGGCTTATTATCCTTTGTATTTGCTTTTAGCGGTAATGATGATTTGGATAGCAGCAGCCGCATTTTTAAAACCCGACAACGCGCTTGCTGCCCCGGCCCCTCCCGTTTCAAAACTACCGCCCGCCGCGGCGCTAAAGCAAAAAGGCATCTGGCTGAAGAAGGCCATGGAGGCAAATCTCTTTTACCACGATGCTGAGCTAACTTTACGTTCGCTGGCCGAAACCCTCGATATGCATCCCAATGAGCTATCCCGCATTATCAATACCGGCCTCGGGAAAAGCTTTAATGATTTTATTAATGAATACCGCATCCGCGAGGTGACCCGCAAAATGCAGGACTCTGCTTTTGAGCGGTTAACACTGCTGGGCATTGCTTTCGATTGCGGTTTTAACTCCAAAACCACGTTTAACCGCACTTTTAAACAAATGACCGGCAAAAGCCCGGCAGAGTACAAGAACGATCTGAAAAAAGAGGGCCCAAGTTACACCTTGGTACCTCATTCCGGCGCTGCGGCGGTAATTTCGTGTAACCTCATCACACCGATGTGGTCTCATCAGGAAATTAAACGCAGCTATATGTTCAGAAATTATTTAAAAATTGCCATACGGCAACTCCGCAAACAAAAAGTGTATGCGGCCATCAAAGTAGGAGGCTTTGCGTTCAGCATCGCGGCCTGTTTATTAATTGCTTTGTATATTCGTAACGAGACGAGTTACGATCAGTCGTACCCGGATGCCGGTCGCATTTTCCGTGTGCTGATGGTTTACACCGATGGCAGTTTCGTTGGCAAAGGCCCCCAATGGCCGGCGCCAATGGCCAAAACACTAAAGGCCGATTTTCCGCAAATTGAGAATACCGGTCGCCTGATGGCCGTAGGTGCGGCTGAAATACGCCGTGCCGACCAAGCCGAGAACACCTACGAAGAAGGAATTATTTTTGCCGACCAGAGTATACTGGATATATTTAAGCTCCCCATGGTTTACGGCGACCGCGCACATGCGCTTACCAGCCCGCGTACATTGGTGTTAACCCGTAGAAGGGCCGAAAAATATTTCCCCGGAGAAAATCCTGTTGGCAAGGTTATGTATTTTAACGACGACAAAGCCAACCCCTATGTAGTAGGCGGCGTGATAGAAAACTTCCCGGCCACATCGCACCTGCAATACGATTTTTTGGTAAGCCTTACCGGGCGGGAGTTTTGGCAAGGCGAACAAAATAACTGGGATGCTTATAATTATCCTACCTACGTAAAACTTAAACCAGGTACCGACCCGAAGGCGTTCCAAAAGAAAATGAGGGACGACATGGTTAAGACCTACTTTCTGCCAGGCATTAAAAAAGTAGGCAGGAAAAATCCGGAAGAACAGGTCGCCAAAATTGGGATGTACCTGCAACCGGTTGGCGACATCAACCTTCACTCGTATGATGTACGCGATGGCCTTTCGCATGGCGATATCCGCTTCGTATGGCTGTTTGCCGGAGTAGCGGCGTTTATCCTCATCATTGCCTGTATAAATTTTGTAAACCTGGCCACGGCCAAATCGGCCAACCGGGCTAAAGAAGTAGGCTTACGCAAAGTGGTAGGTTCGCAGCGCAGCGGATTAATTCAACAGTTTTTAATTGAGTCGTTGTTGTATAGCTGTCTGTCTTTTGTTATCGGCTTGCTGCTGGCCTGGCTGTTGCTGCCGTATTTTAATACACTTGCCTCCAAACAGTTAACAATGCCCTGGGGCCAATGGTGGTTGCTGCCGGTAATACTTTTGTCGGCGTTTGTTGTTGGCGTCATCGCAGGTTTGTACCCCGCTTTTTACCTGTCGGCATTTAAGCCGGTGCAGGTATTAAAGGGTACACTTAGCGCGGGTAGCAAAGGTTCTATGCTACGTAATAGCCTGGTGGTTTTCCAGTTCACGGCATCTATTATGCTTATCATCGGCACCATGGTTATTTACAACCAAATGCATTATATCCTGAACCAAAAAATTGGTTTTGACAAGGACCAGGTTATGATCATACAGGGCACAAATACGCTTGGCGATAAGAACATCAAAAGTTTTAAAAACGAACTCTCCAAACTGGCATCGGTAAAAAGCGTCTCCATAAGCGATTACCTGCCGGTTGCAAATACCAACCGCAACGGCAATCCATTTTTTATTGACGGCCGATCAACGCTGGATGCGGGTGTACAAAGCCAGTTCTGGCAGATAGATGATACTTATTTCAAAACGTTGGGTATGAAATTGGTGGAGGGCCGCAATTTTTCGTACGATATGAGCGACGATACCGCCGGCAAAACCATCATCATCAATCAAACCCTGGCTAAAAAACTCAATCTTAAAAAACCTATCGGCGCACGCATCACCAATGGAAGTACGTTTACCGTTATAGGCGTAGTAGCCGATTTTAATTTTGATTCCATGCACGACCAGATTGCGCCGCTGGGGTTGCATTTCGGAATCAGCCCCTCGATGGTCACCGTAAAGGTTAGCGGAACCAATATGAAAAGCACCCTGCAATCCATCACCGCCACCTGGAAAACGTTTGCGCCCAACCAACCCATCCGTTACACTTTTATGGACGAAAGTTATGCCAGCATGTATGCCGATGTGCAGCGCATGGGGGATATTTTCACAACCTTTGCCGTATTGGCCATTATCATTGCCTGCCTCGGGCTTTTTGCCCTTTCGGCCTTTATGGCCGAGCAGCGCAGCAAAGAAATAGGTATCCGCAAAGTGCTTGGTGCCAGCGTAAGCGGCATTGCCACGTTGTTGTCGGTAAATTTTGTGAAGTTGGTAGTGCTGGCTATCCTCATTGCCACACCTATAGCCTGGTGGGGCATGTACAGCTGGCTGCAGGGCTTTGCCTACCACCCACCAGTACAATGGTGGATTTTTTGCCGCAGCAGGCCTTGCGGCAATGTTGATCGCGCTGATTACGGTGAGCTTCCAATCCATAAAAGCAGCCATGATGAACCCGGTAAAGAGTTTGAAGAGCGAGTGATAGCGGTTAGAGATCAGAGAACAGAGATTAGGTTTTATTGCTTGCCCTGGGTGTGTAGTTGCTGTTACACGGCAAACTGCACACTCTGACGGGCCAAGGGCACACATAAACTAAAAACGTCAGCTTCAACACTACCTTATTATCGCCACAAACCCCGATAATAAAGCGCCGCCATTTTTTAAGTCAATCACATAATAGTAACTGCCTGCAGGCAATGGTGCTCCTTTATAAGTGCCGTCCCAGGGGGTACCATACCCGATGGACGTATATACATTTTGCCCCCAGCGGTTGTACACCTGTACGGTGCAACTTTGGTATAAATCAAGGTTTTTAATATTCCAGGTATCGTTTATACCATCACCATTTGGCGTAAAGGTGTTGGGGATAATTACGTCGGGCAACAGCACTTTTACCGTGGCGCTGTCGATACCTACACAACCATTACGCGTTTTAACCAATAAAGTATAGGTGGTGGTAATGGCAGGGCTGGCCACGGGCTGTAAAATTTTAGTGCTGCTTAAACCGGCAGCCGGGCTCCAGGCAACATCGGTAACATTTGCGGTTGTTGTTGCCTTTAAAAGCACGCTGCTGCCAATGGCAATAGATTTATTGCCTCCGGCATGTACTACTGGCGGCACGTCAACATTCATGGTAACGCTGTTACTGGTGGCATTGGCAGGCGTAACGCAGGGCGCGTCGCTGGTAATTACGCAACTGATTATATCGCCATTGCCAAAGCCGGCGCTGGTGAACGTGGAATTGTTGGTACCGGCATTGCCGCCGTTAAGCAGCCATTGGTATGAAGGCGTACCCGCGCCGGGCGCCGGGGTTGCGGTAAAAGTAACGGGGGTGCCTGCACAAATATTATTTGCCGATGCCGCAATGGTTACTTCGGGGTTTACTTCCGGAAAAACGGTCATGGTAATGCTGTTGCTGCTCACATTAGCCGGCAGTGCACAGGGTGAACTACTGCTCAGCAGGCAGGTTACTACGTCGCCGTTGGCCAGGCTGGTGCTGGTGAATGTTGTGCTGTTTGTGCCGGTCGCTATACCATTTATGGTCCATTGGTAAACCGGTGTATTGCCCGGGTTTGTCATGGAGGCGGTAAACGTAACCGGCGTACCCGCGCAAATATTATTTCCTGAAGCATCAATATGGATAGAAGGCGCACCTATCGCAGTTACCGTGCCCGTAACTGCTACATTTTGGCTAAGTGCGCCCACAGAAGCGACCAGCACCTTCCCGTTGAGGCTGCCTGCAGGAGCCGCTGCTGTGGAGCGTACATATACAACCGTATTATTAACGGCCCCGGCAACGGGGGTAAGTGTCAAACTGTTGCTGTATCCGCTGCCCGCAGATAGCGATAACTCAAATGCGCCGCCAGGTGGTGTAGTCAAGGTAATATCGCCGGTTAGGTTAATTCCTGAAACCGTAAACTGCTCAATATTGGGGCTTGCCGAAGCGGTACCTTCGCAGGCAGTGATATTACCGGTTACAGCGCTCGCGGTGATAAGCGGAGTAGGGTTTACCGTAATGGTAAAAGTAACCGGCGCGCCGCTGCAACCTTCCCCCGGCGAAATGAAATTACCAAATCCAAGGGGATACGTGCCTACGTTAAGCGTATTAGTTGCCGTATTGGTTGAAGTATTAATTACAGATACCGTGCCGGGCAGTATTGCACCATAAACCTGATAGCCAGAATTGGCCACGTATACCTCGCTGCCATCAGGCGTTATGGATATTCCCTGCGCCCATACGCCTACAGGTATCGTGGCAATAACTGTATTGTTGGCGGTATTGATAACGGAAACTGTGCTTAAATCCGAAGCACCGCCATAATAGCCGAAACCTGAATTTGAACTGTATACGCGGCTGCCATCCGGACTAATAGTTAGCGATGCCGGGTCCTGGCCTACAGATATGGTACCAATAACCAATTTGCTTGAGGTATTAATTACCGAAATAGTACCGTCAATGCTGTTTGCCACATAAAGCCGGCTCCCATCAGGGCTTAATACTAATGCCGCCGGCTGCTTGCCCACGGGGACAACGGCTGTTACCTGCTTTGTTTTAATATTGATAACACATAACGTATTACTGGATGGGCACACCCCGTAAAGGGTATTGCCGTCGGGACTGATCGCTATATCATACATGCCATCTATCAAATGGATATTGTCAACTACCGTATTTGTATTGGTGTTGATAATGGTAATTTCTTCGATACCGGCCGAACCGCCTATCGATACGTAAAGCCAGTTACCATCGGGGCTTACAACAAGCGCCTGCGGCCCGTAAAAAAAAACCGGTATGGCAGCTATAACCTGGTTGACATGGGTATCAATTACCGAAATAATGCCATAATCTATCACGTAAGCCCGGCTGCCATCCTTACTCACCGCTACCGCCCTGGGCCACTCGCCAGCCGCAATGGAATCTATCACTGTATTGGTAGATGTGTTAATAACCGAGATATTATTGGACTTGTTATTGGCGACATAGGCGATGGCTGCTGGTACAGGTGTAGCTGTTATTGTTGCCTTGATAGGCTTAGTGCCGGTATTTACGGCGGTGAAAGAGCGAATATTGCCGGTCCCGCTTGCAGCCAGGCCGATACCGGGTGTGTCGTTGGTCCAGTTAACCGTACTGGTATTATTGGGAAATTTAACGGTGGTAGTAGTATCTCCATTATTAACGGTTTGATTGGGCACTACTTTTAATTGGGGCAAAGCCATTACCGTTCCGTTTACAGCAACCTGCTGGGTTACTGCTTCCGGCGATGACAGCACCACATTGCCGGTAATATCACCGGGTGTTACCGATGCAACAGCACGCACATATACTACAGTGTTTACAACTCCGCCGCCCGGCGGGATAGTTATTGTAGCTACATAACCGCTTCCTGCAGTAAGCGACACTTCAAACCCTGCCGGGGCTGTTACTGTCAGGGCCCCCGTTAAATTAATACCATTGGCTGTAAACTGCTGTATATGTGTGCTGTTGGCATCATTGTTTGCGCATACCAACAAGCGCCCGGTTACTGTTCCGGCGGTAATTATTGGCGGCGGAGTAGCTGTTGGCGTTACCGTGATGGTAAATTTTATAGGCGGGTTGCCGCAACTTACAGCGCCGGTCACGAAGTTATGGAACGAATCGGGGGTGTCGCCTGCAACTATATTCGCTTCAACAGCTTTTGCGGCCACATTAATAACCTCGATTTCTCCGTACACGTCTGTGGTTGTTATTATCTTGGTGCCGTCGGGGGTAACAGCCATTCCCCTGGGTGACGGATTAATTATATCTGTTGTATCAGCGGCTGATGTATGGGTGTCTATAGTATCAATTACCGTGTTAGTTGCGGTGTTTACCACCCAGATGTTTTTCTGGTAGTTGGCGGTGCCGATGTACAACCTGCTGCCATTGGGACTAAAAGCCAATGCCATAGGATACTGATTAAGGTAAAAAGTTGTGATAACCGTGTTAGTTGCCGCATCAATCACATACACCTGGGAGGTGCCGTTATCTGTAGCATATACGCGGCTGCCATCAGGGCTTACGGCTATCTCCAGAATATCGCTATAGGTGTCCGCCTGAATATCAGTAATAACCTTTTGCGTTGCAGTGCTAATGACAGTTATGGCAGGTTTAGCATAGCCATAGGTTAAATATAATTTTGAGCCGTCCGGCGATATGGCTATATCATAAGGCGCCGCTGTTACCGGCATGCCGGCCGTTACAGTGCCGGTTGAAGTATTGATGACTGCAATGTTTTTATCGCCCGTGTTTACCACATATAACCATTTACCATCGGGGCTTATAACTTCGTTAAAAGATGATTTACCCACCGGGATGGTTTTGATAACCTTATTGGTTGCGGTATTGATGATCTGCACGTCACGCGATGCCGAATCCACAATATAAACGCGACTGCCGTCGGGCGAAACAACCGAGCTAACAGGGCGGTTACCCACGGGTATGGTTGCCACCCATTTATCAGTGGCGGTGCTGATTACTGATACATAATTGCCCCCGCAAACGGTTACATAGGCGAAGCCGTTAGGCACGGGCGTGGCGGTAATTGTAGCCGTAACCGCCGAGGCGCCGTTATTGATAGCGGTAAAAGAAGCAATACTGCCCATCCCGCTTGCCGGCAAGCCAATGCCCGGTTTATCGTTGGTCCATTTGTATATACAGCTTCCACCAGGCAAATTAACTGGGGCGGTAGCCGCACCATTGGCCACGGTTTGGTTTCCCTGCGCATAAACTTTAGCGCACAGGCAGAAAAGAGCTGTTACTATACTTATAAAAAGAAAAAATCTTTTCATGGTTTCAGGCTGCGACAACTATTACGCAGCAATTTCTTAAACGCAACGGCAATAGGGTTTTAATTGGATGTACCCATAAATGTACGGGTATTTTTTGGGAAACTGGTGCAATATACTTAGCATATAAAGACTGACAGTCAAATCGCCGCATCTTTCCTATATTTATCCCATTAACTGACATATTATCCAAATGATAAAATCACTTCTTACGGCAACTTTCGTCGGTATTGTTGCGCTGCAAGCCAACGCCCAAAACCTCCGCACACCACGTGATGTAACAAAGGCTTATCAAAAACAAACCCGCAATATAAGCGGCAAACCCGGTAAAAATTACTGGCAAAATAAAGGCAGGTATACTATTGCAATAACTGTAATGCCGCCTAACCAAACGGTTAAAGGGCAAGAGCAGATCACGTATTTTAATAACAGTGGGGATACGCTGAAGGCTTTGAATATGAAAATGATCATGAATATTCACCAGGCGGGGGCTTCACGTTTCAGGGGTACGGATACCAGCTATATTACTGCCGGGGTACAGGTGGATTCGGTGGCGGTTAACGGAACAAGACAGAGTTGGGGCGACGTGCGGGTAAGCTCTACCAATCATAACCTGCCGCTTGCCGCGCCCTTGCTGCCACATGATTCAGTAAAGCTGAACATCACCTGGCATTACCAGCTGGCGCCTGGCGAGGGTAGGGAAGGGGTAATTGATCCTACGTCTTTTTATCTGGCCTATTTTTATCCCCGCGTTTCTGTTTACGACGATTATAACGGCTGGGATAAATTGGAATTTAACGACCGCCAGGAATTTTATAGCGACTTTAACGATTATACACTGAAGGTAACCGTTCCCAAAAACTTTATTGTTTGGGCTACCGGTACCCTGCAAAACCCGGAGCAGGTTTTACGGCCGGAATATATCAGCAGGCTAAAAGCTTCCATGTTAACAGATTCGGTAATCCACATTGCTACCCCAGCCGACCTCGCCAAAAATAACATCACCACCCAAAACGAAACCAATACCTGGGTGTGGAAAGCCGGCGACATCAGCGATATGGCAGTGGGCATCAGTAACCATTATAACTGGGATGCTGCCAGTACATTGGTTGACGATGCCGCACAGCGCCGGGCTAGCATGCAGGCGGCTTATGACGACAAATCGGCCGATTTTCATCAGGCGGTTAAGTTTGGCTTGCATACGCTCAACTGGTTTTCGCACAACTTGCCGGGTGTTCCTTATCCGTTCCCAAAAATGACAGCCTTCCAGGGTTTTGCCGATATGGAATTCCCGATGATGGTGAATGATTCGCATACTACGGATCTGGCCGATGCCGAATTGTTGCAGGACCACGAAATGGCGCATACCTGGTTCCCGTTCTACATGGGTATTAACGAAACCCGTTTCGGCTTTATGGACGAGGGCTGGGCAACCACCTTCGAATTTTTTATTAATGCTACAGAGGTAGGCAAACAACAGGCCATGGAAGTTTACAAAAACTGGCGTGTTAGGGGTTGGATAAATGACCCCGCCGGTACCGAAGACCTGCCCCTGATTACCCCCACCAGCGAGCTGAAAGACGGCTACGCCCACAACGCCTACGGAAAAGCATCATTAAGCTACCTTGCCCTAAAAGACCTGCTGGGCGACGACCTGTTTAAAAAAGCCCTGCACAATTACATGGACAACTGGCACGGCAAACACCCTATTCCCTGGGACTATTTTAACTCCATCAACGCCGGCGCGGGCAGAGATTTAAACTGGTTTTTTTATAACTGGTTTTACACCTACAACTACATCGATTTGGGCATAACCAGCGTAACAAAAATTGATGAGGGGTATAAAATTGTGATTGATAATATCGGTGGTTTTGCAGTTCCGTTTGATGTGAAATTAACTTACAGCGATGGTACCAAAGGCGTTATCCACCAAACCCCGGCGATATGGCAAGCAAATCAAAAACAGGCTACAGTTAATTTAAAAAATAATAAGACGATTACATCCGTAGTGATTGATGGCGGAATATTTATGGATGCGGATGAAAGTAATAATAAGTGGGTGGCGAAATAATGTTTTTTTCCTTGTCATCCCGAACAAAGTGAAGGATCTTCTATACCTGCAATAATGCTCATAGGTTAGTTTGTCATCGCATATCGTAGAAGATCCTTCACTTTGTTCAGGATGACAAATCGATATTTACGTTTTGGCCGCCAACTCACTGTGCCATCAATGCCGCCGAATCCTTGGGGAAAATTGCTTTTGGCGCTGCCGGGTATCTTTTGGCGATAGCCTCGTACCAAACATCGGTACTGAAAGCTGCACCTTCGACTACTATCCATTTGCCGGCTTGTTTTTGAAATAGGGCTTCCACGTGGCAGCAGTCGTACGAGTCGTCCGGGAATTTTAAATCCCTACCATCTTTCCTGTCGGCCGAGCCCTGGAACCAGGCGTAGTTGTTTGCCACTTTCAGGTGATCTACATAAAACTCCAGGGTTATTTTCAGGTCTTTGTATAGGTGGGTTCGCAAAGCATCCAGCATTTCCGTCCGTTCCTTTGCGTTGGCGGCTGTTTTTATTTTATAATCCAGTACTGTTAGTTTCTGCGAGTTGGCTTTTAAGTTAAACAGTAACAGTAATATGATCAAGTACTTTGGCTTCATAAAATGATGGCTGAATTAAACGAAACAAATTTAGTAGAAAATAGCTTTGCGGCGCTGTGGTTAAACTTCATTAATGCCACTAAGTTGATATAGCCACCTTAACGGGAATGCAACGGAGCTCGCATCGTTTTTCATTCTGGTCCCACCTTATCCAATTTTTATAAATCACAAATTTTCCCCTATCTTTATGCTGTATATCAGTCAATTTCGAAATACAAGCTTTATCTAAACTATTCAAATGGAGAAAGTCCGGCACAGGCCTTGGGTTAAGGGTGCGCATTTTATCATCACGTTCAGTTTCCTGGCGCTAACGGTAAGCGGGTTTGTTATCCTGATGAGCCATCCGCGGCTCTACTGGGGCCAGGCCGGTAACGATCTTACACCAGCACTCTTCGAATTACCCATCAGCCGCAACTACCACCATGGCGGCTGGGAAAAAAGCATGGCCTTTTATCCCGGTGCAGGTTCGCCGGTAAGTGCGGCCCGTACCTACGACATATTTAACCAGAACGGCTGGGGACGCAGCAGTCATTTTCTGGCGGCCTGGTTTTTGGTGATAACCGGTGTAGTTTATTTTATCGTTGGTGTTTTTAGCGGGCATTTTCGTAAAAACTTGCTACCGGGCGCAAGCGAGTTTAGTTTTAAGGCTTTTTGGTGCGATTTTCGGAGTCATTTTAAAAAACAGGCAGCAGCCGAACACGCCACTCGACAATATGGGCTGCTACAAAAAATCACCTACCTGGCAGTTATATTTTTCCTGTTCCCGGTGGTGATATTAAGCGGCCTTACCATGTCGCCGGCCATTACCGCTTCGTATCCTTTTCTCATCAAAATGTTTTTTGGGGAGCAATCCGCCCGTACCATTCATTTTTTTGCGGCCTCGGCACTGTTGCTGTTTTTAGCTGTGCATGTAATAATGGTCGTTCGCTCGGGCTTTAAACAAAATATACTGGCAATAACCTTTGGCAAATAACCATGAAGGAAAAATACTTAATTAACAGGCGCAGGGCCATCATTACCGGGCTTACCTCATTAGGCGGACTGCTGCTTTCCGGATGTTTTAAAAAAACATTGCCACCTACTTATGGCAGCCTGCTCCGTGCCGGCGATAACCTAACTTACCTGGCACAGCGTGGCCTGCTTTCGCAACGCGCATTGGCTGTGGAATATCAAAAAAGTGATATTTGCTCGTTCCCCGCCACCGGCAACACCAACCCGGCCAACCCGGCTATTAAGGCTTCGTACAATAAAATTTACCAGGAACTACAAGCAAACAACTTTAAAGACTGGACCCTTTCTGTGGAGGGCAGCGTGGCAAAACCCGGCAAATACTCGCTGGAGGATTTGAAGAAACTAGGGCAGCGCACACAGATTACCCGGCATACCTGCGAAGAAGGTTGGTCGGCCATTGCCGAATGGACCGGTGTGCCGTTGAGTTTGCTGCTGCAAAGCGCCGGCATTTTGCCCGAAGCACGCTTTGTGAGCTTTTACGCATACGACAACTACTCCGAAAGTATCGACATGCCCGATGCCCTTCACCCGCAAACCATACTGGCGTACAGCATGAATGGCGGTGATTTGCCAACACAACATGGCGCCCCGGTACGCCTGAGGGTGGAGACGCAAATAGGCTATAAAAGCGTTAAATACCTGCAGCGTATAGTAGTAACCGATAAATTTATAGATCCTAACGGCGATGGCGCTGCGGGCTGGTCGTGGTACACGGGAATTTGATGAGAATTTTCGGCCGTGGGGGTGATGCGGGACAGTGCAATAAAGTTCGCGCTACCGGTTTCTTCCGCAATGTAAAAAGGTTTTTTTACCTATTCCGTTTGATCCGCAAGTCCTAAGCTATAAACCGGTGGCTTTGTTTTGCTTCTTTGGATCAGTCCCCTGGCTTCCAGGTCGAGTTTTACGGTTTCCCCATACCATTGCGCATTGCCGGATAGGGTGTCGCTTACCCGCTCATGAATCGCTTCCATCAATTCGGTATGGCTTAGCTGCCTGCTTTGCAAAATTTCCAATATGGCAGATTTTACCAATTCATATTTTGCTAAAGCAATCACCTTGTTCTTTTTGCCGCTTTCGGGGTGCAGAGTTTGTATTACAGCTTCTTTCATTTCAATAAACTGGTTATTGGTCAATTGAAGGGGAAGGTAGTCAATTATTTTTTTAATCCGGCATTGATATCTCATTCT
The DNA here is from genome assembly GCA_013288685.1 of Bacteroidota bacterium. GTDB lineage: Bacteria > Bacteroidota > Bacteroidia > Sphingobacteriales > Sphingobacteriaceae > Mucilaginibacter. The sequence continues at coordinate 6,779 of JABDBM010000069.1, read as the reverse complement.
GTATCGTCAGGTCGCTGAAGGAACTATGTGCCAACGGAGAAATTCAACATTTTTAGTAAATTTGGTTATGATCTAAACAACAGCCCATTAAAATGATCCGTAATGCAACAGAAGAAGACTTTGATGAGATTTATAATGTTATCAATGACGCCGCGATAGCCTATAAGGGAATTATTCCGGCCGACAGATGGCACGAACCCTATATGACTAAGGAGGAGCTAAAAATACAAACAGAAGATGGCGTTCGGTTTTTGTGCTACGTTGATGATGACAAAATAATCGGGGTAATGGGGATACAAGACAAAGGTGATGTTAACTTAATCCGGCATGCTTATGTTATAACCAGCCAGCGGAAAAAAGGAATAGGAAAAATATTGCTCCGGGAGTTAATAAAAGATTCAGAAAAGCTGATATTAATCGGGACCTGGAGAGCAGCCTATTGGGCAATAGCCTTCTATGAAAAACATGGTTTTACGCTTGTTTCTGAAGAAGAAAAAAATATTTTACTTAGAAAATATTGGAATATTCCAAACCGCCAAGTTGAAACATCGGTTGTCTTAGCAGATCCAAAATACAAGAGAAATGGCTGAAAAACCTGTAACACAGAAAACGGAAGCCGACAGCGCTGCCCGCGATGGGGATGTAACAGCGCTCGCAGGCATCTTCCGGCGATGCAACGACCAGCAATTAAAAGAATGGTATGCCCATGCCGGCTACGACCTGGCAAATGGAGATGAAGCAAATGCCATGCAAATTATCGCCCACACCCATTATTTTGATACATGGGCTGCTTACCAAAAGTTTAGTAACGATCTGCAAGACGAACGGTCGTCACTTTGGCAATTTGAGCAAGCAGCCGATGCAATAGCGGCGGGGAATACCGTTAGGTTAAAAAAGTTGTTAGCTGCAAATCCCGAACTTATAACCATGAGGTCGGTACGCAACCATCATTCCACACTTTTAAACTATGTGGGCGCTAACGGTTTTGAGCACTGGCGGCAAAAAACACCAAAAAATGCAGTGGAAATAGCAGCTATACTTTTGGATGCCGGTGCCGAAGTTGACGCCTGGGGCGATATGTACCGCGGTGCTTCTACACTCGGACTGGTGGCAACCAGCGTTCACCCCGTGATAACCGGTGTACAGGAAGAATTGATGGATATATTGGTACAGCATGGCGCCGACCTGAACCATGCCGTGGCGCCCGACTATACGGATGGCTTGCTGATCCTGGCCTGCCTTCACAATGGCCGGTACGAACCCATTCATTATTTAGCCGCTCACGGCGCTGATGTTGACCTCGAAGCCGCTGGCGGCCTGGGCGACCTTGAAAAGGTTAAATCGTATTTTAATGAGCGCGGCGGGTTGATTGATGCATCTTTGGAAGCCAGGCGGGGTGGCTGTATGATATGGGCCTGCGTATATGGGCACCTCCCCATTGTGCAATATTTGCTGGATACTGGCCTGAACGTTAATACGCGGTGGGATGGCACTACACCTTTACACTCGGCGGCTTTCGGCGGGCAATTAACCATTGTCCGCCTGCTGATGGAAAAAGGCGCCAATATGGAAGCGCTTAATGAATATGGCGGTACGGTGTTGGGCACGACGCTGTGGGCTTTGTATAACGCACGCAAGCCGGCGCACCTGGAAATTATGGAAATACTGATAGCTGCGGGTGCCGAAATTAAAGCGGGCTGGCAGGTTTATGTTGACGAAAAGCGCAAAACCCGCTAACGTCCGGTTAAAAGCAATCCACAATCTTAATAGTTGCAAAAATTCCCACTCCGCGTAGTATCAATACTTTGTTATAGTTAATACTTATCATGGGAGTCCGTCGCTTGTCCTCCACGGCCGCCAAAATATTGGTCATTTCGGGTGCAACGTGCCAGTCTGCGGGAACTTTAATCCTAACTTCGCCGAAAAGCTGGGTGCTGTCCAATACCACTGCACCGTTTATATCGGCATGGCTAAAGTCGACTGTTGTCCGGCCAAAAACATTGGTGAGCTGACCAAATTTAAAATCCTTGGATAGGATGTTCTTTTTTACTTCGGCAAATATGGCGGTGCTGTTGATGTAATTATCGTACATGGTATTCTGATTATAATATGGATTAAAGGTAAGATAGCCAGCAGCGCAGATGAAATGGAAATCGGCGATATGGTAAAAGAAGTCGGTAAATGAACGGGTTCCTGCGGTGAAAATTTGCTGCATTCTTTTTTTGCGCGGCCAATTGGAGATAGGCCTTTACTTTTTTATTCCTATAATAACCATCCCCTTACCATTAGGGCCATCATAATCAAGCTTGGCTATATTGATTCCTTTAATAGTAAGCACATAACTGTGTGTAGTAACCGCAGTTGGCAATTTCAGTTCCTCTACCGCAGCCTGGTAGTCGGCGCCTAAAAATTTAGGCATATCCAAAAATGCCTTTTCTAAAACATCCAAAACCACAGCATCATCGTAGCGGGCAAGATAAATAGTGCTGCCACCTGTCTCGATGATATTATCTTCTGCAGTAAGCATGGCCCCGAAAAGATTGCTGGCCAGCGCTTGCCTCATTTCGTTAGCATCGGTAATGGTTTTGGTAAGATCGGCTGCGTAAAACACGGCTTTGTCGTTCCGGCTCACTTCGGCGCCTTTTAAGGTTTTAAAATCGTTGGGTGCTTGTTGAATAATCTTCAGCATCATCGTTTGCATTTTAAATGTAGCCGAATCTGTTTGCGCCGAAGCCGGCATACTACAGATAGATAATAAGGCAAGTATTAGCGTAACAATCCCGGTTTTTGAAGATTTATGTGGCGTTGGCATTATGGTATGATTGGTTGTTTTATAAAGAGATAATAATTCCTGATAAAACTAAGCAGGGTCTGTAAATGCAACAATACCAGTAACCGGGTATTTTTATATCCCCATCCTTAACTCTTCGCCGGTTCCTGCCCGAATATTTTGGCGAGCATATCATAAAGTTCGGGGTGCCTGGTTTGAAAATGATCGGGTTTTTCAAAAAAGTATTCCGCTACCACAGCAAAGAACTCAGCCTCGTTGGTTGTTGCGTAGGGATTAATGTCGGAGTGACCGGCTGCTATTTTATGTATTTCCGCATGCATCATACGCACCCAGGGTTTAATAAATTCATAAGGCAAAAAACCTTCGGGGATACCATCGGTAGCGCCATCGGCTTTATCAATGAGGTGTACAAATTCGTGAATGCCGGTGTTTTCTCCGCCGTTATTTTTCGAGAATCCTTTTTGCAATGCATTGCGCGATAGTATCATTTGCCCGTTCATGTACCCGGTGCCAACCATGCCCGCTATGTTACGGTTTGGTGCTTCTTCGTACTGGTAATCTTCGTCGAAAGTGTCGGGATAGAGCAAAACGTTGGTAACGTTGCGGTAACTCCAGTCTTTAAACCTGAATATTGGGATTACTGCGCTTGAGGCCACCATCAGCCTGTCGAGATCTGTTATCGTTAGGCCCACGCCTTCAATACGGACATTGTCCAGAAACTGTTCTATTTTATCTTCAAAGTCAATCTTATCAATATCTGTGAGTTGGTTGTAATAGTTAATGTTTTTTGTCAATAGTTTTTTTTGTGCATCGGTAAGTATCACCTGAGTAAGATGGCTTTTGCGTTTGCGTCGATACAGCGTAATGATTAGGATAACTATCGGAATGAGGATATACAGCATAGCAGTGTATTTGCACGCAAGGTAGGCATTTGCGGGTTGCCTTTCACTGCTGTTATTACAGATGGGCGATGGTTAAATAACGAGAGTTCGATATAAGCAAACATACGCCTCACCCCAACCCCTCTCCAGGGGAAAGGGGCTTAAAAAAGCATAATATGACTATCAAATTGCTCTCCGTAGGACAGCAAGGCTGTTAAAGTCCTCTCCTTTGGAAAGGATGAGCGAAGGCTTCACCGTTTAGGTGAGGGGTGACAGCGTTTGTTAGTGCTTGTCGTTATATCGAACCCGGGCTAAATAAAGGACTTTTATTAGACGCTAAAACCGTGTTTTACGTCACCAATTTGTTTTATTCCCCCTCATTTGTCATCCCCGCATAATCTTCGAATAAAAACGGAATGATCATTCCAAAATGTATATATCTTTACGGAACGATTATTCCAAAAATAAAAAAATAATCACTCACAACATGAAAAAGTTAGAAAATAAAGTAGCAGTAATAACAGGGGCATCAAAAGGTATTGGGGCTGGTATAGCTAAAAGTTTAGCGGCAGCTGGTGCATCGGTGGTAGTAAATTATTCGTCAGCAAAAGCTGGTGCGGATAAGGTTGTTGCCGAAATCATCAGCAATGGGGGCAAAGCAATAGCCGTACAAGGCAACGTGTCAAAAACAGCCGATGTGGCCCGTTTATTCGAAGAAACCAATGCAGCCTTTGGCGCGGTAGACATTTTGGTAAATAACGCAGGCGTTTACAAATTTGGCGCTATAGAACAAATTAACGAAGAAGATTTCCATGCTCAGTTTGATACCAACGTACTGGGCCTGTTATTAACCACACAGGGCGCGTTAAAAAGCTTTAACGAAGATGGTGGCAGTATCATAAACATTGGTTCGGTAGTGAGCAGCATTGCCCCGGTTGGCAGTTCTATTTATACCGCAACCAAGGGTGCCGTTGATGCCATTACTCATGTGTTGGCCAAAGAACTTGGCGGCAGGAAGATTAGGGTTAACTCTATTAACCCAGGTATGGTAGAAACAGAAGGTACCCATACTGCCGGTTTTATCGGCAGCGATTTCCAGGCAGAAACTGAACGTACCGCGCCGTTGGGCCGTATTGGTCAACCAGAGGATATTGCGTTAGTTGCTGTATTCCTGGCTTCCGAAGATTCACGCTGGTTAACCGGCGAAACTTTGCTGGCCGGTGGCGGTGTAAGGTAATTGACGCAAGAGGCAAGAAATTGAGAAGCAAGAATCAAGATTTCAAGAGTCAGGATAGTGTTCATTGTCTTGACTCTTGCATCTTGATCTCTTGTATCGTATTTATGACACAAAAATTGAATAGCTTTGCTTAACAATAAGCAAGGCTATTCCTGTTATGGCAAGAACGAAAGATTTTGATGAAAATGAAGTGCTGAATAAAGCTATTGCTATTTTTTGGTACAAGGGCTACAATGGCACCTCTATGCAGGACCTGGTGGATGGCCTTGGCATCAGCCGCTCGAGCCTGTATGATACCTATGGCGACAAACATACATTGTATGTTAAAGCCCTCGAAAGCTACCAGAATGCGGGCGCAATTAAAGTATGTTCCATCGTAAATAGCAATGCGCCTGCTAAGGAAACGCTCAGGAAATTATTGGAACTGATAGCCGGCGAATTGTTGGACGACAAAAGCCACAAGGGCTGTTTTATGGTAAATGCCGAAGTTGAAGTTGCCCCGCACGATAAGCAGGTGAGTGAAATGGTGTGTATTAACGACCAGCAGGTAGAAGATGCCTTTTACACAGTCATCAAAAAAGGACAGGAAACCGGAGAGATCAACAACAGGCAGGATGCACGTGCACTGGCACGGTTTACCTTTAATACGGTAAAAGGCATCCGGGTAACCGCAAAATCAACTACCGATAAAACGGTGTTTGATGATATTATTAAATTGGCTATGGCGGCGCTGGATTAAACCGGGGGCTGCTCGTTAGCAGTCAGAACATCACATTTATAGTTTAACAAAGAACAATTGCCGGCCGGGCCTGTTGCATTAGTAATATCGCGTTACTTATTCTTATTTAAACGATGAAAACTACAAAACCCCACCCCATAACTCTTGACGCCGGAGACGGCCAAAATATCTCGGTAGTTGGCGACACCTATCGTATACTGGCCTCCGGCAAACAAACCGGCGGGGCTTTTGCAACTATCGATATGCTGGTGCCACCAGGAGGCGGTCCCGGTCCGCATGCACATGCTGATTTCGAAGAAACTTTTTATGTGATTGATGGCGAGATTGAAGTAAAATCGGAAGCCGGAACTTACATCGCCAAAAAGGGGGCCTACGTGGTTATTCCAAAGGGTGGGATTGTTCACAGTTTTAAAAATAAAACCGATACGCTGACGCACCTCTTATGTACGGTGATCCCATCAGGTCTCGAAGAAATGTTTGTGGCCATTGGTACACCAGTTGAGCCCCACACTTTTTTACCGCCGCCACCCATGGACCCGCAAAGCATCGAAAAACTGATAAAAATTGCAGAACAATACGGACAAAAAGTATACCCGCCTGATTTTTTGGGATAGGAATTATATTTTGTGATCACAGTTTACTAAACCACCCCTTTTTCCAAAAAACAAGTACCTGTATAACCCCGATAAGCAGCATCCCGCCAAGGGCATAATAATAACCATGAGCGCTGTATAATTCGGGCATATTATCAGGCATTACTTTGTTAGTAACCGGTTCTATCCGTACAGCGGGGCCGGGCTATATGTGCTATGCTTTAACCGATACCATACTCGATTGTTATTTCGCACTGCTGGCCAAGCTTGGCGATCAGTTGGACGAAGTGGAGGATCGCTTGTATGATAGCGTTGATAAAACGGTTATGTATGAAACCCAGCAGTTAAAACGAACATTGATTGTACTACGGCGTTCCTGCTGGCCCGAACGGGATAAGATCAACGATATGCTGCGGACCGAAAGTCCGCTGATAAACCCCGAAACGAAGCTGTTTTTAAAAGACGCTTACGATCATTGCATCCAGATAATGGACCTTATTGAAAGCTATAAGGAAATCACCTCCAGCATCATGGACAT
>JABDBM010000068.1 GCA_013288685.1 Bacteroidota bacterium | reverse complement strand
TAAAAATATCATTCTGCTTGCTTTTAGAAAAAAAATTTCCATATTTGCGGCATAAATAATAAATGAAAACAATAAACAACAATTGGTGGTGGCTTAACGGGTAATCGTAAGGCAATTCCATTTTTGTTTTTTTAAAGAAAATATTCAGGAAGGGTTGCCACAAGTGGCAACCCTTTTTATTTACCCCCCGGCCCCCTAAAGGGGGAGTTAAGAGCGGGGAATAATTTAATAACCATAAAAAAACTCCTCCGCCCAAAGGCGGAGGTTAGGGGTATGAAACAGATATTAAATCATCTTTTTGAGCACAAAACATTCAGCCGCGAGCAATCTAAAGAGATTTTGACGGCAATTGCTCAGGGTAAATATAACCCATCGCAAATGGCGGCATTTATGACGGCCTATTGTATGCGCAGCATTACGGTGAACGAATTAGAAGGCTTTCGCGATGCGATGCTGGAGCTTTGCCTGCCGGCTGATTTGGGAACCAACGATGTGGTTGACCTTTGCGGCACCGGTGGCGATGGCAAGGATACGTTTAATATATCAACGCTGGCTTCCTTTGTGGTGGCAGGCGCCGGTTATAAAGTGGCCAAACATGGCAATTACGGTGTCTCGTCAGGTTGTGGTTCATCAAATGTGATGGAGTTTTTAGGGGCGAGATTTACCAACGACAGCGATACCCTAAAACGCAATATTGACGGCGCCAATATTTGCTTTTTACATGCACCGCTATTCCATCCGGCCATGAAAACCGTTGCGCCAATTCGGCGGGAACTGGGAGTTAAAACATTTTTTAATATGCTGGGGCCTATGGTTAACCCGGCAAAGCCAAAAAATCAGTTGGTTGGCGTATTTAATCTCGAACTTGCCCGGGCTACTGGATTACTGTACGGTCGCTTTTCGCGCCCATCTGCCCAAATCGCTTACAGCAAAAATATTTTGGTAGCGCCTTATTTAGAAAATGGCAGGGGTGTTATGTTCAGGCTGGCTAACCTGCGCCGTAATATCTTGATTGATCTGGAGGTTGAGATTATCTTTTCGTTTAACGAAACCCTCGAGAACGGGAAAACCGTCCGTCGTTTTTATCCGCTTGATGTTGAACGTCGCAAAGTAAGTATGCTTACCATCAATTGGACTGTAGTGCACCCGCTTGATGATAATAGTCCGCTAAAAGATATGACTAAAGAGGATTTGGAGAAGACCGAAGCCGGTTTTGCCATACTGCTTCGCGCTTTCGACGATACTTTTTCGCAAACAGTGCACTCCCGCACGTCCTACCAATATCACGAAATTGTTTGGGGCGCCAAATTTATGCCGGTTTTTGATCGTGATCAGGACGGAAGGATTGTATTAGATTTAAGTAAGATTAGTGATCATGAGTTGGTAAGTTAGTTCATAGTTCACAGTTCATAGTAGCTGTATTGGGACCTCGGCTATGAACTATTTCAACAAAGAATTCTTCTCCTTCGCTATCGTATTATAAACCAGTTTATCCAATAAGCCGGGTACAAACTTACTTAAAAAGACGGTTAGTTTTCCCTGGCCCGTCATTACCAAGGTGCGGGTGCGGTTTTCAACGCCGTCGGCTATAATGGTTGCCACCTCGTCAGACGTCATCATTTTTTCTTCGTGGAGGGTGCTTTCGCCTTGCTGGGTGCCATTTTTATCCAAAGCGGTGTTTCGGATGTTTGATGCCGTAAAACCCGGAGATGCGGTTAAAATATGCACACCGGTTTTTAAATTTTCAACCCGCAAGGCATCTAAAAAACCATTAACTGCAAATTTGGAAGCCGAATAACCGGTGCGACCTGGCAGACCTTTATAACCGGCGATAGATGATACCCCAACAATAGTGCCTTTGGTTTTCAAAATTGCGGGCAGGGCATATTTGGTGCAATATACAGTACCCCAAAAGTTAACATCCATTACCGACTTTAGTACGCTAACATCAGTATCATTAAACAGCGCCCGCATAGAAATGCCTGCGTTATTCACCAAAACATCAATTTTGCCGAAAGTAGTAAGGGTTTGCTGAATGAGGTGTTTACAATCCTCCTCAATTGATACATCACATTGAACGGCGATGGCTTTTATCCCATATTGCTGTTCAAGCTCCTGTGCAATTTGGCATAGGGTAACAAACTGCCTTGCCCCTAAAACAAGGTTGACGCCCCGTTTGGCAAATTCTGTAGCTAATGATTTTCCGATTCCGGATGATGCACCGGTGATGATGATGACTTTATTAGTTAACTTCATGGATGAAGACGATGAATTTTTTGAAACAGCCTTAATGATTAAGGCCAATTTGATTTATGATTTTTTTGAGCGTTTTGTCGTCGATGGTATCGAATTCCGCTTTGGCGTAGATAGTTAGATTTGCTTCCTTATTGAGTTTATCGATGGGGATAATATCATAACTCAACAAGAAAATCAGTCAACAATTGTTTTTTTTCTTTTGATTTTCTCAACAACACAATTTCTGCAAATGCTTCAGTTAAATCTGACTGAATTTTCCGGATTTGTTTGTGTTTTTTGAGTTTTGTTAAAACCTTTTCCCAATCGTTTAACGCTAATTTCATGTCTCAAAATTAATCAAATTTTCAATCTCGCAGAATGCATTTACCTACTTTTTCGCAGATAAGGTTGCCCAATCTTCAATGATTATGTTGTCGAGCCTGTTTAGATGGGCGACATTATTAGTGACCATTATCATATTGTTGGCAATAGCAGTAGAGCCTATTAAGATGTCAAAATCATCAATTAATAACCCTTGCTTTTTTAGTTTGGCTTTTTCTTTAGCGTAAATATCTAATGAATTGTAAATGGGAATAACTCGAAATTTTGGAATGAATGCCTCGACAATTTTGCGCATGGCCTCAATAGTTTTGCTATTTTCAATACCATACTTTAGTTCTGCTACGGTAATTTCCGAGATAAAACAGTTTTCCTCGCCGATCTCTAATATTTTTTTGTTCAAATCATATAGCCCCTTAATGAAGTATATGCAAATGTTGGTGTCAAGTAAATATCTTTTCAAAGGGATTCAATAATTCGGTTGGATACCCTTGATGCTCTAATTCCTTCAATTATTTCATCTGCTGTCTCGTCAGATTTGTACGCCCCAAATAAAGATTGCAAAGTTTCGGGCTGGATTTTATCCTCATTTAAGGATTTCGAAAGCCTGGAAATAAGATCTATTTTGCTGTCCGCATTGAGATTCTTTAAAAAATCGAAATAATAGTCAGCGACGCTACTTGAAGGAGACGAGGTTATCATTTGAAAATTGTTTTATCAAAGTTAAACTTTTCTTTCAAAACCATCAACTGGCACGTCATTTACTTCACCTCAAACGAAGATCCCGCCAAAGCAGGCATCCCGGCTACTTTTATCTCGGGCATCTTAAACAAATACTTAACAGCAAACGCCATCATCGCGCCATAAAAATATTTGATATAGCCCCAGCTCAATTTCTCAAAAGGCTGATTTTCGTAATCGATAAAATAGGTTTTGGGGAAATAGAAATTTTTATAACCGGCAAGCCTGATGCGATAAGACAGGTCGACATTATAACCGAACATCACAAAACGCTCGTCGAATAGCCCGGTTTCGTTTAAAACGGCACGGCGCAGTAACATACAGGCACTGTTAAGGATATCAATTTCGGCAATTTGAAATTCTTCCACCCAATCTTTACGATTGCGGTCGTATAACCGGGTTTTTGATAAATGTTTGGCAAAACCGATGAGTTTTAAAAACGCTGCCCAGGTTGTGGTTAGTCCATGGATAGATTCGGGCAAAAAACGCCCCTTCGGACTAAGCATTCTAACGGCAAGTCCGCCAGCATCATTGTGGTCGTCCATAAAGCCAATCATTTTTTCCAAACTGTCTTTGCCGCTTATTGTATCCGGATTGACTACTAAAATATACTCTCCTGTAGTTAATTTTAACGCCTGGTTGCTTGCCCTGGATATGCCCTGGTAGGTATCATTTACTATTACTTTTGCTTGTGGAAATTCGTTTGAGAGCATTTCAACCGAGTTATCTGCGGAGGCATTGTCCACAACAATCAATTCATAATCGATGCTTTTACATGCTATTACTAACGAGTTTATAGCTTGTTTGAGCAGTTTGGCGGCGTTTTGGTTAACAATAATTACAGATAGTTTCATGTTAGGTTGAGTTTGCGATTTATATACGAACTTTTGCCAGCAGCGGATCTCTCTTCACGTGATTTTTTTGCTCGCGTAATTTATCACCCAAAAGATATGCCATTAACTTTAAATTTAAACAGATGTAGTAAAAATTTTACCTGTTTATGTTAATAGGACGGTGATAATGAAGGAAAGTTTAATTTTAAAGGTTGTTAGTAACCTAATATTTATTAACAATAGCGCTATTTAGCTAAAGAATTAACGTAGGGCACCCGCGTGGCAATTGATCTTCCCAGCGTTATTTCGTCAACATACTCTATTTCGCCGCCAAAGGCTATGCCCCGGGCAATGGTCGAGACGGTTATATCAAAAGATTTTAATCGTTTATCCAGGTAAAATATGGTGGTATCGCCCTCCATTGTTGCGCTTAAAGCAAAAATTACTTCTTTGGTGTCGCCGTCTTTTAATCGTTCAACCAGCGAATCGACCTCCAGATCCGAAGGGCCGATGCCATCCATCGGGGAAATTAAGCCCCCTAAAACATGATACACCCCGTTGTATTGATTGGTGTTTTCAATGGCCATTACATCGCGGGTATCTTCAACTACGCAAATCAGGCTATGATCGCGCCGGGGTGAGGCACATATCTGGCAAACCGGGTGGTCAGATATATTCATGCAAATACGGCAAAACTGTATTTCGTTGCGCAGCTTGCTGATAGTATGGCTGAATTTTTCTACATCTTCTTTATCTTGATTAAGCAAATGCAGCACCAGGCGAAGGGCGGTCTTTTGACCTACGCCTGGTAATTTTGCAAATTCTGCAACGGCATCTTCTAATAGTTTTGAAGAAAAATTCATTGCTCAAAGATAATAAGATTAGTCCGAAAGTTGGGAATCCCGATAGCTATAAGGGCCGGACAGTCTCAAAAGTTGAATAGGAGGAATTATTTCATTTAATAGTAGACTATACATAACTTGTCGAAAAAAAAGTATTCTCATAATTATTCAAATACCGAAACGTTATATTGATTACAAATTCCTCTGTTATGCTAAAACCTTATCGATTTCTATTAAGAATTATCGCTATCTCAATAATTTCTTTTTTCATTGCTTATTTAGTTGGTGAGGTTTATTTACGTGTAAATTATAGTAGCGGAGTTGTTACCGTTTTTGAAAATTCTGTAAAGTTATCTGGTTTTTTGTTGTTCGTTTTTTTTTGCATTCCTTTTTGCCTATTTGCTTCGAAAGTTGTCCATTTCTTATAAAAAAGCGGATGGCTTGGCAATCAGGGCTTATTTGTATTCTTCCATTTATATGTTTATTTTGCTAGCGTTATCATCCATTTTTTTATTTCATTCATTTAGCCCTTGGGGTATAACAATATGAATACAAAGATTGTTAACGTTATCCAGAAAACAAGTCAATATCAAAAAACCGGACTTTCGGACTAATTTTTTCCCATGTCTCCAGCAATTCTACTTTCATTTATTATCGGCTATTTTTTGGTACTCATGGTCATATCATGGCTAACGTCAAAAAAATCATCCGATAACGATACCTTCTTCGTTGCCAACCGCAATTCCAAATGGTATCTGGTGGCCTTCGGGATGATCGGCACTGCCTTGAGCGGGGTAACCTTTATTTCGGTACCGGGAAAAGTTGGCGCGCCAACAGGCGATCAGTTTGAGTATTTTCAGTTTGTACTGGGCAATGCGGCCGGGTTTATAGTTATAGCTACCGTTTTACTGCCACTGTATTACCGGCTGAAACTCACCTCGATATACAGCTATATTGAAGGTGCGCTTGGGGTGTGGAGTTATAAAACTGCAGCGGGCATATTTTTGATCAGCCGGGTAATCGGTTCGTCGTTCAGGCTTTACCTGGTGGTTATTGTACTGCAAAAATTTATTTTCGATAGCTATCATGTACCTTTTGCTGTAACGGGCCTGATTTGCCTGGCGCTGATATGGAGTTACACCTTTAGGGGTGGTTTAAAAACCATTATTATTACCGATAGCCTGCAAACCTTGTTTTTAGTGTCGTCGGTTTTTTTATCGATATATTTTATTTGCCGCAGTTTGAATTATAACATTTTCGAAGCGGCCGAAGCCATTAAAAACAGCAGCTACTCTAAAATATTCTTCTTTACCGATTTTATGAGCAGCAAGTTCCATTTTGCAAAGGCTTTTTTTGGCGGCTTGTTTATTACCGTAGCCATGACCGGCCTTGACCAGGATTTGATGCAGAAAAACCTGAGCCTTAAAAATATCCGCGAAGCAAAAAAGAATATGTTCAGCTTTGTTGGTGTTTTTGTGGTAATCAATATATTCTTTTTAAGCGTGGGCGCGTTGCTTTGGATTTACGCCAACCGTTATGGTATTAAGGTTGATAAAACCGATTACCTGTACCCAACCATCGCGCTTAAATACTTAGGCATTGTGCCTGCCATGGTGTTTATGCTGGGCCTGACTGCCGCCACTTTTGCAACTACCGATTCGGCTTTAACTGCCTTAACGACATCCTTTTGTGTCGATTTTTTAGGCTTTAGCAAGCGGGACGATATCAACAGCAAAAAAATGGTAAATGTGCGTCATTACGTGCATATAGCCTTTTCGGGATTGATGTTTTTAACCATCATTATTTTTAATTCCATTAACGATGGTGCAGTAGTGAGCGCCATATTTAAAGTGGCTTCATACACTTATGGACCATTGCTGGGGCTTTATTCGTTCGGCCTGTTCGCAAGTAAAAGACAGGTTGCCGATAAACTGGTGCCATTTATTTGTGTAATATCACCCGCAATTTGTTTTTATTTGAGTACACACTCTGCGCAATTAATGGGTGGATACGTTTTTGACAACGAACTCGTTATTGTGAACGGGTTAATTACTTTTGCAGGATTATATATAACATCAAAGAACCGGGATTAAGGGGATTTTAGGATTTTCCGGATATGACTTGAAATCTGTATAATCATTTAAATCTGCGATAAAAATAATCACAGATTAATATGATTTCAAAGATTGAAAATTGCTAATCCGGTAAATCCAAAAATCCGTTTAATCCCGGTTCAGACAAAAAACAACAAACATGACAGGTGAGGAGAAAATAAGACAAGCGTTTGAAAACAAAAACTGGCAGGAAATAAAAGTTACCGATTCGTGGCAGATATTTAAAATAATGGCCGAATTTGTGGAAGGCTTTGAGAAGCTGGCAAAAATAGGCCCCTGTGTATCCATATTCGGATCGGCGCGTACACATAACGACAATAAATATTATAAGTTGGCCGAAGAGGCTGCGCGCTTATTAACCGAGCGCGGCTACGGCGTCATTTCCGGCGGCGGTCCGGGTATAATGGAGGCGGCCAATAAGGGAGCTTACGAAGCCGGCGGCAAATCGGTAGGGTTAAATATCGAATTACCATTTGAACAATTTCACAATAAATATATCGACAGGGATAAGATTTTAGAGTTTGACTACTTTTTTATCCGTAAAGTAATGTTTATGAAGTATTCACAAGGCTTTATTGTGTTGCCCGGTGGTTTTGGCACCATGGACGAATCATTCGAGGCTATAACCTTGATACAAACCGGTAAAATAGCACGGTTCCCCATTGTGTTTGTGGGCATTGATTACTGGAAAGGCCTTTTCGATTGGGTTAATGAAAAAATGCTGAACCAGGAACATAATATACATCCCGACGACTTGATGTTATATCGTCTGGTGGATACCGCGGAAGAGGCGGCCGGGCATATATTTAGATTTTATGAGAAATACGTGTTGAAACCGAATTTCTAAAAAACTGAAAATACTTTATTGGCAGGTAAACCGTTTATAATTGTCAACCACAATAAATAAACCGCTTATCTCATGTTAAAACAAAACCTATCAGCATTAGTAGTTGGAGTAGCTATTATCTGTACCGCTTTTGTAATTGCGGGCGCTTACAAGTATAAATTCAAGGGCGAAGAAACAATTACGGTAACCGGACTTGCGGAGAAAAACTTTACGAGCAATTTGGTGGTGTGGAAGTGCGAATACTCGCGGAAAATGCCCGATCTGAAAAGCGCTTACGCCTTATTAAAAAACGATGAATTAACCGTTGCCGCCTATTTAAAAGGTAAAGGGATTAAAGCATCGGAATTGCAGGTTTCGTCTATTGAAATAGAGAAAAATTTCATTCAGCAAAAAGATGAGTTAGTAGTTCAGCAAAAATTCGAGTTTGGGAAATCAGTCGCACCGCGTTTTGATGGTTATACGTTAAAACAAAAAATCACAGTACAGTCGGCAGATATTGATAAAGTTGAAAATGTATCGAGGGAAGTGACAGCGCTTATTGAGAAAGGGATTGAAATGAACTCGCTGCCGCCAGCGTATTATTATACCGATTTATCGCAATTAAAAATTGGCTTGTTGGCCAACGCAAGCGCCGATGCCAAGCTGCGGGCCGAAACAATTGCGAAAAACTCCGGCAGTCAGTTGGGGAGCATCCGTAAAGCCAATATGGGTGTGTTCCAAATCACAGGCGATCATGACAATGACAGTTACGAAGGAGGCGGTACTTTTAATACGTCATCGCGAAATAAAACAGCATCTATTACTATAAAAATTGATTATTCAGTACACTGAGTGAGGTTTTCAAACCCTTCAGTTATCTGACAGCTACTCTAAGTTCTAAAAGCGATTCCATGGCGCTGTTTATTTAATAAAAATATATTGCATATAATTTTTATTTTGCGCCATGCTACACACAAAAGGAAAGGCCGCATTGGGCTTTATTTTTGCTACGTTATTAATTGACGTTATGGGCCTGGGAATTATCATCCCGGTAATACCCAAACTAATCGAAAATTTAATACACGGCGATGTAAGTGATGCTTCGTGGTATGGCGGCTGGCTCACTGCTGCCTATGCGGGTATGCAATTTATTTTTGCCCCCGTTATCGGTAACCTGAGCGACAGGTTTGGTCGCCGCCCGGTTTTGTTATGTTCGTTGTTAGGTTTTAGTGTTGATTATGCATTTTCGGCCTTTGCGCCTACAATTGCCTGGCTTTTTGTGGGGCGTGTTGTTGCCGGTATTACCGGCGCCAGTTTTACCACTGGTGCGGCTTATATAGCGGATATCAGCGAGCCCGAGAAACGGGCTGCAAACTTCGGCATGGTGGGTGTTGCCTTTGGTTTAGGTTTTATTATTGGCCCGGCTTTAGGTGGTATATTGGGTAAATACGATGTGCATTATCCATTTATCGCTGCAGCAGCATTGGCTTTGTTAAATGCCATTTACGGCTATTTTATCTTACCCGAATCTTTAGCACCCGAACACCGCAGGCCATTTGATATTAAACGGGCAAATCCATTCGGTTCGGTCATCCAACTGAAAAAATATAAATCGGTTATAGGTTTAGCTGTATCGCTGTTCCTGATTTATTTTGCTGTGCAGGCGGTACAAAGTGTGTGGACTTATTATACTATAAAAAAATTTGGATGGAGTAATGATATGATCGGTTATTCGCTTGCCTGTGTGGGCCTGCTAATAGCCGTGGTACAAGGCGCCCTTATCCGCATTATACTGCCAAAACTGGGGCAGGAGCGCAGTATTTGGGTGGGACTTTTACTATATGCAGCCGGCCTGGCGCTTTTTGGCTTTGCAACCAAAGGCTGGATGATGTTTGCCATATTGATACCCTATTGTTTAGGCGGTATTGCCGGCCCCGCTATACAGGGTTATATGAGCACCAGTGTGCCGGCGAACGAACAGGGTGAACTGCAGGGCGGCTTAACCAGCCTGATGAGTATCAGTTCGATATTCGGGCCATTGGTAATGACGGAATCTTTTTACTATTTTACTAAACCAAATCCATTTTTTCAATTTCCCGGCGCGCCTTTTGCTATAGGAGCGATACTGATGCTGTTGAGTGCTTTATTGGCGGTGAGGTGTTTTCGGAGGAGTCCGAAAGTCGGGAAGTCCGAAAGTCCGAGAGAAGCTGCGGCATGAGGGCAGTGGTGTAGAGACGCGATACTCGTGTCTCCGATATTCCGGTATCCTACCGCCCTGTAATCCCGATTATTGAATAACGATTTGAATATTTTGAATGATGATGAAATTATTGACAAATGCTTTTTGCTTCCGGACTTTCGGACTTCCCGACTTCCGGACTACACACCAATAACATGGCAAAAAAACCTAAACAATCTGCCGCGCTCGGTTTTATTTTTATTACCATCTTTATTGATGTATTGGGGTTGGGTATTATCATTCCGGTTTTGCCCAAACTGCTTCAGGCGTTAGGCCATATTGATCTCGGACGTGCGTCGAAATACATCGGCCTGCTCACCTGTGTTTATGCTACGATGCAGTTTATCTTCGCTTCCATAATGGGTAACCTTAGCGACCGATACGGCAGACGTCCAATTTTGCTGATCTCGTTGTTTGGGTTTGCCATCGATTATATGGTTATGGCATTCGCCCCTACAATTGCCTGGTTATTTGTTGGCCGAACGATAGCAGGTATCTGCGGAGCAAGCACCTCTACCGCAACCGCATACATAGCTGATGTAAGCACCGGAGAGAAAAGAGCCGCTAATTTTGGTTTGGTAGGAGCGGCGTCGGCTATAGGATTAATATGCGGGGTAGGGTTAGGGGCATACCTCGGCGCCCTCAATTTAAAGTTGCCATTTATCGCAGCGGCCGGCTTCGCATTTAGTAATGGCCTTTATGGCTTTTTTGTATTACCTGAATCACTTGCGCCCGAGCATCGCCGAAAATTTGAATGGAAGCGTTCAAATCCATTTTCGTCGTTGGTGCGGATCTATAAAAAGCAGCCTGCACTGGCAACTTTATTCAGCGCAACCGCGATAGTTTACATCGCTCAAAAGGCGGTGGAGTATTTATTATCGACTTTTTTATACGAGAAGTTTAAGTGGACAATGCAAAGTGTTGGCCTTTTATCGCTTTTTGTAGGACTGGTTTTGGTTGCGATACAAGGGGGGCTGATAAGGTATACTATTCCAAAGTTTGGCAACAAAAAAAATATTATTGCCGGTTTAATATTTTACGCTATTGGGTTGCTCCTCATCGCATTTGCCAGTCGGGGCTGGATGCTTTATTTATGTATGGTACCTTACTGCCTGGGCGGTTTATCAGGACCTGCGTTACAAAGCCTGGCTACTGACAAAATTGCAAAAAATGAACAAGGCGAGCTGCAGGGAGCATTTGCTATATTGAATAGCATTAGCCTCATAGTGGGGCCGCTCTTGCTGGGTTTTGTGTTTTTCTTTTTCACCCAAAAAATCGCCCACGTTTATTTCCCCGGCGCTCCTTATTTATTAGCTTCAATTTTAATGATCATCAGTACTTTTATTGCGATAAGGAGTTTTAAGAGGGTGAGTTGATTGTTTCGATTGAATTGGAAGCTTCGAACGGATTACTTTTTAGTTACGGCGTTTTTTAATCGGTCTTATTTATTAACTTGGACTATGAAACCAGTGATTATCAGTTTCGGGCTTATCATTACTGCATTGCTCATTCTTTTCAGAGTAGCAAGCATCTATCATTTTTATAATAGCGCAGGTGATGATATTTGGATAACGGGTTTCAGTTTGTTGTTTTTACTGATTGGCGTGTTATTAAGCAGGAAACTATTTGTTAAAACAGCAATCATCACCCAACCGAAACCTACGGCAATTAATGAAGAGCAATTGTTAAATTCGGGCATCAGCAAACGCGAAGCAGAGATATTGGTGCTGATACACGAAGGCCTGTCCAATCAGCAAATAGCAGATAAATTGTTCCTGTCCGAAAATACCGTAAAAAAACACATCTCCAATATATTTCAAAAACTAAAGGTGGACAGGCGTACCGAGGCAATAAAGAAGGCGCTGGAGCTTTCCATCATTCAATAGCAAACAGAACAGCTGCCAATTATTGAAAATTGCCACCGGATTTATTGGCCACACATCCAAATCCGAAATCGAACATCCGACATTATCCCTCTACTACTAAAGTTGTATTTTCACTAATCCCACCAAAATACTCCTTTCGTTCCTATACAAATTCAAAAAACTTGCTGTTAATTTGGCTTAAAAATCACCAGCTTATGAAAAAAATAGTTTTACGTTACGGCGGTTATGCAGCCCTTGCTGAACTGGTATTATTTGTATTGCTATGGCTCTTTATCTACATTACCAATGTTGGGCACAAGGTGCAGGGCTATATCAGTTATGTGAATTTGATTTGTCCGTTGCTGTTTGTTTATTTCGGAATAAGATATTATCGCGATCATATAAACGATGGCAGTATAACCTTTATGAAAGCGCTTGGGTTGGGGCTGTTAATTATCATCATACCCGCAGCGGCATTCGGCATCATCGAAACGGTGTACGTTTTATACATCGACCCTAAGTTTTACGAGACCATTGCCGCTTACGATTTAGAGCAATACCGCAAAAGCCTTCCGCCTGCTGCATTAGCTTTAAAGGTAAAGGAGATGCAGGAACAAATAACACTCGAAAAAAATCCAGCTTATAACTTTGTGCTGATGTTTTTGTCCATTGGGTCGGTTGGAGTAATCATGACGGTAATTTCATCGGTGATGTTGATGCGCAAGGCGAAGGCTTAAGGATGTGTAAGGCAGGGGTGTAAACAATGTTCGCCGGCATGGTGGGAGACGCGAAGTATCG
The DNA here is from genome assembly GCA_013288685.1 of Bacteroidota bacterium. GTDB lineage: Bacteria > Bacteroidota > Bacteroidia > Sphingobacteriales > Sphingobacteriaceae > Mucilaginibacter. The sequence continues at coordinate 12,308 of JABDBM010000068.1, read as the reverse complement.
CGTCTCTACAAAAAATGCTATTCCAAACCGCTCACCCCGCCCGATATCACAAACTTCATCATATCCGCCGCGCTTTTATCAATAGGTTTCACCTTATCGGCCGATATGATAATCACCTGCCCGGCAAACGAGTAGGAGTAGGGGAAGTACACCGCTACCTCGCCGGGCAGGTTTAATGCCGCCAGGTCCTTTTGCACCAGGAAGCCTATTTTTTTGAGGCCGAACTCGTTTACTTCAACAATAACGGGTTCGTTAAACTTTTTTTCCTCGCCAACAAAGGCCTCGGTAAGGTCTTTTATGGACGAATAGAGGAATTTAAACAGCGGCAGCCGGTTTAGCCAGCGGTTAAACCAGCGCTTTATCGGGTCGGTTACTACGTTGGTGATCAGGATGCCGGCTATAAAAATAAGCACCACTACATTGGCAATGCCCAGGCCGGGTATGTAAATAGGTTTACCCGCTTTGTTGGTCCATAAAAAATCGCCAAAATTAAGGGCATTGTCCAGGCTCGAAACGGCCCAGTAGATCAAAAAACAGGCAGCTCCAAGCGGAACCACCACTAATAATCCTTTAACAAAGTATCTTAACAGGACCCTGAATATCTTCTTCATCGCTCAGCATTTTCTACTCATAAAAGTACACTCTTTTTACCCGTTGCGAAATATTTGTTAAAATTTCGTACGGAATAGTGCCAATTTGTGTAGCCAGCTCCTCAATACCGTGTTCTTCATTAAATATAATCACTTCGTCGCCCTCGCGCACATCAACCGCGCTTACATCCAGCATACACATATCCATAGTGATGTTGCCAACTGTGGGGCACAGCACGCCTTTAATCAGCATTTTACCTACGCCGTTGCCAAATGCGCGCAAATAGCCATCGGCGTAGCCAATGCGTACCGTGGCTATTTTGCCATCTTTTAACAAACTGCCGCTACGGTTGTAGCTGATGGTTTCGCCTGCCAATATGTTTTTAACCTGCGATACACTGGTTTTTAAAGTGGCAATAGGTTGCAACGAATTATCGGTATCCGAAACCGCCGAATCAACGCCATAAAGCCCGATGCCTAATCGCACCATATCATAATGCGCCACCGGCCAGCGCGTAATGCCCGATGAGTTGGAGATGTGCTTAATTACCTTGTAACCCAGCGTGCGCTCAATTAGCTTAAAAGCCTTTTCAAAATTCCGGATTTGTTTCAACGTAAACTCATCGTGCATCGCCGACTCACTGGCCGCCAGGTGCGAAAATACCGATTGCACATGTACATAACGGTTTTCCTCCAGCATGTCGCACAAAGTTTCCACTTCGAAATTTTCGAACCCGAGGCGGTGCATGCCGGTGTCGATTTTTATATGGATAGGATAGTCCAACACGTTTTTCTCGCGGGCATACCTAATGTAGTCATCAAAAAGACCAAAGCTGTAAATGGATGGCTCCAGCCTGTATTCTGTCATTTTATCAAAGGCCGAAACTTCGGGATTCAGTACCATTACCGGCAAGGTGATACCCGCTGTGCGCAGGGCAATACCTTCGTCAATATAGGCTACAGCTAAATAATCCACCTTGTTATATTGCAGAATATTGGCTACCTCGAACGTGCCGCTGCCGTACGAAAACGCCTTTACCATGGCCATCACCTTTACGCCCGGTTTTAGCTTGTGGCGGTAAAAATTGAGGTTATTGAGCAAGGCATTCAGGTTTATTTCCATTACAGTTTCGTGCGCCTTCTCCACCAGCGCCCTGCTGATCCGCTCGAACTCAAAACTACGCGAGCCTTTAATCAGGATAGTTTCCTCTTTAAAATTTAACGCCCGTAAATGTTGCAGCATCGTTGCCGTGTCCGGATAAAAATGTTTTTCGGGTACCTCAAAATATTCCTGGCGACCAGACAAAGCCTCGCCGACACCCACAAATTTGTCGACCTTTTTGGCGCTGATCATCGCGGCCACCTGCTGATACAAAACATCAGCCGCCAAACCCGACTGAAAAATATCCGACAGGATCAGCGTTTTTTTTGTATGTTGATTTTGCTGGTTCAAAAAATTCAGTGCAATCTCCAGCGATTGTATATCAGAGTTGTACGAATCGTCAATGACAGAGCAATCATTAATGCCAGTTTTTAGTTCGAGCCGCATGCTTACCGCGCTCAGGTGTTCAATGCGGTCATCAGCTTTGGTGGCTTCATACCCTAAGGCCAGCATTACCGCCCAGCAAAGCGTGGCATTTTCCACCGAGGCTTCATCAAGGAAAGGGATTAAACATTCAATTTCCTGGCCCTTGTAGTGGGCACGCAGGTAATAGTTGCTTTTGATGATGGTTCCGGTAAACACGTATAAATCGGCCTGGTTAAATTTGGTGCTCCAGGTGAAACAATTTTTTACGGGGATGTCATCCTGGTAATCAATCAGCTGATCGTAATTGTGCACCAGCAGGCGGCAGTTTTTGAAAAGCCCCAACTTTTCCAGCACTTTTTGGCGGCGGCTTTCAAAGCCTTCGTCGTGCGCCGGGCCTATATGGGTTAATACACCTACCGTAGGCCTTAAAATAGCTTCCAGACGATGTATTTCGCCGGTGGTAGAGATACCTGCCTCAAAAATACCGAGGTTGTTCTTCTCGTTTATCTGCCAAACAGAAAGCGGCACCCCAATTTGCGAGTTATAGCTTTTAGGGTTACGTACAATATTTTTATCGGGCGACAGCAGCTGGTACAGCCATTCCTTAACAATGGTTTTGCCATTGCTGCCGGTAATACCTATCAATTCTATATCAAACCTGCTGCGGTGATATGCAGCCAATGTTTGCAAGGCTGCCAGCACATCGGGCACAATTAAGAAATTGGCGCCGGGTACTTTTAGTTCCGGACCTTGTTTTACCACAAAGTTGCGTACGCCTGCTGCATAGGCCTCGGCCACAAACTCGTGACCGTTACGGCGGCCGCTGAGCGCAAAAAACAGACCGCCTTCGGGGTTGGTGATGCGGCGGCTGTCGGTTAATAAGGTATTTACGGTATAGTCTTTTATAATGGTTCCGCCGGCGTTGATGATCTGCTGAACCTGGGTTATTGTATATTGATTGTTCACCATGGGCACGAAATTGCTTATATTTTAAACAATAGAAGAATTTTAACGAATTTTGGTTGGCACTTGACGGTTGTATGGGTATTTACCAAAAAAACTAATAGCTGGTAAATTTGTTTTTAACACGGAGAAACAGAGAATGCACAGAGGACGCAGCGTTTTTTTATAGTTTAAAATTAGGCGCCTGATGTTTCGGTAAGAATCACTAAAAAGGGAAATAAACACGAATTGAAGACATATTACACGAATTTCACGAATTTTCCTGTTCAATTCGTGAAATTTGCGTGATTCGCCATAATTCGTGTTTATTTAATATTGATAAACAGGTGTAAGTTATATAGAAGGTAACACCCCGAAAAATTAGTTAACCTCAACCCATTTTTGTTCTATACTCTGCGTACTTTGCACCTTCTTTGTGATCTCCGTGGTTTCCCGATAGCTATCGGGATTCATCCACACAAAACGTCATAGAGCCTTTGGGTAATGTACAAATTAAAAACCCCCGAAACACTTACCGAAACCGCCGCCCAGGCAAAGGCCGAACATTATTGCGCCTACCAGGAACGCGCACAACAGGAAGTACGCGATAAACTATACGAATGGGGACAACATGCCAACGCGGTAGAAAACATTATTGTGCGCCTTATTGGCGATAACTTTTTAAATGAAGAGCGTTTTGCAAAAGCCTACGCGCAAGGCAAGTTTAAACAGAAAGGGTGGGGGAGGTTAAAGATAAAACAGGGCCTGAAATTTAAACAGGTGCCCGATGTTTTGATAAAAAAAGCCCTGCAAACCATAGCCGATGACGACTATTTATTAACCCTGAACAAAATTTTAAGCAAAAAAGCAGGCACTTTATCCGAATCGGAACCTTATAAACGACGGTACAAACTACAGCAATACGCCATAAGTCGTGGTTATGAAAGCGACTTGATTTTTGATGTTTTGAAAACCAGTGAGTTATGAGGTAAATGAAAAAAAGTGAAATTTTTTTTGGTGACTATGCATTTCTGGCTATATTTGCACTCCCCAAGCGAAGGAATACAGAAATGGATCACAAGCGGAGGGAAATTGTTAAGAGATTTGTCTCTTGTAAATGCGAAAGTAGCTCAGTTGGTAGAGCACGACCTTGCCAAGGTCGGGGTCGCGAGTTCGAATCTCGTCTTTCGCTCCAATCCCTTCCACAAGAAGGGATTTATTGTTAAAGGTTTTATATACCTGCTCAAGGATATAAGCCAACGACAAAGGACCATGCTCAGATGGTGGAACTGGTAGACACGCAGGACTTAAAATCCTGTTCCCGTAAACGGAGTGCGGGTTCGATTCCCGCTCTGAGTACTTGAAAATGAGGCGATTAGGTGAAAGACACTAATCGCCTTTTTTATTTGGGTACAACATAGGTACAACATTTTGAAAGTAGGAGGTCACGGTTGTCCCGTTAAAGCATACCAATTCATAATGTTTCGGCCGTTTAGGGAATCGAATTTCAGCCTTGACCAGGAATCGGATATAGCCAGCCATTTTTCTTTATCCTCCTGAAAACTGTTTAGTTTTTGATCTATCCAAGTAATGTTCATTTCCTTTTCCCGCCCGATGGAGCGCATAGAAAGCATCCGGTCAAAAAACTCCGTCCAGCCCTCCTCCGTGTCTTTTCCTGACAGCGAAAAGTCAATCAACGCTATTACGAACAATGCTCGTGCGACGATTTCTCTGTTTGATAAGTCATGGACATTGAAATAATTCAAAAAAAGTTTTAGCCCCTTATCGGTGCCGGTGTGCAGATAGATATTCTCGTCGGTATGAAAGTGAGTTGCCAAGTTAATCAAATGGTCATGTGAAATTTGATCTAACGATGACAGCCAATTTCTAATTTCATCAAGTGGATTGCTCATAATAAGTGGTTTGAAGAAAATATGATAACATTAAATAAATTAGATGCAGCCGTCTCAGAGATTTGTTGCGTAGATCTGGTCGGCATTTGTTTAAGAGGAGGTGATAAGGACATATAGTTTTTATAAATATCAAGGTAAAGTTAACTATTTCAATAGAAGATTTACAAACTTGAATAATAAAACATGCTCTCCTGCTGTTACCCTCTAAGGGCATAGATTGTGGCAACAAGGTGAAAAAGCATTAGAGTTATCGTTTATGGGCAACCGGCGACAGAACAAAAATTGTATAATTTTTTCTGGTTACAATTTTTGCAATTTAGTTCGCTAAATGCTGCTGTCCGCCATAATTTCACTATTTTTGCAGTTCATACGTCTGCGCATTCTGTGCGGACTTATTGTGATAAGGTTTAGGTTAAAGGCCCCAAGCAGCGAGTGTGAGGGGCTTTTTATTTAGCGGGCACCATTCAAATATAGCGGCGGATGGCACTTTCTTTTGCTACTTTTCTTTGCTGCCGGAGCAAAGAAAAGTAGGCCGGGCAGCATTTTCCTTCTAAGAAAATAATTAAACAAAAAGAAAATGCGCCCTTTGTGCGGTTGCGCCTCCGCTTCGATCAATCGATAAAGTTTCCGCGTTTGCGTTTCGCGCCATCGTTCACCAGCTCACTGCCGTACTTATTTCTGATTTCGTCCAGCGATTTGCCGCTGCTGCGGCTCACTTTATATTCCGCCGTCCGGAAATACCAGGCGGCTTTTTTTGAGGCGAAATAAAAGCCCGCTGCCTTCAATGCAGCCCGTACGGCGTAGGTATTGCCTGTTACCCAAATCCAATAACCGACCAGCTCAATCGTGATGCCCTCCAAATGAATGATCTGCTCAATGGCCTTCCGATACGCTTCGGAGGATAATATTTCATGTTCGGTTTCTTCTTCGGAGAGGTTAGCGCCCTTAATGGCTTTAGCCGACGCAAAGGCGTATTCTTTATTGATCTCCTGCATGGTGGCCGTATCGCCGCCTAAATCAGGGTGATATTGCTTAGCCAGTTTTTTATAGGTGGCTTTTACTTCGTCAAGCGTTCCGCAGTTGTTGAACCAGTTCATGATTTAAGATTGATAGTGATTGGAAAAAGTTGAATACTCACTGGCGAATGCTTCCGGGTTTTCGCTGGCTAATTGCTCCGCATAGCCCTCCCAATAAATTTGGTTTAGAAGCTCGATCCATGCATCGTACAAAGGGGTTTGGTTTAGGGGAGTCCCGCCGTTTTCTCCCGCGTTTGCGTTGCCTTGAACGCGCGTGCCGTGTTGATTTTTCAAGTCCATGCTGAATGGTGTTAGTGGTTAAAAAATTCCGTTCTCAAAGTCATTTCGGCATACGCCTCGTTTGGCCTTTGATAGAGGCAATCCACTTGTGCGCGGGGCTGGCAAGACAAGGCTGCCGCAAAAAATACGACCTGGAGCGCGAGCGGAAGCGTGGAGATTTTTTAAGCGGCACTTCGCATGGCCTTGGCGGCCGAGAGGGGGTAAATTTGCCTCAAGCAAAGGTCAAATGAAACAAGCCCAAACAAAAAAGGCCATAGTATGCAGCTCGAGCGCAGCGAAAACGGGATTGGTAGTGTGGAATATTTCTGAGGGCGAAGGATGAACTGCCTCCCGGTTGCGAAACCGGGCGTAGCACCCGCAGGGCATGGTTCAGCCTTTCACCCGGCTTTTAGGAGCGTGGGGCAAAGCGGTGTCTGAATGGATGAACTGATGAAGTGGAATGGCGTGAAGTGAAACGAACGAAATGCAACGGAAGAAGCGAAGAAATGAAGTCTCCGCGTTGCCCAGGGCAGGAGCGCCGGTAACTAAAAAAGCCTCGCAGGGCGTGGCTTTTTGGGCGAAATGCGATGACGGCTTTCGACGTAGGGATGCAAAAAAGGCTGAATTCTCATTCGGTGCCTACTGCGTAGCACGCTGAATATCGGCGGCAAATGCCTCAATACCGCCGTGAGCGCGATAATAGTTTGGCAAGAGTTGTTCCAGCGCATCCAGTCGGTGATGCTGGATCGCCTGGCTTAGAAATTTTAAAATCTCGGGAGCCTCTTTTTTCATGAACACCAGATCATCCGGCATCCATTTTTTATAGGATTTCACCCATACGGTGCGCTGGCCGTCTGTGATATAATCGTCTTCTGCGTTGGAATAAGTCTCCTTAATTGCCTCGGTTGCTCGTTGAACCTTATCCGGTTTCTGGCTGAATGCTTTCAACCCAGGCAAAAGACAAAGCATGAACACAAGAATTCCAACCGCCAAAATGGCTCTTTTACCTGCGGCGTCGGCGGTTCGTGCTGACGGTATTTGAATAAGCTGTACCATATTTTATGATTTGATTTTTTGATTCATTATTTTATGCACCGTGCCGAGATGCCATTTGCTGCCGTCATTTCGGTATGTCGGCACCTTTAACCTATTCAATTCGTCGGTAACCGCGCGGACGGTGTCGAAGCCGTCGGCCCGCAAGCGCGCAATTTTTGGCCGCATTTTCTTCGCAAACCGGAGCGATGATTCCTGGTTCCGCTTGGACAGCACGGTGCGGCCATAGGTTCCCAATTGCACCCCTCTGGCCTTTGCGGCTTTCAGCGCCAGTGTGGTCCGTGCACTGATCTGGTCGCGCTCATATTCCGCGACCGCTGCCATGATATGGACGATAAATTTTTCGCCGTTCGGTACGTCAACCGCCTTGAAATCGATCCCGGATTCGAGCAGGCCGGTGATGAAATTCACATTGCGGCTCATCCGGTCCAGCTTCGCGACCAGCAATGTCGCGTGTTTGTTTTTGCACTGAAGAAGTGCCCGTTCCAAAACAGGGCGCTGGTTTTTCTTACCGGATTCAATTTCAATATATTCCTTCTCCAAGTCGTAATTATTGGCCGCTGCGAAATCCCTCACCGCCTTGATCTGCGCTTCGATTCCTAACCCACTTGCCGCCTGCCTGCCCGTCGATACCCGATAATAGGTGATTGCCTTTTTCATATTTGTTCTTCGCATAGGGTGATACACCGCCGCGTCAGACAAAACTGTTTTGAAGTAAACCAACGTTTACCTTTGAACAGAATTTTCGCGCGACTCATTGAAACGTGAGTACTGATAAAAAACAAAGCGTTCTATATCAACATATTGCTTGCTCTGCGAGCGGCAAAAAGCACCGGCTTGAAGTTGGTTTTGTTCGGAAGCATACGTTCGTTTGCTTCTGAACAAATATTTTGTTGAGTATTTTTTGGCCAGTTGTAGGAGGTACAACGTCGTTCATTGTCAGGTTTTCGCCTTGGCCATGTTTAGCAACTTCAGTGTCATCATCGAATGCAATGTTCGCTAAAGACTTAGTTGCCAATGCATGATCCACCAGTTGATGGCGGTCTTTACTTTTCTTGGTCGCATCGTCGAACGGCGATTTCGCATCCGGATGCTGCTCAAGCTGCGGTTTGGCTTGCATCAGTAACGCATCGTCCACCGCATCCAGTTCTTTTTGCTTCGCCATATCGTGCGGATGCGTTTGCAGATATTCGGTGAGCTGCGCGTGCTTATTCCAAAGATTGTCGTTGAACGCGATCCCCGCTTTGCGCATTTTCGTAAAATCGTCGTCAATGTCTTTGTTGTCTGCCTCAACTTTGGCCCATAATTTTGCTTCCATCTTCTGCAACGCCGCGCTTCTGATGTCACCGTCGACGCTGTTTATCACGGTGGCCGCTTCGGACAATGCAATCGCGAGCGCCGCCCGGGAGATGGTATCTTTGCCCAAAGCGGTTTTTAATTTGGCGAGCGCGGAGGTCAGTTTTTGTGAGGTGCCGTCATCCAGTTTGCCGCTATCGAGCAATTGCTGGATATTCTCAATGGCGGTTTGGGCCTGCTGTTTCAATTCGTCCAGATCGTCGCGATCCGCCGCAGGCGCATCGCTGTAGGTCAATTTTCTGAGATTGTTCAGCACGCCGGAGCCGACAATGCTCGCTTTGAGCCGTTCCGTCAGTGTCGGTTTTTCCTCTGTGCTGCTCATAGTGGTACGCTCTCTTACCGTTCCCTGGGTTTATTCTACCGCATAAGGGTTAATAATTCATTAAATCCAAAGGAATTCTTGGATTTTAGAAACCAAGTGATTATTTTTAAATTCAAATACTTAACCCTAATTCTGATTATCACAATGGAGGTTATTTGCTTACATGACGAGGCATTCTACGCACTGGTTGACCGCGTCATCGAGCGGATCAAGGAAAAACAGAACAATAGTGCTGATAAATGGATCGGGGGCGACGAAGCCATGAAAATATTGCGCATCACCAGCAAAACCACCCTGCAAAAACTGCGCGACGAAGGAAAAATCCGCTTCTCACAACCGGAAAAGAAAATCATTCTGTACGATCTGGATTCGATCAACAGCTATTTAGAGAAACACACCTACGGAAATTTTTAGGCCATGGAAGAGAAACATTATATCAAGGCATTCAACAATGGCTATCTGCTGGCGAAACATGAACCAGCATTAGCCGCGCAGCTGGCCAACACCCCGAACCAGCATGACCCTTATTTCGAAGCATTGATGAGCGGCAAAGCCGAATACGAAAAAGAAGTGCGCGAATGGTCGAAAGGCTTCTCGCGGGGCGGACCGGCCAAGGATGAACGACAGATTGATAAGGAGCGTTGAAAAGTTTCTACAGTGAACGAAAATCCACGGCACAATTGTTCCAATAAGTTGTGTCGCACTTTTTTGTCGCAACTTTAAGATGCATAACCCCTCAAAATCAACGCGAGGGGGGATGAAATGAAAGTGCGTGAAGTTGAGTATCAAGGCCATTTAGAAAATCGCCAGACCTGGCTGCCGGAAAATATCATCGAGATCGAAAAGAAAAGCCTATGCTGCATCGTGGAAAAAATCTGTCAGCATGAGCGGTGCCGCTTTCCACTACTGGCCGTTCGCATTCTCATCCATACCATCACCAGTATCGACGCCAACGGCAGAGTTTATATTTCTGCGCGGCAGCTATCGAAATCCTTAGATGTGCATTACGATACGGTGACCAAATGCCTGAAGTTCTTGCGGGAAATTCAAGTTTTACAGATGGAGAAATGAGATGTTACGGTTTCTGTTTCGCTATGCGGCTTGTCTCGTTTTGCTGATATTTTTATTCTCGGCGGCTTGTAGATAATCACTCCACCATTGCATCATTGGAGCGCGTTCATCGAGATATTCAGCGCGATTATAGGGCTTGCGGCTACTATTTTCCTCAACATGCGCCAGCTGCGCTTCAATCACATCAGAACGAAACAAGGCACTTTCATTGAGCACCGTAGAGGCGATGGCGCGGAATCCATGACCGACCTGCCTGCCGCCATAACCCATCGTCTTGAGAATTTTATTAATCGTGTTTTCACTCATCACGGGGTGGCGACGGCGGTGATGCGATGGAAAGAGATAGTCACTGTAGCCGGTTATCGGCTGTAGTTCTCGTAAAAGTGCCAATGCAGGGTCGGAAAGCGGAACGATATGGATGCGTCGTTTCTTCATACGCTCGGGCGGAATGTGCCATTGCTTTTTCTCCCAATCAATTTCGTTCCATTTCCCATATCGCAGTTCGCCGGGCCGGACAAAGGTATGAAGCAGTAATTTTACCGCAATACGGTTCTGTGTACTGGTCGAAATAACGTTGAGCTTCGCCAGCAACTCGGGCAATTCAGATGGGTGTATTGCGGCGAAATGGGTATTTTCATACGGTGCCATGACGCCGCGCAAATCGGATGCAGGATTATGTTCAATAATGCCGCTATGTACGGCGTAACGAAACACAACGTTAAATGTCTGAGCCAATCGCTTCGCGGTGTCCGGCTTATGATTTTTTTCTAATTTTCGCAGAAGTTGGACAAGTTCCGGGGTTCTGATATCTGCGATAGCCCGCGAGCCAAGGGACGAAGCATGTAACATCAACCGGCTCCAAAGCCTCTCGCCGTGTTCTTCGGTCCATTTTTTCTTATTGGTATCATGCCAGTCTTTTGCAACGGTCAGAAAAGAATTGTTTGCCTCTTGCATCGCAGTTCGTTTGTCTTTTTTCTTTCGGTCGTTGGGATCGATGTTCGCTTTAAGCAGTTTCTTCGCTTCATAGCGGTGCTCCCTTGCTTCGGCCAGGGAGACAAACGGATACTTACCGATTGAGAGAATGTTTTCCTTGCCGAAAAGACGATATTTCATGCGCCATAATTTCGATCCGGATGGTTGTACCAAAAGATACATCCCTTCTCCGTCCGGCATTTTGTAGGGCTTGGATCGCAGTTCGGCGTTCTTAATCGTTTTGTCGGTCAACCGCATAGGGAATATTCCTTTCTTTGCTACCCCTTAAAATACCCCCACTTTAATTTAGAATCCAGTGTTTTTTGCTGGAACAGCAGAGACCGAAAACAGTAAAAAAGTTCTGTATTCCATATGCATAGTAGATTTTAATTGAAATAGGAAAAAATGAATATGGAGGCCGGGGGGACTGTCGAACACAAATAACAAGGCATTGTCTGTCGTTATTTTATTGAGTTCTGGACGTTTAATGTACCCCCAAAAATACCGCCAAATTTTTCAATTTTCCTTTATGATTCAACAGCAATATAGTGCTGCACATTTATCGGTCGGGGGCTTACATTTTTTTCAAAATTATTTTATGGCTCTTGTTCCACTTAGTAAAGGAAAGAAACGTTATGCATAAAATCATCAGACTACCGGCGGTCAAAGCAGCCACCGGACTTGCCTGCAGCACTATCTATAAAAAAATGTCAGAAAAAACATTTCCCAAACAAATTTCACTTGGTGGGAGATCGGTCGGCTGGTTAGAGAGTGATATCCAAAATTGGATTGAAAAACAAGTTTCACAATCGGAGCAACGGTAATAATATGGATCAGAAAAACGAAGAAGCTGGGAAAAAAGAGAATGAACCTGTTACTTACTATGGAAAGAAAGCTTACCGTGTTCATCCAGGTTTAGCCAGAGTGCAGCCATTTGAAAAAAGATTGCCGGATTATCGCGACGAAAATCTGAGTAACAGAAAAGCTGTTTAGATTTGACCCGGATTTTTGTTCAAACTCCAATCAGACCAAAAAATGATTAAATTTGGGAATGGAGCAACAAAAATTAACGGACTTTTTCAAGCGAATTTCTTTCGGTGATGGCAATATCATTGCGCTGGGAAATAACAGTTGCAGTTTTAGAAGCGATGAAATTTATCCCGGTTTACCAGAAGATGTACACTTTACCGTCGGCTATAATCCACTGACGCATGAAGTGAATTTGCACGTAACAAGAAACGTAAGCAACGCAAATGACAAGCCGAA
>JABDBM010000067.1 GCA_013288685.1 Bacteroidota bacterium | reverse complement strand
GCAGGAAAACCCAGTGCGTTAAGCACCAGATTAAACCCGGTACGTACAGACAGGCAAGTCACTTTGTTTTTTTCTTGCAACTTATTGTTAATACTATCTGCAGCAAAGCCGGACAGGCAGTAAACAATGGCCTGTAAAATATCAGTGTAACTAATATCGAGTTTTCCTCGTGCTGTCATCATTTGTAAAAATGCTAAAGGGCGTTAACATCAAATATGCAACAAAAGCCGATGCGATAACCTTTTACGGCAGTAATTATTAAATTAGCGCTATGATTTCCGAAAAACAAAACATGCATATCAGCAAATTTCTTAGCCTGGTATTGCGCCACCAGCCTGAAGTGATCGGCATAACGCTGGATGAACAGGGGTGGGTAAATGTGGATGATTTATTAACCGGGGTAAAAGCACACGGCATAGTTATTAACTTTGAGGTATTAAACCACATCGTGGAAACCAATAGCAAAAAACGTTTTGCCTTTGATGATGCCAAACAAAAAATAAGAGCCAGTCAGGGCCATTCAGTGGGGGTTGAATTGGGCTACGAGCCACAAGTACCGCCCGAAATATTATATCATGGCACCGGCAGCCAATCGATTGATTCGATTTTAAAAACCGGGCTGGAAAAACGCGGGCGGCAGCACGTGCATTTAAGTTTTGATACCGAAACCGCTGTAAAAGTAGGGCAACGCCATGGCAAACCGGTGGTTTTAAATGTATTATCCGGTAAGATGTACCAGCAGGGCCATCAGTTTTACCTTTCGGCAAACGGGGTTTGGCTTACGGATGAAGTACCGGCGGAGTTTTTGGAAAAATAAGGTTTGTCATTCTGAGCGCAGCGAAGAATCTTCTCTACCCTGCAATACCCCAGCATAGTTCACAATGTATGTCTCAGAAGATTCTTCGCTGCGCTCAGAATGACAAAGAAAAAATGGAGCGTCAGTTTTTATGAATAAAATTCCCATAACCCTAAAAACCTGTAAGGATATTTTGTTTGGTGTTGCCGTAGGCGACGCCCTTGGCGTACCTTTAGAATTTAAAAGCCGCGAAGAAATAAAGAAGGATCCGGTTACGGATATACGCGGTTATGGCAGCTACAATTTACCTCCGGGCACTTTCTCGGATGATAGTTCCTTAACCTTTTGCCTTGCCGAGGCCTTAACGAATGATTTCGATTTAAATCGTATCGCACAAAACTTTATCAACTGGCGCTACCACAATTACTGGACGGCACGAGGTGAAGTATTTGATGTAGGCATAACTACCCAAAGCGCAATCGACAGGCTGGCAGGCGGCGTGCGCCCAGATCTGGCCGGCGATTTTGGTGTTTCATCCAACGGAAACGGCTCGCTGATGCGGATACTTCCTTTGTTGTTGTACATCAGGGATAAACCAATTGCCGAACGTTATCAAATCACGAGGCAGGTGTCATCCATGACGCATGGCCATGTGCGGTCGTCTATAGCCTGCTTTTACTATCTGGAATTTGCTTTAGAATTATTAAAGGGAAGGGGGAAATTGGAGATTTACGAATTATTGCAAATACGGGTGGCCGAATACCTGCAATCAATCGCCATTAGTGTTGATGAAAGGCACCTGTTTAACCGATTGCTGATTGACCGTATCGATTTAATACCCATAGAACAAATACACAGCAGCGGCTATGTGCTGCACACGCTGGAGGCCGGTATATGGTGCCTGCTTACTACCGATAATTATAAAGATGCCGTATTGAAAGCAGTAAACCTGGGCCGCGATACCGATACAACCGCCGCAGTTACCGGCGGACTGGCTGGGTTACTATATGGGCACGAATCCATCCCGGACAATTGGCTCGGAGCGTTGGCGCGGAAAAATGATATTGAGGATTTGGCGGAAAGACTATTTAATAACCTGGCTTAACAAGTTAGATGATATTGTTTTCTCCATCACCTCATAATCAATTCCCTTTTTAATAAAGAATTGACCGGTTTGCAAATAGCCCAGCTTTAGGTAAAATCCAATAGCTGAAACACGGGCATTGCACCAAATGCGGGTGCCGCCATTTTCGAGTGCGTAATTGGTTATATAGCTTAGTAAACTGCTGCCTACACCACTGCCCTGCACCGCCGAAGCGACGGCTAACTTACGAAACTGAAAATCCGTCCCGGTTTGAAATAGAGAGACGACGCCTACAATATAATTATCTTTAAACGCGCCGAAGTGTATACCCTCATCATCCTCTTCCATCCTCATATTAGGGATCATTTCTTCGGGATAGAGCAGGTCCCTGCGGAGTTTCCAGGTGAGCTCTTGTCGTATTTGTTCTATTGATATCATTGCATTTTAGTGAGTAGAGGTCGGAGATTAGAGGTTAGGGAGAAACCAACCAATCTCTGGCCTCCAACCTCTAATCTCTCACAACGGGATATTCCCATGTTTCTTCCTCGGGTTATTCACCACTTTATTTTCCAGCATTTTAAAGGCGTGGATGAGTTTTAGCCTGGTTTCAGCCGGTTCAATTACTTCGTCAATAAAACCGCGTTCGGCAGCACGGTAAGGGTTCGCAAAAATATCGGAATATTTAAGTTCCATTTCTTTCCATTTAGCTTCTTTGTCTTCGGCGGCGTTTATTTCGCGCTTAAAAATAATTTCGGCGGCCCCTTTGGCACCCATTACAGCTATCTCTGCGGTGGGCCATGCGAAATTCATATCCGCGCCGATGTGTTTGGAGTTCATTACATCATAAGCACCGCCATAAGCTTTGCGGGTAATAACAGTAATACGCGGCACCGTTGCTTCGCAGAACGAGTAGAGCAATTTGGCTCCGTTAGTTATAATAGCGTTCCACTCCTGGTCCGTTCCTGGCAAAAAGCCGGGTACATCTTCAAACACCAGCAAAGGAATATTAAAGCTATCGCAAAACCTAACAAAACGTGCACCTTTGGTTGATGAATTTATATCCAGTACCCCGGCCAAAAAGGCAGGCTGATTGGCTACAATACCAATGCTGCGCCCTGCCAAACGCGCAAAACCTACAACAATGTTTTCGGCAAAATCTTTATGTACCTCCAAAAACGATCCGGTGTCAATCACATGATCAATCACTTCCCGGACATCATAAGGCTGCGAATTATTTTCGGGCATTAGGGTGTTTAACTCCGGCCGCAATTCGTTTTTTACTTCGTAAGGTAAAGCGGGGGCTGTGTCCTCGCAGTTCTGCGGCATGTAGCTTAGTAACTTTTTTATATTTTGAATGGCCTCAATCTCGTTAGCACAGGCAAAATGTGTAACGCCCGATTTGGTGGCATGGGTAGTTGCGCCACCCAATTCTTCGGAAGTAACCACTTCGTGCGTAACCGTTTTTACCACGTTTGGTCCGGTTACAAACATGTACGAAGTATTTTCAACCATCAAAATAAAATCGGTGATAGCAGGCGAATACACCGCTCCACCGGCGCACGGACCGAGGATGGCGGATATTTGCGGCACTACGCCCGAGGCCATGGTATTGCGGTAAAAAATATCAGCATAACCACCCAGGGATACCACACCCTCCTGTATCCGCGCGCCGCCGGAGTCGTTAAGGCCCACAACCGGTGCGCCATTTTTCATGGCCAAATCCATTATTTTACAAATTTTTTCGGCGTGAGTTTCGGACAGCGATCCGCCAAAAACGGTAAAATCCTGCGAAAAAACGTATACCAATCGTCCGTTAACGGTGCCGTAACCGGTTATGACCCCATCGCCGGGATATTTTTCCTTTTCCATCCCAAAGTCGGTAGAGCGGTGGGCCACCAGCATCCCAATTTCCTGGAACGAGCCTTCATCCATCAAAAAATGCAGCCGCTCGCGCGCGCTTAACTTTCCTTTTTTATGCTGACTTTCGATACGCGCTTTGCCTCCACCTAACAGGGCTTCTTCGCGCTTTTTGATTAATAGGTTTATTTTGTTATTCACAATCCGGATTTATGAATGCAAGATGGGGAAAAAGTCCGGAAGTCGGAAAGTCCGGAAGTCGGAAAGATGGAATTACGCGTGTTTTCCTCAAAATAAAAGCATAATTTGCAATCAGGATAAAACAAGCAAATAAGCCGGTTAACAGAAATCAGCGTCATCATGATGATCAATAGAAATCTGCGATAAAAAAGAGAATCACAGATTAGCGGAGATTAATGTGATTAAAGGCAAGCTGAAAATCTGCGTAATCATAATAATCAATAGAAATCTGCGATAAAAAATAGCAATCAGCCATGGCCACCTACCACATCCTATCAGTGTTGATATTGCTAACAGCGGTATTTGCCTATGTTAATGATCGCTGGATAAAATGGCCGGCTACCATTGGTATTATGATTATTGCGCTGTTATCCTCTATCCTGATTGCCATTTCCGGGAGCCTGATACCGGGCTTTTCTTCACAGGTATCGGCCCTGGTATCCAACATCAATTTCGAGCAGGTATTGATGAAGATCATGCTGGGCTTTTTACTGTTTGCCGGGGCATTGCATATTAATGCCGTTGAACTGCGCAAGCAAATGTGGCCGGTGATGATATTAGCAACTGTGGGTACTTTTATTTCCACCTTTATGGTAAGTGTAATGGCTTATTACCTGTTTCAGATATTTGGATTAAAAATCCCCTATATCGCCTGCCTGTTGTTTGGCGGATTAATTTCGCCAACCGACCCAATTTCGGTAATGGGTATATTAAAACGTGTAGGAATACCCAAAACATTGGAGTTAAAAATAGCGGGCGAATCGCTTTTTAACGATGGCGTTGGCGTAGTTATTTTTCTGACGATATTGGAGGTAGCAATTAACGGCACCGGCAAGTTTTCGGTAGCGAATACAGTTATACTTTTTTTAAAGGAAGCCGTTGGTGGTATTGCATTTGGCACTGTGCTGGGTTACCTGGGGTATTTTGTAATTAAATCAATCGACAATTACCGGGTTGAGGTTTTAATAACGCTCACGGTAGTAATGTGTGGCTATACCCTGGCCGATCAGTTACATTTATCGGGTCCGTTGGCGATTATTATGGCTGGTATCATTATTGGGACAAAAGGAAAGGAGGCCGGTCTATCGGCAGAATCGCGCGACTATTTGGGTAAATTTTGGGATTTGATTGATGAGATTTTTAATGCGGTGCTATTCCTGCTTATCGGATTGGAAATGCTGGTGATAAAAGTAAATCCCACAGTTATGATTATCGGTTATATCATGATCCTGATGGTATTGCTGGCACGCTACGTTTCAGTAGCTATACCGGTTACGTTTTTGCGTTTATGGATAAAATTCGAGAAAAATGCTGTGCTGATATTAACCTGGGGCGGCTTGCGGGGCGGATTGTCAGTAGCCATGGCCCTTTCTCTGCCTGAAGCCATGCACCGCAACGAGTTTGTTTTAGTTACCTATATTATCGTGGTATTCTCTATCGTAGTGCAGGGATTGACTATTGGAAAGGTAGCGGCACGGAGAAATAAAAGGTAGCAGAAGCAATAAATGGAGAAACAAAAGAATAATCGCTTCTGTATAATTTATACTTGTTTGCTAATTTAAATAAACATGAATGCTCACCAATTACTCGAATTAAAAAGGAAAAATTTGTGGAATTCGCCTTCGATTCGGGTTTATTTTTCCCTTTTAGTTGTTCCTGCCGAAATATTGGGCGCTAATCTCTGATCACCATTTATAACTTCGCCTTAGTAGCAATTGCCACCACACCGGCTCCCATAAGGGCGATAAAAATAAATGAAGCTCGTAATGTTGCGATACTGGCAATAAAACCTATGACCGGAGGGCCAACTAAAAAACCGATAAACCCTATAGTTGAAACAACTGTAATAGCTACGCCTGGCGACATTGTTTTTGATTTTCCTGCAACGCTGTATACCATCGGAACTACCGAGCAAACTCCAGCGCCCACCAGTAAAAAGCCGATTATTGCCGTAAAAAAATAGGGGAAAACAACAGCAATGAGCAATCCCGTTACTGTTAAAATTCCGCTGAGTTGTAGTGTGCGTTTTAATCCAAAACGATCTGCAAATTTATCAGCAACAAAGCGACCCAACGCCATGGTGCACATAAAGGCTGCAAAGCCAAAGCCCAGGCGGGCAGGCGGCGCGAGTATTACGTTTTTAAAATATATGCCGCTCCAATCGAACATAGCACCTTCACATATCATGGAACAAAACGCTATTGTTCCTAAAGTAAGTAACGGAATAAATAATTTCACAATTGCCCGAAAAGAAAGTCGGGGTTCGGTTGTTTTTTTTATAGAATCGGTGTCGTTGTAAAGGTTTTGGGAAAAGATAATAACCCCGGTTATCAATACCGCCAAAATTAAGACAAAGTGGTGAAACGTTCCAATTTCATGGCTTATCATAAAAGCGCCAATACCAGCACCGGTAAAGCCGCCCAAACTCCACAAACCGTGAAATGAAGCCATAATAGGCTTTGAATACAACCCCTCGGTGGCTACAGCCTGTGTGTTAACCGAAATATTGGCAGCATTCCCGGCAAAACCATAAACCAGTAGGCAGGCTATCAATTGAAATGGAGTTTGCGCCAGCCCTATTGCCAGTAAAGTAATTCCGTACAGCAATATGGCCCCAAGCAATAACCTCTTACTTCCGATTTTAGTAATAATCCAACCGGAGAATGGCAAAGAACACATTAAACCGACAGGAAGAGCAAACAGCACAGCACCCCAGGCGGCGTACGACAAGTTTAAATTATGCTGAATGGTTGGAATTCGCGACGTCCAACTGGAAAACGATAACCCAGCCATAAAAAACAAAACTCCAACGGCGGTACGAAGCCTTCTTCTATGAATAGTGGGTTGATTAATTGTCATATCTATTTTTATTTCCCATCCACTTAGTGTATAGAATACACTAAGTGGATTTTATACAAATATAGGAAAATTATTTTTAAGATAAAAGTGCGCAGGTTTACCATTTCCAATCACCAAAGTGCTCGTCATCAAACACATCAGAGATTATTAGCCTGTCATCGCCGTTAGCTGCCATTTCTTTAAAAG
This sequence comes from Bacteroidota bacterium, assembly GCA_013288685.1. Classification (GTDB taxonomy): domain Bacteria; phylum Bacteroidota; class Bacteroidia; order Sphingobacteriales; family Sphingobacteriaceae; genus Mucilaginibacter. The sequence continues at coordinate 18,124 of JABDBM010000067.1, read as the reverse complement.
CCTTATCCCACCCTTTGCGCTTTTCTTCACCGGGGGCACTGATAATGATGTGATTTTTTTTGATATCAATGTTTATGATGTCCCTGATAGAGCACTCGTCCAAAAAGCTTTGTGGTATAATAACTGCTTCTGAATTTTTGATGTTGATTATACGCGATTCCATTATTTACATAAAAAGATTATCCACCTGAATACTTGCTAAGGGTAGCCGCCCTGCGGCAAAATTATGGGGCGTCGTTTTTTTATATAAATGGGTTGAGCCTCTGGCTCAGGAAGCACGGTTAGCGATGCAGCTACCCACATTCTCAGCAATCTCCATCCAGCCCACAGCTCTCACCTTCAATCACTTCCAATTTTGGTTTTGGGTTTTCCTGTTGCCATTCGCTGAATGCTTTTTGCAACGTTTCATCAAACACGCGTACTTCCTGTGCGCCGGATACGCCATATTTGCTGTTCATCACAAAAAACGGAACACCACGGATACCCAGGTATTGGGCTTCGGCAATATCGTGTTTTACATCGTCTGCAAAAGCGTTACTTTCAAGGGTTTGTTTTATTTCGGCGGCATCCAATCCTATTTCCACACCTAATTCAATAAGCGTGTCGTTATCGTCCATGTTTTTGCCATCGGTAAAATAGGCTTTAAATAAAGCTTCTTCGGCGGCTATGCCTAATCCATGTTTTTTTGCCAGGTGTGTAAAGCGGTGGGCATTAAAGCTGTTGGCGACTACGGCCTTATCAAAATTATAAGTTAAACCGGCTTCGGCGGCCATTTGGGTTACATGGGCGTTTAGTTGCCGGGCATGGTCGATACTAAAACCTTTTACGTCGGCCAGGTACTGGTCGATATGTATATTGGGGTTTGTTTCCATATCCGGGTTAAGCTGGAAGCTTTTCCATTCAATTTCAACTTCATCTTTATTTGCAAAATTTTGTAAGGCCTGTTCAAAGCGGCGCTTGCCGATGTAGCAAAACGGGCACATTACATCACTCCATATTTCAACTTTCATTGCTTTTTATTTTATGTGATACAAAGATAAATCCCTACTTTAACATCACCGTAAGGATAAAGTAAAAGTTTACCCGCACAAAATATTAATATGAAAAACCTGTTTAAGTATAGCTGCGTCCTGCTCATCAGTGGCTTATCCCTTCATGTATCGGCTCAAATAAAAAAAAAGGAGTCGCGCAACCTATTCAGCGCAGGATACGCTGCTGCTTTTATTGGAGGATTGTATGATGCTTTTTATCCTTACACACAACTCAAACAGCATGGAGATTTCGGTTTGGGTGCACCCGATAAATTAGACGGCGAAATAATTATGCTAAACGGGCGGCTCTATCAAACCCGTTCAACGGGCAAAACAACACCTATAAGTGATACGGCTAACACTGCTTACGCGATAGTTTGTTTTTTTCACGCTACCGAAACCTTTAGGCCCAGCGGCCCAATGAATAAAGAAGCACTCTTTCATTACCTGGATAGTGTGCTGGCCAACAAAAACGGCTTGTATGCCATTCATATCCGGGGTGATTATAGTTACGTTAAAACACGGGCATTCCCGCCGGTTCAAAAACCCTATGCACCGCTGGCTACGATGCTGGATAAACAACATTTCTTTGAATTCCACAGCGTCACGGGCGATTTGGTGGGCTACCGTCTACCTGCATTTATGGAAGGCGAGCATATAAAAGGCTATCACTTTCATTTCCTGTCGGATGATAAAACCGGCGGTGGCCATATTATTGATCTGTTAACAAGCAATATCACTATAGAGGTTGAAACCCTTAATAGTTACACCCTGGATTTACCGCAAACACCCGATTTTAACAACTACGATTTTAAAACAGACCGGCGTGAAGAGATAAAAAGCGTAGAGAACGGAATTAAAAAGTAGTCAGTAAAGTCCGGAAAGTCGGAAAAGTCCGAAATAAGCTTCAGCGTTTTCTTCCGACTTTACTGACTCCCTTAAAAAACATTTTTCCACATCATACTCTCCACGGGGCGGGTTGATGGGGTGTTGTATTTGGCGTTGTCTTTGGTGTTATAAAAAGTTTCTATTTCGCCTTCAACCACAAAATATATCAACTGCCCAATTGGCATACCCGCATAAATTTTAACGGGCTGGGTGCATGATATTTCAAGTGTCCAAGTGTTGCAAAAGCCTACATCGCCCTTGCCTGCGGTGGCGTGAATATCAATACCAAGGCGACCGGTACTTGATTTCCCTTCCAGGAAGGGTACATGCTCATGTGTTTCGGTGTACTCCACCGTTACACCCAGGTATAACATGTTGGGCTGTAAAACAAAACCTTCTTTTGGTATTTCGAAAGGAACAACCTCGTTATGCAGTTTGGCATCAAGCACCCTATCGCGGTAGGTAGATAAATGTTTCCCTAAATGTACATCGTACGAGTTGGTGCCCAGGCATTCGCGGCGGAACGGCTCAATAATAATGGTACCTTTTTCAATTTCTTCTAAAATGCGCTTATCTGATAATATCATAAAACAGGTGATGTGAGGGTCCAAAATTAGGGCTAAAAGCCGGGCGCGGCAATAACGTATTGCCAACAAATGTTTTAGGAAATTGTGGAAAGTTTTTTTTGGTTCATAGTTCCTGGATCATAGTTCATAGCCGCTGCAGGGAAAGTTCACGTTCATGGCCGCTGGTTTTACCGCCATGAACCATTAACTAACTATGATCCATGAACCGAAGAAGCTTCTCTGCCATTACCTCGCTCAACTTACGGTATGAATCAAATGTCCAGCCGGCTACGTGAGGGGTCAATATTACTTTGCCCGATTGACGCAGTTCATCAAACCACTCCTGTTCGGCCAGGGAGGGGAATTTTTCAACTTCGAGCACATCAAGGCCCGCACCCAAAATTTTCCCCTGTTTTATGGCATTAAGCACGGCGCTTGTTTTTACGGCTTTGCCGCGGGCGGTGTTAATTAAAAATATGGGCTTTTTAAAATGATACAGGTATTCGTCGTTTACTAATCCATTGGTTTCGGGTGTTAGTGGGATATGCAGACTAAGTACATCGCTGTGTTTGACAATTTCTTCCATACTCACCTCGCGGGCATACTGATCGCTAAAGCCGGTTTTATATTTATCGTAAGCAATCACGTTTACATCGAAGCCAGATAGTTTGCGGGCAAAACTGCGACCCATAAAACCGTAGCCAATAATGCCAACGGTTTTGCCTTTCAGTTCGTAACCGCGGTTGGCTTCCCGTTGCCAGCTCCCTGCACGGATTTGCGCATCAGCCACAATAAAATTATTCATCAGTGCAAGCAACATACCAATGGCATGTTCGCCAACGGCATCCATATTACCTTCGGGTGCGTTAATCAGTGTGATGCCTTTTTCCGCAGCATATTCTTCGTCAATATTATCCATCCCCGCCCCAGCGCGACAAACAAAGCGCAGGTTTTTCCCGGCATCAAGGTACTGGCGGTTTAGTTTAAACTTGGAGCGCATTACCAGACCCTCGTAGTTGCCGATGATTTGCAATGCTTCATCAGGTTTTATCAATGGCTGATAATCGCATTGGCAGCCTGCAGCCTCCACCATTTTTATAAATATGGGGTCGATATCGTCTACAATCAGAATGTTAATTTTCAATTGTTGTGTGCTTTTAAGTAAAGTGCGAAATTATAAAAAACCTGCCAAATTCGCCGCTTCACAACACTGGCACGTAATTGGAGATGTTGGTCATGAGTAATTGGTCACCAGTCATTTTTTTGACCCGACGGCCAATGACCAGTGACTAATGACCAATGACGAACAAGATGAAATTAGTAAAACTTCGCACTAACATAAAAGCCCAGGCACATAAGCTTGCCGAACAGGGCTTTAAACAGATATTTGACCATATTAACCAACTCAACATTAAAAAAGGAGTTGATAAAATGGGGCTTGATAAATTTATAGATCAATGCGCTTACCTGGCCGCAGGCACCGGTGTAATATCCGGCAGCGGGGGTATGTTTACGCTAATTGCCGGCATTCCCTTTGATTTTGCCAACCTGATAACTCAACAGTTTCGTGTAACCATGGCTATTATGTACCATAATAAGGGCAGTTACCAGATAGAATTTGAAGATTTTATGAAACTGGTGGCTACCTCATTGAAAGTGGAAGCAGGGGTAGCCATGTCAAAAACCATAATGGAGGGCATTGCCGAAAAACTGCTGATGCTGGTAGGCACCCGCGCTGCCGAACGACTGGTACCTATCGTTGGTGCAGCGATAGGCGGAACGGCCAATTATTTGTTTATTAAACGAATGGCGGCATCGGTTAAGAAAATGCAATTGGCAGAGCCGGTGATTATCAATATAAGCTAAGGACTTTGCAGTCTTTTAACTTTTAAATTCATTTCACTCCCGTTAGCTGCGCCTCCTTCCCGTTGGCTGTGTCGCCACAGCCAACGATTTTCGAAGAGGCCGCGTTAAAACCGGAACTGTCGGCTGTGGGGACACAGCCGAGCGGTGGGTTTTGGCAGATAATCAATGTTATTTAAACGCCTGCTCCAAATCTTTGATCAAATAATCCGCATCCTCCAAGCCCACATACATCCGGATCAGCCGGTGCCTGATGTTATTTTCATCGTAATCACCTTTCGCAAAACCTGCGATAGACGGAATAATCAAACTCTCGTGCCCGCCCCATGATACGGCCATCAGGATGTGCTGTAGTTTATCGCAAAACTCTTCTATTTTATGGATGGATGGGTCTTTCAGCGTAAAGCTAAACATACTGCCACAGCCCTGCATTTGTTGGGCGGCCAATTGGGCTTGCTTAAAATTAGCAGCAAAGGGCCAAAGTATTTTATCAACCGCGGAATGTTGTTGCAGCCAGGCAATAACTATTTTTGCTGTTTCAAAGCTGCGTTGCATTCGCAGAGGCAAAGTGCGCAACCCCCTGATGAGCAGCCATGCCGAATGCGGCGACAGCGATGGCCCTATATTCATAAACTCATGATCGAATATTTTATTGATCAATTGCTGACTGCCGGTTAACACCCCTGCAACAATATCCGAATGACCGCCCAAATATTTGGTTGCCGATTGCGCCACCAGATCAATACCCAAACTAATGGGTTGCTGGTATAAGGGACCACAATAGCTATTATCAATCATGGTTAAAATGCCTTTTGGTTTGGCTATGTGCGATATAGCAGCTAAATCCTGCAATTCATAACTAAACGTATTCGGGCTTTCCAGGTAAATGAGTTTGGTGTTGGCCTGAATGGCATTTTCAATATTAGCGGTATCTGAGCCGTCGACGAATGTAGCGCTGATGCCAAATTTAGGGAGGAAATTTTTGAAGAGCTTTATTGTCCAGCTATATGGGTTTTCAACAACAATGGCGTGGTCACCTTGCTGTAATAGCGCCAGTATGGGCACGCTGATAGCCGCAACGCCGCTGCTAAAAACCAGGGCGTCTTCGGCGCCGTCAAGGGCCGCCAGTTTTTTCCGCAGGATATTAAGGGTTGGGTTGTGGCCGCGCGAGTATAGCGTGGCATCAAACTCGTTACCTAAAGCCTGCCTGAAATCGGCTACGGTTTTAAAAGTGAAATTGCTGGTTTGGATAATAGGCGGCGAAACGGCGTTGAAATAGTTTTCGCGCTCTTCGCCTAACTCGTTCAAAATATAAGATAGTTCCATGGTTAGAATGTGGGTGTTTCAGGAATTGCGGGCTTTTTGTAATAGGTGCCCGCGTAATAAATAATTAAACCTACTGCATACATGGCCAGGCAAATAAGCGCGGCATAGGGGTTTTCTTTAAAAGTGATGAAAATGTTAATAGTTACAAACCAGTAGGCCAGGATGAAAAGCGCTGGTACCAGCGGAAACCATTTAATGGTGTAAATACCGGTACCATCCAAATGCTTGGTTTTTTTTCGCAGCAAAAAGATGGATATGGCGGCGGTTGATAATCCTATCGTATCAAAAAACATCACATATTTTAGCATATCACTAAATTTGGCCACAAAGAATAGTACGATGATGATGGCCGCAACAAAAAAACTCATCCCAAACTCCTGCACTTGCGTTTTGGGGTTTACCTTTTTAAATATCTGCGGTAAAATACCATCTTCGGCCATGGCATAATAAACCCTCGGATTAGCCAGCACATTAACATTTACATAAGCCAGCACCGAAATAAACATCATTACCGAAGTTATTTTGTACCCCATGTCACCAAAAATAGCCCCTACCATTCGTGCGGCCAAATCATTAGTTTGATGGGTTTGTTGCAAACCTGCTATTCCCAAAATATGAAAATAAGCGTAGTTGATACTCAGATACAGGAACAATATCACCAATATTCCCAAAAAAACCGCCTTGGGTATATTAGTTTTAGCATCAATAATATCGCCGCCAAAATTTATTGTTTGCTGATAACCGCCGCAGGTAAAAAATACGCCCACCAGGCTTAAGCCAAATGCAGCCACCATATTCCCTTTATAGGGTATTGCGGCGGCGGTTACCGGTGTAACATGGCTTTTAAAAATAGTGCTGCAGATAATTACAATCATCCCTATTTTAAACAACATGAGCAGGTTTTGTGCGCGGGCGCTCATTTTTATACCCAAAAAGTTAATGAAATATAATACCATTACCGAACTGATGGTGATGATTTTGGTGCCAAAGTCGTTTTGCCAGTCTGCAGGCAACAAAAGCGGCCTGATATACACGGCCCCGATAATGGCCACCGCTGCAACCGATGCCGCATTGCTGATAACCAACACCCAATTAATCATAAAGGCAAATGCCGGATGGTAGCAGTACGAAAATACCTTATAAAACCCGCCGGTGGTTGGGAAACGGGCGCCAATTTCGGCAAAGGTAAGGGCGCCACACAAGCTTACCAGGCCACCGAATATCCAGGCGCCGAAAAAAATCCAGGGGTTGCCGGCCTGTACGGCAACGTCGCCGGGGGTGGCAAATATGCCAAGGCCAATCACCAAACTAATCACTATAATGGTGAGATCAAAGCGGTTAAGTTTCGGTTTAATGCTCATTTCTTTCCGTTCATGCTAATTGTTTCAATTTATATTTTATTTTTGTTGGCATTAACCCCAGTTAATTTTTAATTAATACTATTGTTTGCGCAATAATGGAGACGATTTTGAGGCAAATTAAGCAAATATTAGTTATTGCAACGCTATTGCTTTGTATGAGGCCGGCGTTTGCGCAAAAAAAAACTGCGGGGAATCATAAGATCAAGCACTTGTCGCTAACCGGGCAGTTTGGCGAGTTTCGCCAGCTTACTGTAAAAGCCAACGTTTCGTTCATTTTTCCGCATGGTTTCAGAGAAATTACGGCTCCTAACGACGAGGATTTTTCATTCGATTATGCGATGGAGCTTCCAGGTAAGGGTTTTGAAATATGGTTTCAAATTAAACCCGAAAAGGAGGATTGGTTTAAATACGAGCAAGCCCAGAATAATCCCGACTTACAGTTTCCTAATCCGGATTCGCTTTATTCGCAAATGGGTAAGGCGCAAGCTGCCCAATTTACCGGCGAAGGGCGCTATTTTACAAGGACTATACCGCCCGAAGTGCTGGCCCGTTACAACGCCGATTTTGGCAAATCGTACCTCTTAACCCTGCTCGATTTACCTCAAACGAAGCACTATAAATATGCTTTGCTCATCACACTGCAAAAAAGCCATACCTCAACTATACTGGCTGTTTGCTTTACCAACGACAAAGGCCCTGAGTTTTTTAAGAACCTCGACAAGGCCAGCCATTGCGTTAAGTTTAAAGCAGAAAAACCTTAATGTTGATAAGTTAGCATATTCAAATGAGTAGTTTACTCGCTATTTATTATTTTTGCAACTACACATTGGCACCCGGCATGTCATTTCGAACGAAGTGAGAAAACTTTACAAATTCGCCTAAGTGCCATATATTGATCGCCATGTACAGTCATCCTGCAAAGTTCGCTAAGCATGGCGCAAAAGTTTTCTCACTTCATTCGAAATGACACCCCGGGTGTTTAGGAGAATGAGACACCAACTACTAATGACAAAAAGAAATGGCAGAACCTGTTGATTATAGTGATGATAGTATACGGTCGCTCGACTGGAAAGAACATATCCGTTTACGGCCGGGAATGTACATTGGTAAACTGGGCGACGGCTCGGCGTACGACGATGGCGTTTACGTTTTATTAAAAGAAATTATTGACAACTCCATTGATGAGTTTGTAATGGGAGCGGGCCGCACCATTGAGGTAAACATGAGTGATCATAAGGTATCCGTGCGCGATTATGGACGTGGTATCCCCTTAGGTAAAGTGATTGATTGCGTATCCAAAATAAATACCGGCGGTAAATACGATAGTAAGGCTTTTCAAAAATCAGTAGGGCTAAACGGTGTAGGTACCAAGGCGGTTAACGCGCTTTCAAACTCATTCACCGTACAATCATACCGTGATGGCCGCACTAAACTGGCCGAATTTGAAAAAGGTGAACTGGTGCGCGACGAACCGGAAAAGGAAACCACCCAGCGCAATGGCACTGCCATTAACTTTTTGCCGGACGATACCATTTTTCGTCATTATCGCTTTATTCCGGAGTTTGTAGAGAGTATGATCTGGAACTATGTGTTCCTGAACTCGGGCCTAACACTAAATTTTAACGGGCAAAAATATTTTTCGGAGCGGGGTCTTTATGACTTGCTTACCCGAAACACCGATGTAGAAACCATTCGCTATCCCATCATCCACCTGAAGAGTGAAGATATCGAACTGGCCATGACACATGGTCAGCAATACGGCGAGGAGTATTACTCCTTTGTAAACGGACAGAATACCACACAGGGCGGTACGCACCAGGCGGCTTTCCGCGAAGCGGTTGTAAAAACCATCCGCGAGTTTTATAAAAAGGAGTTTGATGCATCGGATATTCGCGCATCAATCGTGGCGGCTATTGCTATTAAAGTGCAGGAGCCGGTGTTCGAATCGCAAACCAAAACCAAATTAGGCTCACAAAATATTGGTCCGGAAGGGCCATCGGTAAAAACGTTTATAAACGATTTTATCAAACGCGAACTGGATAACTACCTGCATAAAAACCCTGCAACCGCCGATGCTTTGCAAAAGCGCATTTTGCAATCGGAACGCGAACGTAAGGATATTGCCGGTATTAAAAAGTTAGCCAACGAACGCGCCAAAAAAGCATCGTTACACAACCGCAAACTGCGCGATTGCAAGGTGCATTTTGACGACACTCACGAACGTCACCAGGACACCACGTTGTTTATTACCGAAGGTGACTCGGCCAGCGGGTCGATCACCAAATCGCGCGATGTAATGACGCAGGCTGTTTTCAGCTTGAAGGGAAAGCCGCTAAATTGTTTTGGTCTCACCAAAAAGGTGGTTTACGAAAACGAAGAATTCAACCTGCTGCAACATGCCCTTAATATTGAAGATGGCCTTGACGACTTACGTTACAATAACATCGTTATAGCTACCGATGCCGATGTGGACGGCATGCACATCCGCCTGTTGCTAATGACCTTCTTCCTGCAGTTCTTTCCGGATTTGGTAAAGGCAGGGCACGTATTTATTCTGCAAACACCGCTATTCCGCGTACGCAATAAAAAAGAAACTATTTATTGCTATAGTGATGAAGAACGTCGTAACGCTATCGCTAAATTAGGCGTAAAGCCCGAAATTACCCGGTTTAAAGGATTAGGCGAGATATCGCCTGATGAATTTGGTTTGTTTATTGGTAAGGATATCCGTCTTGACCCGGTAATATTAAAGGATGCCAACATTAAAGGCCTGCTGGAATATTATATGGGTAAAAACACGCCGTCGCGGCAATTGCATATTGTAAACAATCTAAGGATTGAAAAGGACGACGAAAGCATTAACCCGCTGGTAGCTGAAGACACCGAAGGTGTCGCATTGCAGGTAGCGGTATAGTTAAGTCTTAGGTCGGGAGCCTTTAGTCCTGAGTCAGCCGCAGTTAACTGTTTTTGACTTAAGACTAAAGACTTTTGACTACCGGCTTACACAAACTGCTGTATCACCTGCTGCAACTGATTCGCCTGCACTACGCCGCTTTGACGCCACTTGGTTTCGCTGTTTTTAAATATCATCAACGTGGGTACACTTTGCACCCTATAAGCGTTTGCCGCCGCGGGGTTTTTATCGATATCAATTTTAATAATCGTCACTTTATCGCCTAAAGCATCTTTTACCTGCTTTAATATAGGCGGCATCATTTTACACGGACCGCACCACTCTGCCGAAAAATCAACTAACACCGGTTTCTCCGATGCTATGAGTTCCTGGAAATTTGCCATAATTACTTGAGGTTTATTTAAAGATAACACAAATAGGCTGCGGTAGTTTATCATTTGATGAATATTACAATCGAAAAACAAAATAGCAGTACCGGATAGTGTGGCCATCAAATAAGGGTTGTTTTGAAGTTTTACCGCAGAGTGCGCAGAGGTGTTGCAGCGCGCGCGAAGTTTTTAAATGAAAAAATCAGATCATATTCCTCCTTTACTTTCTTTTATTCCCTGTGTACTTTCCGCTTCCTCCGTGCCCTGTGGTTAATTTTAGCCATACAAAACGTTATAGATGCATTTGGTTGAAAAAAAACGCCAATTTGTTGAATTAATGAAGGTTAACTTTTTCAAATTGTAATATTTGAATATTGAACAAACCATTATGCAAAACCTTTACGAACCTTCGGGGAAACAGCGTATCCAGTCGATTGATATTTTGAGAGGTGCTATAATGCTGATTATGGCGATTGATCATATCCGCGATTTTTTTCATAACGTGGGGCCGGGTGTTGATCCTACAAACATGGCTACTACCACTCCTTTTTTATTTTTCACCCGTTGGATAACGCATTTTTGCGCCCCTAACTTTGTGTTTTTAAGTGGGATATCTATTTATTTGGCCGGTACGAGGCGCAGTAAAAGCGAATTAAGCAACTTTTTGATAAAAAGGGGAGTATGGCTAATTTTTGTTGAGCTGGTGCTAATAACGTTTGCGCTCACCCTCAATCCGCTGTATAGCGTAATAGTGTTACAGGTAATTTGGGCAATTGGCTTCAGTATGATTATTCTCGGGCTGCTGGTGCGGGCGCCGCTTACCATAATTGCCATTTTAGGCGGACTGATATTTTTCGGGCACGATATATTGGATTTTGTTAAACTCCCGGCAATGGGACCGGGTGGCATCTTACTCAAATTGTTTTTTACGGCTTTTGGCACCGTGATACCGCTCGGTGGCAACCGCATTATTTTAGATCTGTATGCCGTTATCCCCTGGACCGGTGTAATGTTTTTGGGATATGTTTTCGGGCAGCTTTATTCATCAGCATTTGATCAGCAACGGCGCAAAAAGATTTTGATGATAAGCGGATGTACGTTAATCGCGTTATTTGTGGTGCTTAGATTTATCAATGTCTATGGCGATCCATCGCATTGGTCTGTTCAACATAGTAGTGTATTTAGCATACTTTCATTTTTAAATACCAGTAAGTATCCGCCTTCGTTACTGTATCTCTGTATGACGATTGGCCCTGCATTGGTAATTTTATCGCTGGTAGAAAATGTCCAAAATAAACTGACGGCGATATTAAGCACTTATGGGAGTGTTCCCTTCTTTTATTACATTTTACACTTTTACCTGCTCAGAATAATTAACATTATTGTATTTTTTGCAAGCGGCTTTGGCGTTAATCAAATCGTTAGTCCCAAATCGGCTTTTTTATTCTCGCCGCCGGGTTTTGGATTTAATCTTTTAGGCGTTTATATTGTTTGGTTGGTTGTAATTGCAACGTTGTATTTACCCTGCCGCTGGTTTAGCAAATACAAAATGACGCATAAATACTGGTGGCTGAGTTATTTGTAACCTCATTATTCCCAGCGTCATTGCGAGGAACGAAGCAATGACGCTGATTGATTTAGTGGGTTAATGCATTACCTTCGGCCTAACCCCGCTAATCGGTTCCAAAATATTATTATCCGACAACCAATCGGCCAGCCGTTGCGGCCAGGTATTAATTGATTTTAGTTTCGACCGGTTACCCATATTGAACCCATGCGCCCCCTGGGTAAAAAGGTGAGCCTCGGCGGGAACTTTAGCCTGGCGGTAGGCTTCCAGTAACTTCACTACCGAAATAGAGCAGCAGGGGTCATCATTCGCGGCCAATAAAAATATGGGCGGGGCATCACGCGGAACAACTTCGGGCACAAACAGCGGACCGGGATATATCTGTATTAAAAAGTTGGGTTGAGCGTTTTGGCGGTCAATCGGATCTTTAGCATTGGGATTGGTTTTATCGGGGCCAAAAGCTACCATATCTACCACTTCGCCGCCTGCCGAAAAGCCCATCATTCCAATCCGGTTGGTATCAATGCCAAACTCCGCCGCACGGCTGCGTACCAGCCGCATGGCGCGCAATCCATCTTCCCGGGCATGTACTTCCACTTTATACGGTGAAAGCGTGTCACGTCCCAAACGGTACTTCAATACAAATACGGTAACACCCAAACTATTCAAAAACTTCGCCGGATCAATCCCCTCAGCGGTATATACCAGCAACCGGTGGCCGCCACCCGGACAAACAACCACAGCTGTGCCATTGGCTTTATCTTTTGGCGGCAAAAACACGGTAAGCGACGGGTTATGTACGTTGCGCACCCAATAATCTTTTGCCAGTTCGGGTTCGTTTCGCCGGTTTTCAAAACCTGGCGCACCGTTACGCCACAAAGGAATTACAGTTGGCGCAGTTTGGGCCAACATCACTGTTGGCAACATTAACAGACAGAAAATGACTTTAATATATTTTAACATAGCGGAGTAGTTTATTAAATTGAGTGTATGTTGCTGACTAAGTTTATGACCAAGTTACCAAGTAATTCTTAATCTGCTATTTCCGCCGCTACATCATTTCTACTTCTCAACAATAATTCTCTTAACCGCCCCGCCGAGCATAGCTATTTGCCAATAGCTGTAGGTTCAAATATTTTCATATCAACGGGGCTGTCGGCCACTAAATTGCGGTAGGTTTCTACCTGTAATATTTTATCATTGATATAGAAACTGCATTTGGTTTCGCTCCAGGCGTCTTTTAGCGGTATCTGCTGTTCAAAGAGGCCCTCTTCCTTGGTGCCGCCGTCGTACTTAATAAACCGTACAGCTACCAGCTTTTCCTGGTCTATCCAAAGCTGGTTTACTTTATCGCCATCGTTATCAGCGCCAAGCACAAAAACAGGTTTGCCTTTCCAGGTGCTGGTATGATATTTTGATAAATCATAATGCAAATCGGCAAAATGAGTCAGCACCTTATCAAATGACATAGCATACATCCCGCCAAGAAAAAATATCAATTCGTTTTCGCCCTTTACTGCCCTTGTTATTTTATTATTGGTAAACCGGTAGGTGGAATCGCGGCGGAAGAGAATACCATTAGCGCTTTTCTCAGTGCCGATATCTATTCGCAGTAAATCAGGATAAACCATGGTTTCGTACCAGGTACCGGTGCTTATCAGGCTATCGTTACGGTAGCGTTCGGTAGTTTGGTTAAATGTTAACGATTTACGCCAATGCGGATGATAGCGATTGTACATGGTTTGCAATACCTGCTGCGAGGTTGCGTTTTGATGCGTCGGCAGGCCGGTGAGAAGTAAAAGTATAGATAGTATTTTCATCATTTCAAAAAAAGAATCAGAAGACCAAGATACAACAATCAAGACAAAACTGTTGTAAAAATAGTTATACTATACTATGCTCTAAAACAATTTCGCTTTGGAGAAAAACAATTAAATTTGATGACTTTAATTTTTTTCTATTGAAACTGCTCCCCGTAATCACCTCTACACTTTCGGCCACCCATCTCGGCCATTTTCTGCAAGAGCAATATAATTTTAGCGCAAATACAACCTGCTCGTTGTTAAAAACCGGCATTAACCATAGTTACCTGGTGACTGATAATGGCGTAAAATATGTGTTCCGCGTTTACAGTTTTAACTGGCGTAACGAAAAGGAAATTGCCAAAGAAATACGGCTGCTGAATTTATTGAAGGACAATAACATCCCCGTTTCTTTTCCAATAAAAGATAAAACCGCAAACTACATCCAACAATTGAGCGCCCCCGAAGGCGCAAGGTTTGGCGTGTTATTCTCCTTTGCCAAAGGGGAAAAACTGCTGAATTTCCCGGCAGAAACCCATCACAAAACTGGCGAAATAATGGCCCGGATGCACCAGCTAACACTTGGGCTGCAATTGGAAAGGGTAACTTATTCATCAAAAATGATGTTAATGGATTCCTTTGAACAACTAAAAAAATTCCTGCCATCGGCCACCGCTGAGATGGATTTCATGGTTTCGGCGCAGCAATACCTGCACAAAGAATTTGAAAATATTGATCATAATAATGTTAGGCACGGCACAGTGCATTTGGATATTTGGTTTGATAATATCAGTATCGATAGCAAAGAGGGCGTAACCATTTTCGATTTTGATTTTTGCGGAAATGGGATGCTTTGTCTTGATTTGGCCTATTACATTTTACAGCTCAACAGCACCGAAAAGGATGAAACCGAATGCCGTTTAAAAACCGAAGCCTTTTTAGCGGGCTATGAATCCATAACCCCGATAAGCGCGGAAGAAAAACGGATTATCCCGATGCTGGGTGTTAGTCTGTATTTCTTTTATCTTGGCATACAATGTCAGCGGTTTGATAACTGGTCGAACGTGTTTTTAAATGCGGATTATTTAAAACGGTTTATCAATTTGCTGGTGAAGAAGTATTTTGAGAAGAACGGGTTGGGGAGAGAATAGTAGGCTGTGGATGTGAGTAGCTATAGAACAAAAAGAATTTTACGGGCACCTGTTGGCTGTGTCCCCACAGCCAACCTTACGGGAGCACAAAGTTTCTGTGATTAATCCTAAGAAGTAGCCCATACCGCTCCGACGAGTGGCTGTGGGGACACAGCCTTGCAGTTGGAGAGAAGATTTGCGAAGTTTACAAGACTTCGTAAAATCTGCGCAGGGGCTTACTTTTGTCGTACCAATTTATATTTAAGCTTGCCAATCAATACTGAATCATCTTTGTCTTTGGTTTCAAATAAATTCAAAGTATCCGCATTAAATTTAAATGCATACAACTTTTGATGCCTGCTATAAAGGTCAAATATTAACTCGTCTGGATTGGTTCCCGGTTCCACACTAAAATCTGTGTTTACGTAATAATTTTCAAAGCCTGGAAAGCCTGTCACTTTACCATGATCGTTAAATGTTGCTTTTCGCGTGGAACCCGTAGAGTCGCTCATCAAATATTCACCGGTTATTAGCTTTTTATTGGTGATGTATTGTATACCCCAGGCGGCATCATTTTCGTCGGCCGGCTTATCTGCAACTTTAGTGTATTTGGTGCTATCGAGCTTTATTGCGGTTTTATTGTAATGATAAATTACTAAGGCGGTATCGTTGTGTGTAACAACATATCCAAGTTCAAAAAAGCCACCTTTCCCGTCCCAATCAGTGAGATTCGTTTTTAAGGAATTTGGCCGCTGGCCTGTTTTAAAATATAGTACAAAGTTGGCCCCCTCATGGTTGCCAAGGCTATAGCCAACATGGATGCTGTCACTTTTACTATCGGGCAGGCTAATAGCAAAAGCTGCTACACCTCCCAATTCCTTATCCGATTGAATTGGAGAACGTGTTCTTGACAAAGTATCTATATAGCCCGATGCCACCCAAACTCCTTGTACAAACGGACCGAATCTCTTGATAATTTCCGCTGTTTGAGCGTCGATTGATGAATGGGTTAGTACCGAATCAATAACAGGTTGTTTTTTATTACTGCTACATGCAGCGAACAAGATTGATATTAATAACAAGAAGGAGATATTTTTCATTGTGACAGATTAGCACTGCTAAGATAGAATATTTTGTATGCAGTACCCTATAAACTATTATCTGGGTGCCAGTTTCCATATAATGAACTCTGTAGGAAATCTGCTATCCTTAAATCTTTTTCAGCTTGGGTCCTGAAAACAAGGATATATTTCATTTACGCTAAAACTTGCTCTTTATATGTTCAAATGATACATAGTCCGCTTTGCCGGAATCTTCTTCCTCCAGCATGCCATCCATCATTTTTTTATATTCATCGGTAATTTCCAAACTCAAATGATGCTGATGCAATAAATCTTCATACTCCTTAATCGGAATAATTACTGCGGTTTTCTCGCCTTTGTCGTTTTTGATGAATTGCGTACTCATATTCAAATTTAGTGAATTTCCAGTAAAAAACATTCCAACCTTTCAACTTCCAACATTACAACAAAGCACACAACAATTCGTATTTTTGCAATATAAAAATCACCAGGATGAATACTGATGCCATTAAATTGCTGCAAGGCCGTTATTGTAATTCGTTAACTGAATATTCGCGTTTTGTAACCCGCGAGGTTGCTATTGGCGATGTGCCCATGGGCGGCAATAACCCCATCCGTATTCAAAGCATGACGACTACCGATACCATGGATACCATTGGTACGGTTGAGCAATCTATCCGCATGGTTGATGCAGGCTGCGAATATGTGCGCATTACCGCGCCCAGCATTAAAGAAGCCCAAAACCTGGCCGAAATAAAGAAACAACTGCGGCTGCGGGGATATAATGTACCCCTGGTTGCCGATATACATTTTACACCCAACGCTGCCGAAGTAGCTGCCCGCATAGTAGAAAAAGTGCGGATAAACCCCGGTAATTATGCCGATAAAAAGAAATTCGACCAGATTGATTATACCGATGCCCAGTACCAGGGCGAGCTGGAACGTATTTACAAAAAGTTTGCGCCGCTGGTAAATATCTGCAAGGAATATGGTACTGCCATGCGTATAGGTACTAATCACGGTTCCCTGTCAGACAGGATCATGAGCCGTTATGGCGATACCCCGCAGGGTATGGTAGAATCAGCAATGGAGTTTATGCGCATGTGCGAAACGCTGAATTATTATAATTTGGTGATATCCATGAAATCCAGCAATCCGCAGGTAATGGTGCAGGCCTACCGCCTGCTGGTAGAAACCATGGTTGCCGAAGGGATGAACTACCCCCTGCACCTGGGCGTAACCGAAGCCGGTGATGGCGAGGATGGCCGCATTAAATCGGCTGTAGGCATAGGATCTCTGCTGGAAGATGGCCTGGGCGATACCGTTCGCGTATCCCTAACTGAAGAACCTGAAGCCGAAGCGCCGGTGGCAATTGCGTTGGTGCAACGGTATGTTGATAGGGCGAAAAAAGAGGTCCATGGTCCATGGTCCATGATCCATGGACAAAAAGACCTTCCACCTCCTTCCCACAATCCTTACGAATACAAGCGCCGCCACACCTACGAAGCCAATACCTTTATCGGCGGACACATGGTGCCGCGCGTGGTGATCGATCTGTCGAAAAAAAACTTAAAAGATCCATCGATATTAAATGATGCGGGGTATTTATACGCGCCGCTGCTGGATAAATACAATATGGCAGAGCAATCAGTTGATTTTGTTTATTTAGCCGACAACTTGCCATCGTTTACTTTCCCCGGCAATTTAAAGCAACTATACAATTACACAACCTGGCAAAAGCTGACGGATAAAACCATGTGTCACCCGCTTTTTACCTTGCAGGAATACACCGGTTCTGCAGATCGCTCATCAGCCCTGAACCTGGTAAAAGTAAAATATAGCGATTTGGAATCGGACGAGTTTGGTTCCCTGCCATTTGACCAATCGTTAGTATTTGTGCTGGAAACCGGTGAGTTGCACGGTATGGCCGATCAGCGTTCGTTCTTTTTCAGGATGGAAGAACTTGGCTTAGAGGTTCCGGTAATCATCAAACGCAGCTATCAATTCGCAGCTCAGGACTCAGAACTCCAGACTCAGAACTTGCAGCTTTACTCCGCTACAGATCTCGGCGCTTTATTGGTTGATGGTTTTGGCGATGGTATTTGGATTGACGCACCCGAAGTGGATACTAAAGTTATCACTTCAACTGCCTTTGGTATTTTGCAGGCTACCCGTTCGCGTATCTCCAAAACAGAATATATCTCGTGCCCAAGTTGTGGCCGTACA
>JABDBM010000066.1 GCA_013288685.1 Bacteroidota bacterium | reverse complement strand
TAGAGGCATAAACATTATAGTTTTTACTTACCGGATCAAGGATATAAATAAACTTACTTACGCCCGATACGTGAATAGGATCGGTAACGGCCGAAACACTGTCCATTTTATCCCAATCGATTGAGCTGGCGTAGGGATTGCCTACCAAAGTAAAGCCTAACACACTGCTGTTACCAGCTACGGTGGTATGATCTAAATTAGCCGATGCCGGTGTAAACCATGGCGTTACCGTAATTGGCCCGGCATTTAATGTTCCGGTAGCCGTCATGGTAACGCTTTCGGCAACCGTACCCGGCAAATATTTATTGGCGAAGTTGCTTGTTCTGTCGCCCCTGAAAAAGAATAGAAAGCCATTGCCTACCGGGATATTAAACCCACTGCCATCATTATTGACAGAATAAGACGGCGCAGCACTGATATCGCTTATGCCCCTGAAGTTTCCGGATATAAAGGAAGTATTTGACGGTGCAAGGTTGTCGCGAAACAGGTATAAACTCGGATTTCCCGCTTTATCGAACCCACCGGGTATGCCGCCTGTACCTGTAACCAATGACGATAGCTCTACATAGTTTAAACTGTAAACCGTGTTGCCGCCAACCATGCCTGCATCTACCGGCGATGACAATAAACGATAGCTGCGATAATCGGAAGTACCGCCACTGATGTAGCGCTGCACGTTTACGTTACCGGTAATTTTTGGCCCGGTAAAGGCTGCTACCGTTGCCGAACCTGTGATGTCGGAATTTAGCGTTAACAATCCGTTAGCATTTAGTATGGTACTGGCGCTGCTGCCGCTCATCGTTAATATGCCGCTGCTGGCTATATAAAAATTGCCGCCCGATATAGTTTTTGTTCCTAAACCGCTAAATGCCACCTTGTAAAAAGTGGTGCCACTCCCGGCTCCGCCCGATAGGCTTTGGGTAGTACCGCCAAACTTTACCGTTGGCGACGAGAAATCAGCATAATTTGCCGCATCATTAGCCAATGTATTGGTAAAATCGCCGGCTATGTTGATATTACCCGTAGCACTGGTTTTTATACCGGTACCCGAAAACTTAATATTTTGATAACTAACGCCACCAGCCAGCCCGGTGATAGCAGCATCAGAATAAACTGTTTGCGCTGCACCCGCGTACTCAACTGTGGCGCCCGCATTGTTAAACGTTATTGTATTAGTACCCGTTGCCGACAAACCCGATAAGGCCGCCGCATTGGTCAATTGCAGCGTTGCGCTGGTAACAGTAACCGTTGACGTACTGCCCGCAGTATTGGTACTTTGAATGGTGCCGCTAACTTTGGTTATCCCGCCGGTTACGTTAAAGGTCGCATTATCAATATTGCCGCCAATTACATTTGAAGTTAATTTAATATTGGTGATATTAAGCTGCGCAACCGATGAGTTTAAAATACCTGTATAGGCATGCCCCGGAATGTTAGTATTCGAAATAATGGCGAGGTTGCCTGCGGTTACCGTTCCACTGCCAGCAAACGAATGTACATAGTTTCTTTTTGAGAAATTATCGCTTTGATCGGTGATGTCGCCGTTTACGGTAAGGGTAAAGCCGCTGTTTACAGTTATTGTTGTAGCTACATCGAAATTTCCGAAAACGATTGAGCCAATCGAGGCCGAAGCTGTTTTTACAACAGGCTGATTGGTGTAGTGAGTTCCAACCCCAAACTGAGCCATATCGCTACCCGAAGGCACCTGGCTCGGCGACCAGTTATTCAAATCACTCCAATCAGAACTTGTTTGCCCCGTCCAGTCGAATTGCTTGTAACACGATAAGGTAACAGTTGTGCTGTTACTCACACCTCCATCATACACCGTTATAGTATAGGTAGTTGCCAGGAACGAAGCCGTTGGCGTACCCGTAAAGCTCCCGGTAGTACTGCTAAAGCTTAAACCGGAAGGCAAACTTCCGCCGGTTATATGATAGTATACGGGCGGATATTCGGTTACCGTATTATTGCCCGAATCGGCCACAAATAAATCGCCGCTGCTGTCAACAGTAAGTCCATCTGGCGTGTTTGAGTCAGCAATGGTGGTAACCAGCGCGCCTGTTGAGCTATAAACATCTACAACATTATTACCCGGATCGGCAACATATACATTTCCGGATGCATCGATGGTAATTGCATCGGGGCTGCTGAAGCCGCTTGCAAAAGTAGATAGTAATGATCCTGATGAATTGTATTTATACACCGCCTTGTTCCCGTTATCAACCACATAAACATTACCTGATGCATCGGTTGCCACACCATAGGGCGTATTCAATCCGGTGTTTATAAACGCGGTTGTTGTGCCTCCGCTAATATTGTATTTAAAGATGGTGCCGGTGGTGCCCGAGTTGGCAACATAAACATTAGCACCCGATGGATCGATTGCAATACCCCTTGCCGACGTAAAGCCGGTAACGGTAGTTTGAATAACACCACTGGCAAATACGTAAATATCGCTGGTGCCCCTGTCTAATACGTAGGTTTTATTGGCGGGGCTAATTACCAGGCCAACCGGGTGGGTTAATGCAAAGCCAAAGTTACCCTGGTAAACACCCGATGAATTATAAACCCTGATGGTTCCGGTGCTGCCATTATAGTTTGCACTGAAAAGATTGCCGGAGCCGTCAATGGTCATTCCATCGGGCTGTGTAAAGGGGCCACTAAGAGCAGTTCCTGTTCCAAAGCCGCTTACCGTTATTGTGCCGCCACTATTGCCGGGAGTTAATGTAGTAATTGCTGTGCCAACCAAATACGAATTGGTTGAGGGGGTGTAACTAATATTAGGCGCTGTTTGAGCAAAACTTGCAATTGCCGACAGTACAAAACAAAACAACACGAGAAGGTAAGGTATACGCTTTTTCAAAATCGGGGTCCAATAAAATTATCAAATCGGCAATACTGGTAGCTACAAAAGTGCTAACAGGGCATCAAGTTATACAATAATGTTAATAAAAGACTTTTTAAAGAATAATAACTTTAATATGTTTCTTTTAATAAAAAATATTAACCAGTTATTGAAATTAATATTCGTTATAGGATAATTACAGGCGAAAATTGTTAGCATAACTCTAATTTTCACTCTGGATAAAGCTGGTAAAAAGCCGGAAAGCCAAAACAACACGGTCAGGTCGAAAAAAGCAACTGCAGGGCACAATACCAAAAACAAAAAAAGCCCGAAAGACGTTGATCACTATATTCAAAATCTTTCGGGCTTTCCGGACTTTTCCGACTTAAGTTACAGCTTCACAAATGTGCTTTTTCCAACAACGCTTTTGTCTTTATTATTAGTTACCTGTATAATATAGGTACCGGGCGAAAGGCTGCTCACATTATCCTGCCACGAAGTATTAGCTGACGTTGCGCTTTTAACAACCGAACCGGTAATGCTCATTATTTTAATTCCGTACGCCCCTATTGGAGCAGTGTTTAAAACCGGGCTGGTGCCCTGCGATTGCAATGCCGACAAATTACTTACCGACTGGCTGCCAAAAGGTTTAATAGCCAGGTTAATAGTACTGCTGGCCGGGTTAGGATAAACTAATATATTGTTAATGGCAATATTATTAGTGCCGGCATACTGTAGCGTAACCACCTTCGAATAGGAGATGGCGCCATTCAAATCTTCCAACTTTAGCCTGTATTGGTTGGCGCCGGCCGCCGGGGTACTATCTAAAAAGCTATAGCTGCCCCGGGCACTTGACACAAAGCCACCTACTGCATTAAATGTAACTCCCTTATCGTTACTTCTTTCAACCGTAAAATTGGTATAATTTACTTCGTTTTCGGTTTTCCAGGTAACCTGCGATCCTGCCGTTACTTTGCTTGCCGCAAATTGTAATAAATGTACGCCGAGCACAGGGTTTTGGCGAATCAGTATTTCAAAACGGTTATCACCATAACTCATTGTGTCTGTCAAATCAATATTGAACGCATAAGTTGTGCTGCTTCTAATATCCAGCGAATCTTTTTTGTATTTATCCATCAGCCACACTTCATAAATCTGCGGCAAGCCATCAAGGGCCGCTTTTTGCATTGTATACTGGCCGCTTTTGGCTGCGGTTACAAACAACTTAATTGATTGTGGCGCTAACTTTGGCAACGGCAAGTAGTTAATTGACAGTTTTACGCTATCGTCCGAAACGCTCGACAAACCTTCGGCTGCGGCGTTGCCGGGGATATAACGGGCATCTTCCATGCCATCAAATTTGGGCGATGCCGTTGACCGGAAACCGATAACGATATCATCGTAATTGATAGAATCGGTAACCATTTTTAACCTTAACCTTTGTGCTACTGTTTGAGCCACAGGCGTTCCCATTAATAAATTATTGCCGGTAACCTGTCCTGTTGCCAGTTTTGCGCTTTCGTTAAATACCAGCGATGACGCCGAGGAACTTGTTGCCTGCACAAAAAAGCCTTGCCCACTGGCTATAATATTGGTGGCGTTGCCGGTTCCATCGGTATTATTATTGGGCGTTGGGTTTGATGTACCGGTAGAGGATGATGTGGTAATATAGCTATCATATTGATTGGTAACCGGATTAAATACCCAAATTGTTGGATTTACGTTGGTGCGGGTAATTCCATTGCCGGCAGTTGGGGCATAAGCCGTGTTCCAGTCTATAGCGCAGGCATAAGGATTACCAACCATATTAAAGCCACGTACCTTGGTGTTGGTGTTTGATCCTGTGCCAACTCCGGTGGTAGTACACCCTAAAGTCGACAGAGACGGGCTATACCAATCCTTCACAGTTATTGCGCCAGTATTTAGCAGACCTATTGACGTTAAGGTTACCGGATCGGGGGTTATATAAGGTGCTTTGGTTCGGGTGGCCCAGTTGGTTGCTGCCCCCCTGTCGAAAAATAAAACGCCGTTGCCAACCGGGATAGACGATGTAGTGCTGCCATCGCTGGTTGATATTACGCCAGTTCCGCTGGAGTTGGTGATATTGGTGATGCCAATAAAGTTTCCGCTGGTAAAACCGCTGCTGTTAGGTATTATGCTTTCGCGATATAAGTATATTGATGGATTACCTGCCGTGGTATTGCAGCCAGTACAGCCTGTAACAAACGCATTTGTTAAGCTGCTAACAGTTGTGGTGTTGCCTACATTAGCGGCGCCAACAATGTAATTTAAGCCATAAACATTATTGCTGTTATACTGTGCCGAGTTATGTACTGGCGATGATATAATACGGTAATTGCGATAAATGTACCGCCCGCCCGATTGTGTACTTCCGCCCTGAAAATAACGCTCAACGTTAAAAGTGCCGGTACAGGTTGCATTGCCTGCTAAAGCACCGATAGCGGCCGAACCGTTACCATCCGACTGCAAAGTAAATACGCCGGGGCTGGTATTGGTTATATTTGCCAGCGAGCCATCCAGGTAAATAATAGATGTTGAACCTAAATAAAAAAGCCCGGTTGCAGTTGAGTTACTAATAAAAGCACTTGTTGCAGTGTTAGCGGCGGTAAGGTTAAGTGTGCATGGCGAACCTGATATACCGGCATAAAAAGTACCGGTATTAGTGATATTTGCATTTGCAGCAAAATTAACAATTTCCGAGCCTTTTATTGTAAAAGCCGCAGTACCTGTACTTGAATTGGTAATGGCGGCCGATGGCCCAAGGCCTACCGTGCCCCCGTTTATAGTAAAAGCACCCGTGCTGGTTTGCGAGATAAGGCCGTTCTGTCCGATACTAACGGAACTGTTGGTGATGCTGCATGTACTTGTGCCCGAGTTTTTTATTGCAGGCAGCGTGGTACCTGCCATAGTGATATTTGAGTTAGTTACACTAAACGTGCCTGCTGTACTGGACATGTAGGAACTGTTTCCCGGCATTACGATGTTCGATCCGGTTATAGCGCTGAAACTTCCGGAATTAGTAAATGTCCATATCCCTAAGCTGTACGTTATCGGACTTGAGGTGCAGTTGAAGTTGCCTGAATTGATTACTGCGTTGGGGCTGCCCGCTGTAAAGTTTACGGCCGACGAGGTTGCATTGAAATTGCCCGTATTGGTGAAGTTTGAGCTTGAGCCACCGGTGATGGCAAAAGTTGCTGAATTAGTTAATGTAATATTACCGCTGTTGGTAATAGGGTTTGAATTTCCCGAATTAGTTAGGGTCGAGGCATCTAACGAAATGTTGCCCGAGTTCACGATCGGCTCCGGGCTTCCCGAAAAAGTCATCGTTGTACCGCTTAATGCCTGTACGGTGCCACTATTGGTAAATGAACAGCTATTGCCACCAAAAGTAAAAGTGGTATTAGTAAGTTTAATAGTGCCTGAATTTGTAATAGACGTGGGTGAGGCCGAGCCTGTTGTAAAGGTACAACCCGACGATAAAGTGAGCGAGCCGTAGTTGGTTAACGTATTACCGTTGGTAGCCATACTGAATGTACCACTGGTAAGCGTTACCGATGTTGTAGTTAATACCGAAGAGCCAATAGTTAGTGTGGATCCAAAATTTAGGGTAAGACCGACCATTGACATAGCTCCGGCGCCGGTAATGGTTAAATTTGAGGCAGTTCCGGCGCCAACAACAACTGCGCCCGTAAGTGTAACGGTAATGCCCGAAGAAACGGTAATTGACGCGGTAAGACCATTGTTTATATTTATAGTACTCAACGAGTTTGCGGGTGCACTGCTAACGTTTATATTGACGCCGCTGGCAATTACTGCCGCATCACCTGCGGTAAAGCCAGGATAGTGCGTTCCTCCATTCAATGAAAGCCAGTTGCCATTGGTTGTCCAGGAGCCGTTATTAAGGCCGATATAAGTATATGTTGCGGCCGCGCCGAAACAATTAACAACCACACCGAGAGAGAGGAGGATTGTTATTAACGAGAGTTTGAGAGTTTGCGTTTTCACCTATCCGAGTGTTATTTAATGGGTGAGTTGGCATCATGAAAAAAGTAACGAGCATCACATTTCAACCCACTTAGTCGTTTTTACGGACCGGGTGACGTGGATGTTACGCATTTACAGATATTTAACAGAAAATTACATTCAACAATATTTCGTTATAGTTTTATAAAAGTGCCTTTTCCAACCACGCTTTTATCCTTATTATTAGTTACCTGTATAATATAGGTGCCGGGCGAAAGGCTGCTTACATTATCCTGCCATGAAGCCGTAGCCGAAGTTGAATTTTTAACAACAGAACCGGTAATGCTCATTATTTTAATTCCATAAGATATCGAACCCGTTTGCGTCGTGTTTAAAGCAGGGCTGGTACCCAGCGATTGCAGTGCCGACATGCTATTTGCCGGCTGGCTGCCAACCTGTGCAATTGCCAGGTTAATGGTGCTGCTGGCCGGGTTAGGGTACACCGTGATATTATTGATGGTGATATCATTAGTGCCATTTGCGTACTGCAGTGTAACAATTTTTGAGTAGGTAATAGCGCCGTTTAAATCCTCCAGCCTTAACCTGTATTGGTTAGCGCCGATGGCCGGGGTAGCATCTAAAAAGCTATAGCTACCTAAATCGCTCGAAACAAACCCGCCGACTACATTAAATGTAACACCGTTATCGTTGCTTCTTTCAACCGTAAAGTTGGTATAATTCACCTCATTTTCGGTTTTCCAGGTAACCTTCGATCCTCCGGTTGCTTTGGCTGCTGCAAATTGCAATAAATGCACCCCTAATGCCGGGTTCTGACGAATCAATACCTCAAAACGGTTAATGCCATAACTCATGGTATCGGTTAAATCGATATTAAAAATGTAGTTGTTATTATTGCGGATATCCAACGAATCCTTTTTGTATTTATCTATCAGCCATACTTCATAAATCTGCGGAAGGCCGTCAAGGGCTGCTTTTTGCAAAGTATATTGCCCGCTGTGGGCTGCCGTTACAAATAGTTTAATTGATTGTGGCGCTAATTTTGGCAGCGGCAAATAGTTAATCGATAATTTTACGCTATCGCCCGAAAGGCTGGATAAACCTTCGGCAGCGCCGTTTCCCGGAATATAACGTGCATCTTCCATCCCATCAAATTTTGGCGATGCCGTTGACCTGAAGCCAATTACAATATCATCATAATTAATGGAATCGGTAATCATTTTTAAGCGAAGTTGTTGCGCCACCGTCTCAGCAACCGGTGCCCCCATTAATAAACTGCTGCCGGTAACCTGCGCGGTAGCCAGTTTTGCGTTTTCGGTAAATACCAGCGATGAGGCCGCGGCGCTTGTTGCCTGAACAAAAAAGCCCTGTCCGCTTGCTATAATATTAGTGGCATTGCCTGTTCCTGCCGCACCGCCATTGCCTGCATAATGGGTACCTGTTGATGCAGATGTAGTGATATAGGTATCGTACTGGTTGGTAACCGGATTAAATACCCAAATTGTGGGGTTTACGTTTGTACGCGTAATACCAGTACCGCTGTATGATGTATTCCAATCGATAGAACAAGCGTACGGATTACCTACCATATTAAAACCGCGTACCTTGGTGTTGGTGTTTGATCCCGTACCGACTCCGGTAGTAGTGCACCCTAAAAATGAGGATCCGGTATTATACCAGTCCTTTACAGTTATTGAGCCGGTATTTAAAAGACCGGTTGATGTTAAAGTTACCGTATCGGGTGTTATATAAGGCGATTTTGTACGGGTTGCCCAATTGGTGGCCGGCCCCCTATCGAAAAATAATACGCCGTTGCCAACCGGGATAGACGATGTAGTACTTCCATCGCTGGTTGAAATAACGCCGGTGCCGCTGGAGTTGGTTATATTTGTAATACCAATAAAATTACCGCTGGTAAAGCCAGTGCTGTTTGGTACTATGCTTTCGCGATATAAATATAATGTTGGGTTACCGGCAGCCGTATTACAGCCTGTACAGCCGGTAACAAAGGCATTTGTATAGCTGGTAAGCCCGGTGGTTTGGCCTGCATTACCGGTCCCCACAATATAATTTAAGCCATAAACATTGTTGCTGTTGTACTGTGCCGAATTATGAACAGCCGATGATATAATGCGGTAATTGCGATAAATATATCGCCCGCCCGATTGTGTGCTGCCCCCCTGGTAATAACGTTGAATGCTAAAAGTTCCGGATGTTGAAGCGGTGCTGTACACCGGGCCTATTGCTGCCGAACCGGTTGCATCTGACCGTAAGGTAAATACACCCGAGGCGTTGGCGTTGTTGTTTATTTTAACCTGGTCGGCCGGCATATAGATTATAGAACCCGGTCCTAAATAAAAGTGTCCGACCACGGATGCAGTGGAGTTGTTAATGGCTGCACTTTGCCCGTTAAGCGTAATACTACAGGTGGAAGCTGTAGTGCCATTTGAAGTACCAGCATAAAAAATACCGGTATTGTTGATGGCACAGTTTTGTCCAATTGTTACTGCTGACCCCCCATTTATCGTAAAAGCACCTGAACTCGATTGTGTTATTACCCCGCCCTGGGCAATACTTACAACGCTGTTACTAATAGTGCATACACTTGAACCCGAATTTGTTATAGAACTCGGATTACCGCCCATAGTAATATTTGAGCCGGTTATCGTCATTGTCCCTGATGTGCTCGACAAAGTTGAACTATTTGACGGCATTTGTATGTTTGAACCACTCAATGCGCTGAAAGTGCCCGTATTGCTGAATGTCCATTGGTTGGTGCCAAATGTTAAGGGGCTTGCACTGGCATAAAATGTTCCCGAATTGGTTACACCGTTAGCGTTACTTGAATTAAAATTTACAGTGGCCGAAGTAGCGCTAAAAGTGCCCTGATTAACAAAACACGTTGAGGTCCAGCCCCCGGTAATTGCAAAAGTTGGCGAAACATTGGTTGCCGATTTGGTTAAGTAAACACTGCCGCTGTTGGTAAAATAAACACCGTTGGCCGTACCCCATGTACAGGTTGCCCCGGTAACATCAATCTCGCCGCTGTTGGCAATGCTGGCGTTGGTGCCATTAGCTGTGTAGGTAGCGCCTGATGATAATGTGATTAAACCTGCATTGGCCAATGAACAGTACTGGTTGTTCATACTTAAGCTACCGCTAACGTTAAAATGCGTAATGCCGGTACTGCCATCACCGATAGTTAACGAAACGGACGAATTGCCCGTGGTTACAGTAACGGCCGATAGCGTACCGCCCCCTATTACAGTAGCTGAACCATTCAGCGTAATGGTGCCGCTTACATTAACGGTAGCCCCGGTTGCCAAGGTAAGCGTTGGTGCTGTGGAAGTGCCTACAGTGATAGAGGCTATATTAACCGTTCCCGTTGATAATGTGGGTTGATAGGTGTATGAAGTTCCGCCAATGCTCACTATATCTGTTGAATTACTCCCAGGGACAGAGCCGGATCCGCTGCTTTGTGTCCAGTTTGCGGCAGTATTCCAATCGTTTAAGTGTCCGGATGCGCCGCCTTTCCAGGTAAAAGTAATAGCAGTTGCATTTGATTTTGAGGGAATCAATGCAAAAAACAGGACTGAACAAATTATAACGTAAAATAATGCTTTAGTTTTCAAGAGCTTTGAGTTTTATTTAATTACGGGCTTAAACCGATTATAGTTTTTTTAATAGTGTAAAATCAACATTAAGGTGAATGTTATCCTCTGCACATCAACCGATACTTATCAGCAGGTGTTGGCTATTAACATATTTTATCAATATATGTTAATACGTAAGTATCTGTCTTCCCGACATTTGTTAATAAAACTCAACAAGCCGGGCCTTTGTACGCAAAGTGTAATAAATTTGTTGCAGCAATGATTTAAAGAGATTTTTCGAAAAGCAAAATGGGGCTATGTTTGCATAACCTGCTTTTTGATAGCATAAACACGGATTTTGAATTGATAACACAGAAATTAAATCGCGACGCCCTTTTCACAACCAATCAGCAGTAATTCAACAATTTACAAATAACTTCCAGGCAGGAATTAACGAACAGAGTGAATAAAACAGCCTTAACAGGCCGCAAAAGTACACAATAAAAAGCAGATTTTAAAAGCCTATGTCAATCATCATGCCAATGTCATTTATCAAATAATCAAAACGTTACGGCGCTTTCTACGTGTTTACCAGCAGTCTTCACCTAATGGGCCACCCAACCACACATTTTACAATGTAATTTTCACATTTTTCGGGTTGCCCCCTAAAAACAAATTTCCTAATGCAATATAAAATACAGAAACTTGTTTTATCAAAAAAAAACAGCCCGCTAAACAGTTATCCTACATATAAAATATGAATAAATTTTACGCAGCAGTTATCGGTTCTTTTTTATTGCTGTGCTTTTCGGGCAAAATATTTGGTCAGCAGGTTTTGGTTACTGATGCTAAAAAAAAGGAATTGGATGCTTTTTCGGCGCAGCTGAACAATACCTATCAAGCTAACCGTCAGCTGGCTTTGTCTCTTGCAAAAACGCATGGATGGGCTATCCGCCGCAAAACAAAAAAAGGCGGCCTGGTTTCACTGCAGGGGGTTAACAGCCTGGGCTTTCCTGTCTATCTTAAAACAGATAACAATACTACAGCGGCAGCAACCACAAGTACAAACCTTGTTCAGCCGGGAGGTTCCGCCGAATTAAATTTATCAGGGTCAAACCCCCAGTTAAACGGCAAATTAGCTATTTGGGATGGTGGCTCGGTGTACAAACTTCACCAGGAATTTACAGCCAAAACTATTACGCTGCATGATAGTTCGGGCATCATTGAACATTCCACTCACGTTGCAGGTACCATGATAGCAAAGGGCGTTTATCCCCCTGCAAAGGGCATGGCCTTTGGCGCTAATACCCTGCAATCGTACGATTTTGATAACGATGTTACCGAAATGAGCAAGGCTGCGTCGGGCCTGCTACTGTCCAATCATTCGTACGGCGACGAAGCCGGATGGACCTATAACGATTTGCAAAGCCGCTGGGAGTGGTACGGGTTACCCGGCGATTCTGTCGACTATAATTTTGGTTTTTACGGGCTGCGTACCCAAAGCTGGGATAAAATAGCCTATAATGCCTCTTACTATCTCATAGTTGAATCGGCAGGCAACAGCCATTCAGAAACCGGCCCGGCCGTTGGGGCCGACTACTATGGCTACCAAAGCGCCACCAATCAAAATCTGGTAGACAAAGGTGCACGCCCTTCCACCATCAGCAGTAATGATGCTTACGATGTAATAAGCACCACCGGGAACGCAAAAAATATATTAACAGTGGGAGCTGTAAACCCCCTGCCCTACGGTGTAGCTGGCAGTGCCGATATATCCATCGCTTATTTTAGCAGTTGGGGACCTACTGATGATGGCCGTGTTAAGCCCGATATTGTGGGTGATGGCGTGGATGTATTGTCGACCGGCATCGGTAGCACCACCTCCTACGTAAGCTTAACCGGCACATCTATGTCGGCGCCAAATGTTACCGGATCGTTATACCTTTTGCAGGAATATTATTCGCAAAAAAATCCGGGCAGCTTTATGCGCGCAGCAACGCTAAAAGGCCTTGCCTGCCATACCGCTACAGATGCCGGCAATGCAGGCCCTGATTATATTTATGGCTGGGGCCTATTAAATACCGCCAAAGCGGCGCAGGCCATAACTAACAACGGCGATAAAAGCCTGATTAAAGAAAACATTCTTCAGCAAGGGCAAATACAAACGTATAATGTGGTGGCATCCGGCAATGGACCTTTATCAGTAACACTGTCATGGACCGACCCGGCTGGAACACCCACTGCCGAAGGGATTGTAAACAGCCGCATACCCAAGCTGGTAAACGATTTGGATATAAGGGTAAGCGATGGTACCACCACTTTTAAACCCTGGGTGCTTGATCCCAATCATCCATCGGCCGCAGCCACAACAGGCGACAATATAGTTGACAATATTGAACAGATTTACGTCCCGGGCGCTATACCGGGTAAACCTTATACCGTAACCGTATCGCATAAAGGCACATTACTGGCCAGCTCGCAGGATTATTCGTTAATTGCAACCGGCATTGGCGGCCATAGCTATTGTGCATCGGCACCATTGTCGAATGCCGATTCGCGGGTTAACAATGTAACAATATCGAATCTGAATTTTACGCCGCCTCCGGGATGCACTTCGTATTCTGATCATACTGATCTTACCGTTCAGTTAGAACAGGGAAAAACCTATCCGTTCAGCATTACCCTTGGCACCTGCGGCGCTAACTTTAACAAGGCCGCCGCTATTTATATAGATTGGAACGGCAACGGCGTTTTTGATGCGAATGAACTGGCTGCAATTACTCCGGTTATCAGTGCAACCGGCACTTACACCGGTACCATTGCCGTGCCTGTAACAGTAAGCGCCGGCAATTATAGCCTTATGCGCGTGGTGCTTACCGAAACAAGCGATTCAACAAGCATAAAACCTTGCGGCACGTACGCCAAGGGTGAAACCCAGGACTACCGCGTGCAGTTTTTACAAACGAGTACCGATGCCGGGGTAATTGCCATTGTTAGCCCCGGTGCAACGGGATCGTGTTCAGCAACTACACAGGTTACGGTAACGCTAAAAAACTTTGGAAGTAAGCCGATTAGTAATATCCCGGTAACGGTAACTATTACTGCGCCCGATAATACGGTTACTACTTTGAGCCAAACCTATCCCGGCACGTTGGCACCATTAGAACAGGAAGACTTTACACTTAACGGCACATTTAACGCTGCACCCGGTGCTGCTTACACCATCTCATCAACAACCAACCTGCCTAACGATGTGATAAGCGCCAACAACCAGGCATCCCAAACGGTTTTGTTTAGCGCCCCTCCGGAGGCAACCAACCTTACCGCCAACTATTGCAGCGATACCAAAACCTACCAATTAACCGGCATAGGTGATGGCGAGTTGCTATGGTATCAAAACAGTACGGACACTATTCCGGTTACTTATGGTTCGCCTGCAACTACAACACAGGCGCCGGTAAATAATACCTGGTACGCCGGGCTTAATGATTTTAACGGAAGCATTGGCCCGGTTGCTAAAGGGGTATTTACGGGTGGGGGCTACAACCAGTTTACCCCTTATGTTAATGTAACAACTGCCATTCCCATGGTAATTGAAAGCGCCCGGTTGTATGTGGGCAATGCGGGTAAAATTACTTTTAACGTTGCCGATGCCAGTGGCGAAATTGTATCAACCAGCACCATCAACGCTGTTGCTACCCGCACAAACCCACAACCCGGCGTACAACCTGATGACCCTAACGATCAGGGTGCCGTATACAACCTTAATTTATTATTACCAGGTGCAGGCAACTATACCATTACTGTTGTGTATGACAGCACGGCAACCCTTTACCGCAGCAACAGCGGCGTAACCGGTTATCCTTTTAAAGTGGGCAATATATTTAGTATAACCGGCAATAACGCCGTATCACCAACCGATACAGCCTTTTACAAAGGTTACTATTATTATTTTTACGATATAAAATTAAAAAGCGCCGGATGTCCATCGCTCCAAAGACAGGTGGTGACGTTAATTAAACCGGTTATTACGCAAAACGGCGGCATTTTGAGTTCTAATTCGCCAACCGGCAATCAGTGGTTTTTGGATGGTAATATTATTGCCGGGGCTACAGGAGCAACTTATACCCCTACACAAAGTGGTAATTACACTGTTGGCGTTACATTAAACGGTGGTTGTATGTCACTATCCGACAATTTTGTTTATGTGCTGATAAACAATACAGGCAACAACAATGATATTGGCCTTTTAATATACCCGGTACCAGCCAGCAGTCAGTTAAACATTATTTTTGCAGCCCCGGCAAGTGGCGCATTAAACTTATCGATCATTAATTCTGCCGGAAAAATTGCTTATGCAAATGAACAAACCATTGCCGCCGGCAATTTTAGTACAGTGATCAATGTGTCTGATATAGCGCCCGGCACTTATATTTTAAAAATTGATGTAGGGCAAAAGGTTTATAGTACGAAGATAGTTATTGGAAGGTAAGTGATTAGAGGTAAGAGATTGGCGATTAGAAAAATCCAATATCAATCAATCAACCTAATCTCTTACCTCCAACCTTTAAAAGCTAAAAAGTATACTTCAACCCCAATCCGGGCGCAATGTCAAAAAACGGACCTGTGGCTAACTCAGCGCGGGGATTTAGATCAATACTAACGGCAATGGGCGATCTTGGTATTACGTATTCCAATCCTAAAACACCGTCAACACCCGCCAGCAGGTGGTTGTCATCGTACAGGTGACTATGATATATGCCGCTGCCAATTGCGCCAATATGAGCACCCGCTCCATAATAAAATTTCAATTCGGGCACGCCGAATGCTTCCTGATTTATTTCGAACAAACCGGTTACTACCAGTCCGCGATCCCGAAAACCGGCTATTCCTTCGAGCGATATATCCTTTTCGCCAAAATATTTAACCGAAACCCCGCTCTCGTAGCCGCCAAATTTTAATCCGACGGCGGTTTTATAATCCTGGGCTTTTAGTTGTTTACTTACTAATAAACCCGAAAAAGCGAATGCTGCTATTATTATTTTCTTCATCATATCTGTCCTCATAAACGGCAAAATTGAGCTTTTATGGTGTTTTAATTAAAAATAAACGATTACTAAATATCAATTTACTGGTTGTCAGTTAAAAATATTTAATTAACTATTGTTGTTTACGATTTGTTTGGGGCCTTTATCCGGGGCAACCCAATCCAAATATTTAAGACCCGATTGCCTCTAATCTCCACGCACTAATCACTACCTTTGCTCCCTCATGTATCTGCAACAATTATCCGTCATCAACTTTAAAAACTACGCCGAAGCGGGGCTAACTTTCAGCGAGGGCGTTAACGTTTTTACAGGAAATAACGGCGCAGGTAAAACCAATTTACTGGATGCTATCCACTACCTGTCGCTATGCAAAAGTTATTTTAATCCTATTGATACACAGCAGATAAAGCAGGGCACTGATTTTTTTATCGTCACCGGTAATTTTAGTAAAAACAATAAGGCCGAAGCAATTGCCTGTTCTGTAAAGCGGAATCAAAAAAAACAGTTTAAGCGCAATAAAAAAGATTATCAGCGGCTCGCCGACCATATTGGCTTGTTTCCGCTGGTTATGGTTTCGCCTTATGATATCAGTATTATTATTGAGGGCAGCGAAGAGCGTCGGAAGTTTATTGATAATGTAATATCACAAACCGACAATCAGTACCTGGATGAACTGATTACTTATAATAAGGTATTGGCCAATCGTAATGCGCTGTTAAAACAAATTGCCGACACCGGCCGGTATGACCCCAGCCTGCTGGAAGTGATGGACGGGCAGTTGACGCTTTCGGCCAACCGGATATTTGAAAAACGCAAGGTTTTTATGGAAAGCTTTACAGCGATATTTAATCAGCATTACCGCTTTTTAAGCGATGATGCCGAAGAGGTTGAACTGGTTTATGATTCGCAACTATTGAAAGATGATTTCGCCACGCTGTTAAAAAAAACCGCCGAACGCGACAAGGTGCTTGAACGTACCACCACAGGCATCCATAAAGACGACCTGCTTTTTGCCATCCATGGCATGCCCATGAAAAAGTTTGGATCGCAGGGGCAGCAAAAATCTTTTTTAATAGCGCTGAAACTGGCACAGTACAGTTTCCTGCATCAGCAAAAAGGATTTAAGCCCATATTGTTACTTGACGACATTTTTGATAAATTAGACGACCAGCGTGTTACCAAACTGCTGCAAATGATATCGAACCACGATTTTGGGCAGGTTTTTATAACTGATACGCACCTAAGCCGGGTTAAAAATATATTTAGTGAAATTGGGGTTGATATCCGTTTGTTTAAAGTAAAAGGAGGGGAAATTGATACGTAAAGCCAACGACAAATCGTTAAAGGAAGCTATTGAGCAAATGCTGAACGTTTATAAAATTAAACGAAAGTTTGATGAAACGCATGTAGTAGCCGCCTGGCCCGACCTGGTAGGGAAACCTTTAGCCAACCGTACAAAAGAATTGTACATCCGGGATAAAAAATTATTCCTTCGCATTGAATCATCGGTAGTAAAAAACGAGATTATGCAAATGCGTACGCAAATTATGGATAAAATAAACGAGGAGGCAAAAGCGGAACTGGTGGTAGAAATTATTTTTCTTTAGTCCACCGGGGGAAGAAGCCTTTAAAATTCAAATCATCACTCATCCTTGAAAACGCCAGGATGAACACACCGGGGAGGATAAATACTAATTGCGCTTCGGGGTGAGTTTTATACAGTAAAACGGTACCTGCAACTAATACTACAATAAGCAGTGAGTATAAAATATATTTCAGCAGGAGTTTCATAATCCGTTTTTAATTTATCAATTAAGGCTTAATATAAGGTGCAGATTTCCTTAACTTTATAAAAATATGCACTTTAATTGAAAAAACCAAATAAACATTTACAAGCAGGGTGCAATTTTGTTAATATCGCACCCTGCCAGTTGAAAATATTAGAACTTTTCGAGTCCTGAAAAGAAAAATGAGCCTTCAATTGCTGCATTTTCCGAAGAATCAGAACCGTGAACTGCGTTAGCGCCAATTGATTCGGCATACAGGTTCCTGATAGTTCCTTTTTCAGCTTTTGCCGGATCGGTAGCGCCAATCAGTTTCCTGAAATCTTCAACTGCGTTATCTTTCTCTAAAATAGCTGCAACAATCGGGCCTGACGACATAAATTCTACTAATTCGCTGTAAAAACCGCGTTCTTTATGTACTTCATAAAATTTACCGGCAGTTTCCCCGCTTAATTTAGTGTATTTCATAGCGGTTATTTTAAAGCCTGCCTTTATAATTTGGTCTAAAATAGCGCCGATATGCCCGTTTGCAACCGCATCGGGCTTTATCATGGTGAACGTTTTGTTTTCCATTGTTATTAAATATTTTTTTTTGATTTTTTAAAAATAGCGGAAATAATTCCCCGCTCTTATTCAAATCGCCGCAAAAGTAGCGTTTTACAATTAAAACATAAAGCCTTACGCACTAAATTTAGATACCTGTATTTAATTTATTTATTTAGCTTTGCAACTCTTTTTTAAAATTGATGTTAGATATAGCCTCGCTTACAGAACTTTTAGCGCAGCCCAAAAAAATAGTGATTACTACCCATCATAAGCCTGATGGTGATGCTATGGGCTCTTCTTTAGGTTTATATAATTATTTAATACAGCAGGGGCACCATGCAAAGGTTATTACACCTACTGATTATGCCCAGTATTTTAACTGGATGCCAGGCAATGGCGAAGTAATTATATACACCGAACACCCGGAGCAATCGGCCGAATTAATAGCCGGTGCCGATATGATTTTTTGCCTTGATTTTAATGCCCTTGGCCGTATTAATGAGATGGGCGAGCTGGTTGGCAATAGCAAAGCTTTTAAAATAATGATTGATCATCACCTGGAACCCCAGGATTTTGACGATTATCGCTGCTGGGATATTAATGCCTGTGCAACTGCCCAACTGATTTATCGTTTTATTGTTGATGAACTAAACAATAAAAAGTTGATCAATAAGGACGTGGCCACCTGTTTATATACCGGTATCATGACTGATTCGGCCGGATTTTCATTACCGAACACCACAGCTGAAGTACACCGCATTGCAGCTAATCTGATTGAATTGGGCGCGCCAAACTCGCGGATAAATGAGTTGGTGAACAACAACTCGTCCGAAAACCGGCTGCGTTTTTTAGGCGTATGTTTGTCCGAAAAACTGGAAGTGTTATATGAATACAATACGGCAATTATAACAGCTAATAAAGAGGATCTGGAAAAATACGAAGTGATAACCGGCGATACCGAAGGCATTGTAAATTATGCCCTATCAATTTCGGGAATAAAATTAGCGGCCTTTATTGTGGAGCGGCCGGATAAAGTAAAACTATCGCTGCGCTCAAAAGGCGAATTTCCGGCTAATGATATTTGTAAAAAATATTTTAACGGCGGCGGTCATCGCAACGCAGCAGGCGGCATATCATCAGATAGCCTTGAACAAGTAATTAATCAATTTAAATCCATATTACCCGAATACAAAAAACTATTAAACGAATAAAATGAAAACAAAACTGATGTTTTTAGCGCTTGCAGCAATAGGTTTAGCAGGCTGCAATGGTGGCTTTAAAAAAGGCGACGGCGGATTGCAATATAAAATTGTTAAGGACGAAGGTGGTCCGAGCATAAAGGAAGGCGATTTCTTTAGTATCAATTATATTGTAAAAACTGATGCCGACTCGGTAATGGCAAGTTCGTACGAAGCGGGCCGTCCATGGCCGCAAATTATGGCGAAGCCACAATCAAAGGGTGATATCATGTCGGCTATTATGTTGCTGAGCGAAGGCGACAGTGCCATAATTAAAACCGATATTGACTCAGCTTCGCACGGCCAAAAAAGAAATCCGGCTTTAAAAGGCAAGTATATTGTTTACACTATTAAAGTTGAAAAGGTTATCCCGAAAGGAAATCTTACTCCTGATGTGTTTAAAGCCCGCTACGAAGATTACATGAAAAAACTGAGCGATGCAGACAAAAATGCAGAAGCCGGTAAAATCAAGAAATACATCGACGACAATAATTTAAAGCTTACCAAAACGGTAACAGGTTTAAGTTATGTTATCAACACTCCTGGTGCAGGCGCGTTGCCGGCTCCTGGTGATACTGTTGTATTAAACTACTTAGGTAAATTTGTTAACGGAAAAGTATTTGACACCAACATTAAAGCCGAAGCAATAAAGGGAAAATTGCAAATAAACCCGATGAACCCCTACAAACCTATCCGTTTCCCGGTAGGCGCACAAGGAATGATACAAGGCTTTAATGAAGGTTTGTTGTTAATGAACAAAGGCGCAAAAGCTACATTCATTATCCCATCGAGCCTGGCTTACGGCGAACAAGGTAATGGCCCGGTAGGTCCGTTTACGCCACTGGTGTTTGACATTGAATTGGTTGACATTGTTCATCCAAACCCAAATGCACCGAAGCCGGTTGCAGTACCACCTGTACAACAGCCAGTTAAAAGATAATTATATGAATTAATATAGCCTTCCGGAGAAAATCCGGGAGGCTTTTTTTTATTGATGATGATGAAGTATTTCTTATTTATTTTGGCCCTAACTCTTGTGGTTAGCGCAAAAGCCCAAACCGCATTGCTGCACAGTCCGCGGGGGGCCATGTACCAGATATTTACACAACACCCCGGCGATAAAATAAAGTTGAACGATGTAGTAACGTTAGATTTTATTGAGAAAACGGATAAAGATTCTATCGTGCGCAGCACTTATGCCGAAGGTAAGCCTATTAAATTCCAGGTAACGGCATCGCAAAACATTACCGATTTAATGGAAATATATCCGCTTTTAGCGTTGAAAGACAGCGCTTTGGTGAAAGTTCCATCCGATTCTATTTTTGTAGGACACGAAGACCGCCGCCCTCCTTTTTTCCCGAAAGGAAGCTTTACTACTTTGGTAGTGAAAATTGAACGGATACAGTCGCTAAATGCGGCCATAGCCGAAAGAGATTCGTTAATGGCGATACAAAGAAACGAAAATGCGGCAGAGGCTGCAAAATTCAAAGCAGCAGAGGCTCCGGCAGCAGCAAAATATATTGCCAGTCATAAACTGGTACTTAAAACCACCGCCTCGGGTTTAAAATATGTAATTACCAAGCCATCATTAAAACGTAAACCGCTTACAGGCGATACTTTGCTGGTAAACTACGCCGGCCGCGATTTAAATGATAAAGTATTTGACTCGAGCATTGAGGCTATCGCTAAAGCTGCCGGTTTAGAACAGCCCGGCCGCACTTATGAACCTTACCAGGTAACAGCAGGTGTGGGCCAGGTAATAGCCGGCTGGAACGAAGGTTTGCTTTTAATGAACGAAGGTTCAAAAGCTACGTTTGTAATCCCATCGAATTTAGCTTATGGCGAACAAGGTAACCCACCGGTAATTGGCCCTTATAGCACGCTTGTATTTGATTTGGAGTTGGTGAAGATAAAACCGATAAAACATCCCGTTGCGGCGGCGACGGTGCCGGCAAAGAAGCCTTTGCATAAAGCTGTGGCAAAAAAGAAAGCGGCGTAATCCAATCAAGCTTTTATTATAAACAAAAAGCATCGCCCAATGGCGGTGCTTTTTGTTTATAAGTCTTTTCATGCCAGCTTTTTATCAAAGGCTTGTATAAAATCTTTAAAGCACCTGCAATTTGCTTCTACCTTATCAATATTCAGTTTTTTAAATAGTTCCGGGCAGTGTGATTCTTTGAACTGTTTATTTGATTTTGAGGTTATTTTTTTGAGAATTTCTTTGGGCTCTTTTTGTGCCATCGGATCACTGTTGAATTTGTAATTGATCCTGAAAAACTTATTAAATGCTTCAATGTCACTCAATATCAGTGCTTCGAGTTCCCATATATTTAACAGAAGAATTCCCTTGTTTTTTACAAGTACGTTGAGCTCGTTAAACCAATTTATTCGTTTTTGGACTTTAGATTTTTGAGATTCAAAAGCATCCAAATCTCTTATAAATATCACAAAGTCACATTTTTTCTCTTCAAATTCAACGGGTATGTTCTTTTTAGTTTTATCACTATCCAACCCATAGCCCGTTCCAGTTCTTGTAAAAGATTTAAATTGAACTTTTCTTTTATATCTTTTTTCCAAAAGATTTTTTATTGATAAAGTATCGTTCGGGTCTTCGCCCACCAATCCGACTTTTATCATTCTTCTAAATCTGAAAGTAGCCAATAATCACTCAAAAAGCCAACCTCATTCATATATCTTTTGGCCGTTTTTATCTCTTTACCTTTTAAATGCCTCATTTGAGTACCTTTCTTTAAATCGTAATGAGTAACTAATATATTATTAAGTTCCTTCGGACTCAGCCGATCCAATGCTTTGGGCGCATGGGTTGAAATAATGATTTGCTTATTTTCGGATTGTTCTTTAAGAAAATTCATTACCAAATTGAACTGATGGGGGTGGATGCCCAATTCGGGCTCTTCAATTAAGACTAAGCCATTCGAATTTGTAACCTCGGCAATGATATAAAATAACCGCTTTGCGCCATCGGATAATTGTGACCAGGGAAGCCAATTACCATTAATTTTAAACTCAAGTTTAATATTATCAATTATAACGTCTTTGCCATCGTTATATAGATTTATATTTTCATTGAATCGGGCATCCTTAATTGTTGTATACAATTTTAAATTCTCGATAATTTCATCTTGAATTTTTAGATGTGCGAGAACATCGTTTTTGGTAATATCTTTTATTTTGACTATATCTTCAGAAGATAAACTTTCGAAGCTTCTTATTGAGTAGTCCATAAAACTTAAAGTATCCGCATATTCCAAAGTCCCATTTAAGTTTTCAAGATTTGCTTTAACAGTTCCAGGCGTGTCGATATATTGTAAGTTATCAGGAAGCTCAAATTTTATATACAATGGATACCAATATTGATATCCCCAATGAAGAAATAACTCCGTTAAATTACCACCAATCCCGACAATACGAATTTTGCGATTTTGAAAATCGATAGTTTTTTGAGAAAGATCATCACTTGAATTATCAAATACCAATTCACCATCAATAAAAAGTCTTTCAAGTAATCCATTTCTATAATTGAACGTGTTTATAGCATTTTTTGCATTTACCTGCTTTTCCAATTCCATTATAAATGAATGACTATCACTCGAACTATAATCAAGTTTTACATAGTTGAAAAAAATTTTATTAGTTCTATTGATCCCAATCGTTTCAAACAAAAACTCCATAAAGTTCGACTTTCCCGAGCCATTTTGTCCGATCAAAATATTAAGCCCCCTTTGAAAATCAATAGATAGATCTTCAATAGATTTAAATCCCTTTAAGTGTACTTTGTCAAGATAAATTCGCGGACGCTCGGATGTTTCAACTGGCATATTTAAATCCATGTATTTTATACAAATGTATTGGTTTTTGTATAGAATAGTATATGGAGG
Organism: Bacteroidota bacterium; assembly: GCA_013288685.1. Lineage (GTDB taxonomy): Bacteria > Bacteroidota > Bacteroidia > Sphingobacteriales > Sphingobacteriaceae > Mucilaginibacter. The sequence goes on along the minus strand of JABDBM010000066.1, from coordinate 2,497 downwards.
CGATTTTAAACCAATAGTTTGGCTGGCTTTGGCTTTTAAGCGTGAGGCTCAAGTCAAAGAATTATACCAGCCGAAAAGTTTCTGTAAATCAACGTCGCTTTTAAAGTCAATCGTATTTGCTTTAAAATAGTCCTCAACTTCCTTTTCATGATCCTGAAATAATTTCAGCAACGATTTTTTGCTGGGCTGAATTTGTTGCAGGGTGTTGTTTTTGTATATGTAATAAAACCTAACCGAGCGGTATTCACGCGTTATCAGCGACGAATCATATTCCCTGTCTTCGCTGATGGTTTTTTTATAAAATTTTAAAAGCTTAACATTTCCATCTGCAATCAGTTGGTAAATAGAGTTAGCCGTTTGGGTTCCGATAGGCGGGTAACCATTTACAAACACAGGTTGTGATATATCGCTTACTTCACGATCCACATTATTTAAGGTGAACCCGCTGATGTTATTTTTCAACTCCATCACCTGGCCATCTTTCTGAAAAAGAACCCTGTTGCTATAAATATCGAATTTTAGCGCGGCCTCAATACTTTTTTTGTTTTCTAAAAATATCTTACCGGTTAACCATTCATTTTCCAGGTAAGGGTTACCTTGTATATCGGCATAAGAAGCATCGTTAAATGGCTGCCCTTTAACCTCTAATGCAACTTGTGCCATTGCACTGTGATAACAAAGGGCAAGTAAAACAGACAGAGTAAACAAAATAGGTTTCATCATAGTAAATTCTAATTATTATGCTGTTTAAATATATGCATTTATATTAAAAATTATATTGCGCCCGATTGCCCTAACCTCCTCATTCAAAAAATTCCCAACAGGGAATAAAAACCATTAAATTTGCGGCATGGTTTTAACCGATACGCATACCCATTTGTATTATCAAACCGATGATACCAAACGGGCCGAATTAATGCAGCGCTGTTTGGATAAAAATATCAGCCGGCTGTTTCTCCCCAATGTTGACGCTTCTTCTGTTCAGCTAATTTCTTCGCTGGTTGATGCTTTCCCCAAATATTGTTTCCCGATGCTGGGTTTGCATCCCTGCTCTGTTAAAGAAAACTGGGAAGATGAGTTAAATATCATAAAAACAGCGGCCAGCCAGCTAAAAATGGTAGCGGTGGGCGAAATCGGTATTGATTTATATTGGGATAAAACACATCTGCCACAACAAATAGCTGCTTTCAAAGCACAAATTAACTGGGCAAAATCATTAAAATTACCCATAGTTATCCATTGCCGCGAGGCTTTTAACGAAGTATTTGAAGTGCTTGAAGAGGAAAATGACGACGATCTGCATGGCATATTTCATTGTTTTACGGGCAACCTCGTACAGGCCCACCGGGCTATTGGCTTAGGCTTTTACCTGGGTATCGGCGGTGTGGTTACCTATAAAAACTCCGGATTGGATAAAGTAGTAGCCGAAATCAGTTTGGATGATATAGTTTTAGAAACAGATTCTCCGTACCTTGCGCCTGTTCCGTTCCGCGGTAAGCCAAACGAAAGTTCGTACCTGGTTTATATTGCTGATAAGATTGCCGAACTGCATCAAACCAGCATAGAAACGGTTGCTGATATCACTACCGAAAACTCAAAACGTATATTCGGCGTATAATGCAGCGGCTATGAACTATGAACCATCAACTATGAACCATTAACAAACACTTAAACATGAGCCAGATTTTGATCATATATACCGGTGGTACAATTGGTATGATGAGCGACCCGGTAACCAAGGTGCTCAAACCGATCAATTTTGAGCAAATAATGGATAACGTTCCCGAACTGGAGAAACTTAATTGCAAAATTAAAGTGCACTCGTTCGAAGAAATCATCGATTCATCAAATATGAATCCGGCTATTTGGAGTGATATAGCCGGCCTAATTGAATCTAATTACGACGATGTTGACGGCTTTGTAATTTTACACGGCTCGGATACGATGGCCTTTACGGCATCGGTATTGAGCTATATGCTCGAAAATTTGGGGAAACCAGTCATCTTCACCGGCTCGCAATTGCCCATCAGCGCCATCCGTACCGATGCCAAGGAAAATTTAATGACGGCCATTGAAATTGCCAATGCCAAAAAGCACGACAAGGCCCGCGTACCCGAAGTGTGTATTTATTTTGATTACAAGCTTTTCAGGGGCAACCGCTCGTTTAAATATAACTCGTCCAAATTCGAGGCATTCCGTTCGCCCAATTACCCCATACTGGCCGAGTCGGGTGTTCATTTACGTTTTAGTCAGAATGACATCCGCCATCCTAAAGATGGAGAGGTGTTGAAAGTGCATAAAAACCTCGTGAGCGACGTAGCAGTATTAAAATTGTATCCGGGCATCAGTCCAAAGGTGGTTGAAACTATTTTAACTGCTGATGTGCGGGGTATTGTAATGGAAACCTTCGGCGCGGGCAATACCACCACTGATCCCTGGTTCATCGACCTGTTGAAAACCGCTATCGACAGCGGCAAGGTAATTCTTGATATTTCGC
>JABDBM010000065.1:24985-25640 GCA_013288685.1 Bacteroidota bacterium | reverse complement strand
ACATTTTTTTGAGATTTCAAACAATGTTTCCTAAAAAAGCCTTACTATTGCGTTATGAAAACTATTGCAATACAAGGCTTTACACCGCAACTGATTTATCAGGGGGGATAGGTTATGTATTGAAAAAAATATAAATACCTGAATCCTCTTAGATAAACCTAAGGGGATTTTTTGTTTTATGGGATGTTGAGATTAAACTTTCCTGTGGTGCAACGGTAGCACGTCTGATTTTGGTTCAGAAAATCGTGGTTCGAATCCATGCAGGAAAACATTAAAAGCATTGTTTATGGAAGGAATAACTTATATCAAAAATTTTTTGAGCAGCCCGGATAGCGTTTTCAATTACCTTGAAAATAATCTCGACTGGGACACAAGCATGGCTATTCGCAAAACAGCCAGCTATGGCGTTGCTTATAATTATTCGCAAATGAGCTATCCATTCAAGCCAATGCTAACTGAACTAAAACAAATCTGCGAGGCTGTTGCAACAACTGTTGGTTTTGAACCCAATAACTGCCTCGCTAATTATTATCCGGATGGCAAATCGAAAATGGGTTTTCATTCCGATCAAACCGACATCCTTGAAGAAAACACCGGTGTGGTGATCATTTCATTGGGGGAAGTCCGGATATTACGATTTAGGAATATCCTGAAA
>JABDBM010000065.1:0-24975 GCA_013288685.1 Bacteroidota bacterium | reverse complement strand
TTTCTATCTTCATTCGTGTTCTTTATTTTATATGGAGCAAAGTGTTCAAAAGGAGTGGGAACATGGCATACCAAAATCCATTAATGACGGAGGCCGGATAAGTTTAACTTTACGTATGATTAAACCAAAACCCATTGTACTATGAGTTACGATTTGATGGTATTCAGAAAAGAAGCAGCCCCTCAAACACGGGACGAGTTTATGAAATGGTTCGAAAAACAAACCCAGTGGGCTGAAAATCATAGCTATAACGACCCATCCGTCACTTCGATTGAGCTCGGTAATTGGTTTATGGAAATGATACAAACTTTCCCGGCAATGAACGGACCCTTTTCAATCCACGACGAAGATGATATCGACAATGACATGATTACAGGATATAGCATTGGAACAGATTCGATTTATTTAGACTTCAGATGGTCGGTAGTGGAATTAGCGTATGAAACAGTTTTTAAGTTTGCCGCGAAACACGAAGTTGGCTTTTTTGATGTTAGTAGTGATGAAGGTGATATCTTTTTTCCTGAAAATGGAGAATTAAAAGCGATTGACAGGAAAACTACTAAAATGGACAAAGACCCAGACAATTACATAGTATATCATACAGTTAAAACCGATGATGGAATCGTAAAATACTCCACTGTGCACAAAAATAAACTGTGGTGGCAATTCTGGCGGTAATTATAGTGATAAGCCGTTTAACGTTCAAGCTCTTTAATTTCGTTTAGGGCATAATGTTATAATAAAAGTTATTACCTTTATACTATGCAACAAACATATCAAGCAAGGATAACACGTATAGGAAACTCAAAAGGCGTGAGGCTCCCAAAGGAGTTAGCACTCTCATTAGGCACGTCAGAGGTGATATTGGAAAAGACCGCCGAGGGAATATTGATAAAGGCAAGACCGGCCATACCTCCATTGAAAGAATGGGCAGCGATTTTTGCAAATGCAGATACCAGTGCTGAGCCGGAATTGGACGATTGGGACATAACACTATCTGACGGTTTGGAAGATGAGTAAGTTCTACAAAAAGTGGCAAGTGGTGTTGGTAGATTTGAATCCAACAAAAGGTGCAGAGATAGCGAAAATACGCCCGTGTCTTATTGTTTCACCAAACGCGGTCAATGCAGCATTGAGCACTTTAATTGTGGTGCCTTTTACGTCGGCAACTAAAAACTATCCTACACGTTTGACTACTAATCATAAAGGCAGAACAGGAGCTTTGGCTTTTGACCAGATTAAAACGATAGATAAAAGCAGAATTGTAAAAAAAGATGGCGATCTGGACATAAATCAACGCGAAGCGGTAAACTCTTTATTGCAAATCCTTTTTTCAGAAAAATAGCAGCCTAATGGCGTGAATCGAAAACACACCGGCTTTTTTTTGACGACCAGCCTAAATCCTTTGACGTAGCCGCATACAGCTGTTAAAATTAAATGCTAACATTGCTTGAACAAAAAACTCAGGTAATGGAATCAGTAATCAACCCGGCCCTCATAACCGAAACATCCGATAAGACCTCGAAAAACAAAATTCAATATATCAATCACATCAAAGTTTTGTTGACTATTTTAGTGGTGCTGCATCACGCGGCCATCACTTACGGAGCGCCTGGTGGTTGGTATTATCAGCAAAAAACAACTTTACTGGCGGTTCGCTTTCCCATGGCCATACTTACGGCTACCGATCAATCGTTTTTTATGGGACTGTTCTTTTTCCTTTCCGCCTTGTTTGTTGAGTCCTCATATCAAAAAAAAGGTGCTGCAAAATTTTTAGGCGACCGGCTAAAACGGCTGGGTATACCGCTGGTTTTTTATTCGCTCATTCTATCGCCCATATTAAATTATATGGTGGAACATTATGGTAATGGGCAGCACTATTCTTTTATTGAATATATGTCTGGTTACCACCACTGGGTTGATTTTGGCGTGCTTTGGTTTGCTGCAGCCCTGCTTATTTTTAATTTGGTTTACCTGCTTTTTAAAACTGTTCCGGCCCTTAAAATTAACCTAAGTTATCAACTGCCATCAACGGGTTGGCTATTAGGTGCGGGGCTTTTGTTGGGATTGGTTAGTTTTTTAACGCGGTTATTGTTTCCCACTGGCTGGTCCTGGCAGCCGCTTGGCTTTCAGTTGGGTTATTTTCCTCAGTATATCGTATTTTTTATTGTGGGAATAATTGCGTCAAAAAATGATTGGCTTAACCAGCTTAATCTTAAACAAGGTAAGCAAATGCGCGGTATGGCCTGGGTTATGGTGCTGGTATTGCTGCCTGCCTTGTTTATTTTATTTTTAATGATGAAATTTCCGGGCGATTATTTCAATGGTGGATGGAATCCTATTGCGCTTTCCTATTCACTTTGGGAGCAGTTAACCGGCGTAATGATCTCCATTGCCTTGCTTAGCATTTCCAAATTTAAGTGGAACAACCCTTCGGCGCGCCTTACGGGGATGTCAAACAATGCTTTTGGGGTGTATATCTTTCATCCGGTGGTGTTAATCGGGCTTTCGTTATTGGTTTCGTCGTGGGCGGTTGATCCGGCAGTTAAGTTAATCGTAGTTGCCCCGGCGGCAATTGTTTTAATCTTTTGGTTGGTTGCGTTGTTGCGCAAAATAAAGGTGATTAGGGATATTATTTAGAGGTATTATTTTTATCCCTGTTCGTGCATCAGCTCCACCTCAGCAACCGGGCTAAACAAATATACCCTCCGGGAATTTACCTCGACGCATTTATATCGTTTGCGCAATTTTTCCTCTTTGCGGAACACGCGGCCGTCTTTTAATTTGAATATCGCTTTTATGGGCAGTTTTTCAACAGTCACTACCGATTCTTTTGGTGCATCATATTTACGCAACGATCGATAGAGCGTTAAATCCGAACAACTTGACGCTGCAGGATTATTCAAATAGCTGGTAATAGCATGTTTTATATCAGCAGGGAAAACATCTTTTTCAAAAAAAGGCTGCATCATTTTTTTGAAGTTATTTTTCCACTCGGTACCGTGTGGTTTAGCTTTATGCTGATGTTCGTTCCAGGTATGCAGGTGTGCAAACTCATGTACGGTGGTTACCAGGAAGGCATAAGGGTTTAAATCGAAATTTACAGAAATACGGTGTCCTTTGCCGGAATGCGGGGGCCTGTAGTCGCCAAATTTGCTGTTGCGGTTGCGCGAAATTTTGAATTCGCATTTAAAGTAGTCAATCCAGCGGCCAACGAGCGGAGCTGCATCAGGCGGAAGATACTGTTCAAGAATTTTTACTTTATCCAATTTTTACCTCAATACAAAGATAGGGAATTGGAGGGGAAAGGCGAAAGCAGAAAGGCAAAAGGTTAATCAGAAAATCCTCATCTCCATGTCATTTCGAACAAAGTGAGAAAACCTTACGAACTATACCTGAACGCCATGCACAGTCTGCTATGCATGGCGTTTAAATTTTTCGGTTCGCTCAAGAGACAGTTTCTCCCTGCGGTCGAAATGACATTGAGGAGGTACTCTATTCTATTTCTTCCCGTCAACCACCGGACGGGCATCAGCATTGGCCAAATCCCAGGCGGTATAAAATACCAATTGCGCGCGTTTGGTTAGTAAAGGGAAATTAATTTTACCTATCTCGTCGCCGGGCTGGTGATAATCTTTGTGTACCCCGTTGAAGTAAAAAATAATAGGCACGCCATGTTTGGCAAAATTGTAATGATCGCTCCGGGTGTAAAAACTGTTAGGATCGTTCGGATCATCGTATTTGTAATCCAAATCGAGGTGGGTATATAATGTATTTGCCTTTTCGTTAGCCTTGTGCAAGTCGGTGCTCAACATAGATGAACCGATAACATAGACGTTGTTGGCCGAATCAGGCTTGCCGATGTAATCAGCACCGATACGTCCAATCATATCAATATTTAAATCGGCAATGGTATTTGCCAGCGGGATAGTAGGATGATCGGTATAATATTCAGAACCCAGCAGGCCTTTTTCCTCGCCCACGTTTCCTAAAAATAAAATACTGCGGCGCGGACCATGCCCTTCGTCCCTTGCTCTCGAAAATGCCCTGGCCAATTCCATTATGGCGGTAGTACCCGAGCCATCATCGTCGGCGCCATTGTTAATACGATCTCCGGGCGTGCCTTCAGGTAATACCCCGATATGATCATAATGCGCCGAAATTACCAGTACCTCATCTTTTAGCTTAGGATCAGAGCCTGGCAGCAAACCAACTACATCAACCGCTTTCACATCTTTCATCGTGGTATGATAATCAAATGCTACGCCCGCGGCTATGGTTTGTGCTTTAAAATTATCAGTTACCGTTCCTTTCAATCCATCAAATGTTCTGCCGGTTGATTTTACCAGTTCATCCGCCATGCCCGATGTGATCAGTAAAACAGCAGCTTGCGGTTTGGCCACTTCACCTTTATCCTGTTTAATAGTTAAACGTCCAGCCCGTAAACGTGCGCCATTTGTTTTGAGCACCTCACCGAGTTGCGCGTTTGTCGCCATTATTAAGGCTACACCTTTTTCCTGCAGGTTTTTAACGATTTGCAACCGTGATTTCGACATTCTGAAACCCGTGTTGGCTTTTACTCCCGGCTGCGGTTTGTCTTCGTTAATCATCAGCACTACTTTGCCTTTTAAATCAACGTTGGCTATCTCGGCATTGGTACCATAGCCGATAAACACAATTTCGGGGGTTATCAACTTCCTATCCTCGTAAACATTGGCAGCATAATAGTCCTGCGCGTTTGTGAACTGACGGGCATTAATATTTACCGACATATTTACGTCCTTAGTCTCCAAAGGCACATTAAAAAAGTAAGATCCGTTTACCGGAGCCTCCAATCCTTGCGCCTTAAACTCAGTGGCAATGTAATGTGCCGCTTTATCCGCACCCGGTTTGCCGGTTTCGCGGCCTTCATAGGCATCAGATGCGATAATACTTAAATGCAGTTCGGCTAATGCCGGACTAATATTCCGGGCATATTTCATGGCAATAGTATCCTGCTGTGCGGATGCAGAAAATGCCGAAATAACGGCGATTAGTGATAATGTTGTTATTTTCATGAATTAGTCATTGTGTCATTTGTATAAGGGGATTCGCCCCGGTGCCTTTGGGCTGGAGTCTTTTCGGCCCATCTTACTGCTATGCAACCATGCTTCATCTTTCGGACTTTACTGACTTTTCCGACTTAAATTAACAAGCAATTTTACCCACTCGCGTAGCATGCCTGCCACCCTCAAAATCAGTCGAGAAAAATATTTCAACAATTTTCTTCGCCATGTCCAGCGAGATATGGCGGGCAGGGATACTTAGTATATTGGCATCGTTATGGCTGCGGGCGCGCTCAGCCAGTTCCTCGTTCCAGCAAATAGAAGCACGGATGCCCTGGTGCTTGTTGGCGGTGATGGATACCCCGTTTCCGCTTCCGCAGATGAGGATACCGAAATCAAATTCGCCACTCTCAACAGCTGACGCTACCGGATGTGCAAAATCAGGATAATCGCAAGAAGCGTCTGAAAACGGACCAAAATCTTTAACGGTGGCCGTGGCTCCCAGCACATCTATTAAAGCTTGTTTGTATTCAAAACCGGCATGATCGCCACCGATTGCTATTTTTAATCCTTCTTTCATAGAAATAATTTGAAGATGTGTCTATTTGAAAATTTGAAGATATTATCCAATTTTCAAATAGACACATCCTCAAATTTTCAAATTAAAATATTAGTTCAGCCCTTCCTCCAATTCGCGTTTTTTACGACGGCGCTGTACCATTGCCGCCACGTATATGCTTAATTCATATAGTACAAAGAGCGGCATGGCCACAACGCCCATGGTCAATGCATCGGGCGATGGGGTAATGATAGCAGCGATAATTAAAATGATGATAATGGCGTAACGGCGCTTTTCGCGCATAAACTTAGGGGTAAGTATGCCCAAACTTGCCAATATGTAAACCACAATGGGTAACTGGAAAACTATTCCCGCCAATAGCGTAAGCATGGTTACCGACGACATATACGAATCGATACTGAAATAGTTTACGATGTTATCACTAACGGTATAATTTACCAAAAACCTAATAGATAGGGGGGTAACCACGTAGTAGCCAAAAAGCACACCTATAAAAAACAGGAACGAAGTGTAAAATACGAAACCACTTGCCGCCTTGCGCTCCCGCTCATGCAGCGCAGGCCTTATAAAGCGCCATATCTCGAACAAGAGGTAAGGTATTCCTGCAATAAGCCCTATCATGATAGACCCGTTAAGCTGCAGGTTAAATTGTCCGGCTATTTCGGTGTTAATGAGGGTAAAGCTTATTTTTTTAACGCAAAAGCCATCAGCATCAAAAAAAGAAGGGATTAGATTGTGCAATGAGTACCCCATGTTGCACATCATCCGGTAGGTCCAGAAATCGATGCGGGTTGGGGCCATTATAACGCCTGAGAAGAAGCTCTTATAATAGATGAAGGCAACGATAGCAAATACCAGCACTGCTAAAGCAGCCCTGATTACATGCCACCGTAACGCTTCCAGGTGTTGAAAAAATGACATTTCGCCCTCGGGCGCTTCCCGGCCTTTTTCTTTTATCTTATCTACAATACCGCTAAAAATATTTGCCATTACTGCTAATATTCAAAAGTTTCCATAAACTTGGTGGTAAAATTACCGGCGCGGAAGTTAGGGTCCTGCAGTAATTTTAAATGGAAAGGTATGGTTGTTTTTACACCTTCAATCACAAACTCGCTCAATGCACGCTCCATGGTAGCCAGGGCTTCATCGCGGGTTTGGGCCACGCAAATAACTTTGGCAATCATTGAATCGTAGTTAGGCGGTATTACATAACCGGTGTAAACGTGGGTGTCAATACGCACTCCGTGGCCACCCGGCGAATGAAAATTGGTGATTTTTCCCGGTGAAGGGCGGAAGTTATTAAAAGGATCTTCGGCGTTGATACGGCATTCAATGGCGTGTAGTATCGGCTCGTAGTTTTTGCCTGATATTGGGATACCCGCGGCAACTTTTATTTGTTCCTTAATCAAATCGAAGTTGATTACTTCTTCGGTTACCGGATGCTCTACCTGTATACGGGTGTTCATCTCCATAAAGTAGAAATTGCGATCCTTATCCACTAAAAACTCTACTGTTCCGGCGCCTTCGTATTTTACTGCTTTAGCACCCTTTATGGCAGCCTCGCCCATTTTTTTACGCAGCTTATCGGTCATAAACGGCGAAGGTGATTCTTCTACCAGTTTCTGGTGACGGCGCTGTATGGAGCAGTCGCGTTCAGACAGGTGACAAACTTTACCGTATTGATCGCCCACTACCTGTATTTCAATATGGCGCGGATCTAATACATATTTCTCCAGGTACATGCCATCGTTACCAAAGGCAGCCCCCGATTCGGCACGGGCCGAGTCCCATGCGTTTTCAAACTCTTCGTCTTTCCAAACAATACGCATACCGCGGCCACCACCGCCGGCGGTTGCTTTTAATATTACAGGATAGCCTATTTTTTTGGCGATTTCTATTCCCTCTTTCACGCTGGATAATAATCCTTCGGAACCGGGGATAGTAGGCACACCTGCCTTTTTCATGGTTTCTTTGGCCGAAGCCTTATCGCCCATGGAGTTAATCTGGTCGGCAGTAGCGCCGATGAATTTAATGCCGTATTCGGCGCAGATAGCCGAGAATTTCGCATTCTCAGATAAAAAACCATAGCCCGGATGTATGGCATCGGCATTGGTTAATTCGGCAGCCGAGATGATATTCGGAATATTTAAGTAAGAATCGCGGCTTGGCGGCGGACCGATACAGACAGCTTCATCAGCAAAACGTACATGCAGACTGTCGCGGTCGGCAGTAGAATATACAGCTATGGTTTTGATACCCATTTCCTTACAGGTGCGAATAATTCGCAGGGCAATTTCACCTCGGTTAGCTATTAATATTTTTTTAAACATAGTTTTAAAAATGTGCAGATGTGCAAATATGCAGATGTGCGGATTTTATTAATGTATAAATATGCAGATATGCCGGGGGGAGAATATGCAATCATCTGCACATTCGTAATCAGCACATTTGCACATCACTAAACGGGTTCAACTAAAAATAACGGCTGATCGTATTCTACCGGCGATGCATTATCAACCAGTATTTTCACTATACGACCCGATATTTCAGCTTCAATTTCATTGAAAAGCTTCATCGCTTCAATAATGCAAAGCACACTGCCTGGTTTTATTTCGTCGCCTACGTTAACAAACAATGGTTTTTCGGGACTTGCCGAGCGGTAGAAGGTACCAATCATCGGTGATTTAATAGTCACGTAATGTGATGTGTCGGCAACAGGAGCGGCTGCAGCAACTGGTGCAACAGGAGCGGCGGCAACAGGGGCTGCCTCAACAGCCTGAACCGGAACGGTAGCCTGATATAAAACCGGCGATTGATGGTCGGTTTTTATGGTGATTTTAAAATCTTGCTGCTCGATGGAAACTTCGTTAACGCCTGATTTGGAGACGAAGCGTATCAGATCCTGAATTTGTTTAATATCCATGCCCGGTATTTAGTTGTTTTAATAGTGAATACAATTTCTTACTAACATGCATACGTGCTAATATGCAGATTCAAAAAAATTGCCAATTTCAATTAATTAAGTTGATAGTTAGTTTATAAGCAAATTAACAAAACATATTTGACAATGTGTGTATTTTTGATGCGAAGATAATTTGAAGATGTGTTGATTTGAAGATTTGAAAATGGAACCCCAAATCATTAATTTTCAAATTAGCACATCATCAAATCTTCAAATCATCAATAAGCCCATTTCAAATAAATTGATCCCCAGGTAAAGCCTCCGCCAAAGGCCGCCAATATCAAATTGTCGCCTTTTTTAAATTTACTTTCCCATTCCCATAAACAAAGGGGGATGGTGCCATTGGTGGTATTACCATACCGCTCAATATTAATGATTACTTTATCGGCGCTTACACCGGTACGGTTAGCAGTTGCGTCAATAATGCGTTTATTAGCCTGGTGTGGTACCAGCCATGCTATATCTTCTGATTTTAAATCGTTGCGTTCCATCACTTCGGCAGCTACATCGGCCATATTGGTAACGGCAAATTTAAATACTGCCTGGCCTTCCTGGTAAGCGTAATGTTCGCGGGCGTCAACCGTTTCGTGCGATGCCGGTTTGATAGAGCCGCCTGCTTTTTGATGCAAATAAGCTACGCCCGAACCATCGCTCTTTAAAATAGAGTCGATAATTCCGTTTCCTTCGTCGTTAGGCTCCAATAATACGGCGCCGCAGCCATCCCCAAAAATAATGCAGGTGGCACGGTCCTGATAATTCGTAATTGACGACATTTTATCGCCGCCAACAACTAATACTTTTTTATGCTTGCCGCTCTCAATAAACTGCGAACCGGTAGCCAGGCCGAATAAAAAGCCAGAACAAGCCGCCTGCAAATCATAACCCCATGCGTTTTTCGCGCCAATTTTATCAGCCAAAATATTGGCAGTTGCCGGGAAAACACGATCGGGAGTGGTGGTGCAGAAAATAATCAGGTCCAGATCATTCGCTGTAATTCCGCGTTTTTTTAATAAAGCTTCAACTGCAGGTACAGCCAAATCCGAAGTACCCAGGCCCTCGCCTTTTAATATGCGGCGCTCTTTAATACCGGTGCGGCTGGTTATCCACTCGTCGTTGGTATCAACCAATGTCTCCAATTCCTTGTTGGTTAACACATAGTCGGGGACGTAGCCATGTACAGCGGTAATAGCGGCGTGAATTTTACTCATTTTTTAGGAATTTATTTAAAACTAATTAGACGTGCAAATTAGCAATTTTTCTGATCTGCACATTTGCCCACCTGCATATCTCCACATTTTTTCTCATCTGCACATCAAAAAAATTGAACATCAATAAGCCCATTTCAAATACATGGCTCCCCAGGTAAAGCCACCGCCAAAGGCAGCCAATATAATATTATCGCCCTTTTTAAATTTATCTTCCCATTCCCACAAACACAGGGGCAGTGTTGCGTTGGTAGTATTGCCGTAACGATCAATGTTTATCACCACCTTTTCGGCATTTACACCAGTACGGGTGGCAGCAGCATCAATAATACGTTTATTGGCCTGATGAGGCACCAGCCAATTAATATTATCGGCAGTAAGGTTATTCTTTTCCATCACTTCGGCGGCAACCTCGGCCATCCTGGTAACAGCAAATTTGAATACCACTTTACCTTCCTGATAAAAATAGTGTTCATTTGCATCAACAGTTTCATGACTGGCCGGTTTTACCGAGCCTCCGGCTTCCTGCTTAATATAAGGTGCGCCAAAGCCGTCGCTTTTTAAAATAGAATCAACAATGCCATAACCCTCCTCATTAGGTTCAAGCAGGGCAGCGCCACAGCCGTCGCCAAAAATAATGCAGGTAGCACGGTCTTTGTAATTTATTATCGACGACATTTTATCGCCGCCAACCACTAAAACTTTTTTGTATTTGCCGGTCTCCACAAATTGCGACCCGGTAGCCAGCCCGAACAGGAAACCCGAGCAGGTGGCCTGTAAATCGTACCCCCAGGCATTTGTTGCGCCTATTTTACCTGCCAAAATATTAGCCGTGGCCGGGAAAACCCTATCGGGCGTACTGGTGCAAAAAATAATGAGGTCAATTTCATCGGCGCCGATGCCACGTTTTTTAAGCAGGCCTTCAACTGCGGGCACCGCCATGTCTGATGTTCCGAGGCCTTCGCCCTTCAGTACCCTTCGTTCTTTAATACCGGTTCGTGTGGTTATCCACTCGTCGTTAGTATCTACCATTGTTTCCAGCTCGTGGTTGGTTAGCACATAATCGGGTACGTAACCATGTACGGCTGTAATAGCAGCATGAATTTTATTCATCTATAATATTTTTACTGGAAAGCCAGCTTTATTTTGTCAACAAGGGCGCTTTCAACCATTTTCTTTGATATCAGCACCATGTTTTTAATAGCCTCGGGACTTGATATACCATGCCCCACCACAACCGGCGCATTAACACCCAGGATGGGGCTGCCGCCATATTGTTCGTAGTTAAACAGTTTAAAAAAGCTGTCGTTTATACCTTTTTCGTGGGTTACTTCGTAAAATGTTTCGGCAAACTTTAAAATAACGTTACCGGTAAAACCGTCGCAAACCAATACATCGGCATTGTCATAAAACAACCCGCGGCCTTCAACATTACCCACAAAATTAAATAGTTTGCTTTCTTTCATCAGCGGATAGGCGGCCTGGCAAAGTACATTGCCTTTTCCTTCTTCCTCGCCAATGTTTACCAGGGCAACACGGGGATTGTGTACATTGTAAACGTGTTGGGCAAATAAACTGCCGAGTGCGCCAAATTGCGGCATAAACTCGGGTTTACAGTCGGCATTTGCGCCAACATCCACCAAAATGCCTAATGCCCCGCTTAGCTGGGGCATTATACTGGTAATAGCCGGGCGCAGCACACCCGGAATAGTTTTTACGCTTAAAACAGCACCAACCAGCATCGCCCCGCTATTCCCTGCCGAAGAAAAAGCATCAATAGTGCCTTCCTTCAGCATTTTAAAGCCAAGCGAAATACTGGAATCGGGCTTTTGAACAACCGCTTTAGCGGGATGTTCGCCCATACCAATCACTTCTGTAGTATGTACATACTCAAAATGATCGGGGTTAAAATTATTTTCCTGAAGGATATTTACCGTCTGCTCCTTATCGCCAATAAGCACTAATTGCTGCCCGGAAGAAAAGGACTTATAGGCCGCAATTGCCCCCAGCACAGTTGCCTGGGGAGCAAAATCACCGCCCATAGTATCTAAGCCAATCTTCATTTCAGAAAATTAAACTTATGCTACAGCCGCTTTCTCAATCAGTAATTTACCGTTGTAGTAAGTATTACCGTCAACAACGTAAGCTCTGTGTGGTAAATGTACAGCACCGGTAACTTTGCAAGTAGTTAATGTTGGAAGAGGAGCATTATCATGTGTTCTGCGTTTATCTCTTCTCGATTTGGATATTTTACGTTTTGGATGTGGCATAAATCCTGTTTTTTATATACTTATTTAATTTTTTTGAGCGCATCCCATCGGGGGTCTGCCTGCTCAGTTTGTTCATTATTAGCGGCAAGCTCGTTAAGCTTATCCAGCATATCTTTATCACAATACGGGGTATTACCCTCGTCGCCGCATACCGTTATAAAGGGTAATGCAACGTTTATGTATTCGTATATCAGCGCTGCTGTATTGATCTCGTGATCATTCTTAGTCAGTACGATGAGTTCTTCATCCGCGTTAATTTCCTCTTCGCTAAACTTAGCAACCTGCTGTTCGTGTATATCCACATGCTGCGGATATTGCGCCAAACACCTGTCGCAGGTAGCATCAATAGTTCCGGATATCCGGAAGTTCAGGATGATCATTGTCTCCTGCTTTTCCAGTTCAACGCGGCAATCCAGTTTTGCTTTTTTTACCAGCGAATATTCAAACTCGTCGAAAAAAGAATCTGTAATCACAAAGTCAAACTGGTGCTTCCCCAGTTTGAGGCCGGTAAAAGGAATCGAATAATCTTTTAGCGATTTCAATGAGCAACAATTAGCCCGCAAAAGTAAGAATTAAATTGATATTTGAAAAGTGTTTTTTCATTTAGTTTATTGGTGGTTTTTTGACGTGGAGACGCGATACTTCGCGTCTGCCACTATGCGCTCAATCATACCTATCACCTGCCTATCCGCATTTACGTCGTCTGCCTGTATGCGGGAGACGCGAAGTATCGCGTCTCTACAAAAAAAATACCACAGGCTGGCGTTATCCCAACGCCAGTTCCGCCACTTCCTCGCCTACCAGGCTGCCCATGGCAACACCCATGCCATTACATCTAACTGCACAAAATATACCGGGGCTAACTTGTTTTACAATCGGACTTATATCTTCGCCAAAGCCCATAATGCCGCTCCACCAACAATCAATTTCGAAATCCTGGCCGGGTAATATTACATCATGTAAGTAGGTTGTAAGCTTGTTTTTTACAGCCTCGGTTTGGCCGAACTCCCAGGTCTTTTCTGTTTCAAAATCAAGATTGCGGCCACCGCCAAATAACACCCGGTTATCAATATTACGGAAATAGTAATAGCCCTCATCAAAATGATAGGTGCCTTTTAATTTTAAACCGTCAATGGGTTTGGTTACCAAAACCTGGCCGCGGCCGGGTATTACGTTAAGCTCCGGAAATAGTTGGGATGCGAAAGCGTTGGTGGCTAATATTACTTTTGCCGCCTTAAAATTGCCTTGCGATGTTCGGAGGCAGGTGTAATTTGTCTCCTGCTCTATCTGCTTAATTTCGCATCCGTTTAGCACCAGCACATCTTGTTGGTAAACCTTATTGAGCAAAGTACGCATCATTTTACCGGTATGTATTTGCCCCTCGTAGGGGGTGTAAGCCATCCGGCAAACGTTCTTAAAACCAAAAGCTGCAATTTTGGCATCGGCAACTGAATAAATGGCGGGCTGGCCAATGGCGTCTTTTAACGTATTATTTAAATAGGTTAATTTATCAAGGCATTCATTGGCATGTTCCTCCTCTCCGTCCATAAATAATTCGTAACCACCGTGTTGCTGATAATCAATGTTTGCATCGCCCAAATTTTGCCGCAGCCGCTGCAAGCCGCGCCACTTATAGTTAACCATACGCACTACTTCATCGGCTGGCGACTTTTTTAACAACGCAAGTATCTCTGATACAGAGCCAAAGCAGGCAAATCCCGCATTTTTGGTACTCGCGCCGGTTGGCAAAAATCCCCGTTCCAAAACCAACACTTTTAAGGCGGGCTGCTGTTTTTTTAAATGCAGCGCAGCGCTTAGCCCCACCAGGCCGCTGCCGATGATGATCACATCGGCATTATCAATAAATGCTGTTTGTTCCCAGTATGAAAATGTATTTCCGCTCAATTTTTTTATGTTTTAGGAATGCTTTTTGATTTATACTCATTAGACATCGGTTAATCCGCAATGCTTCGTCTTTCGGACTTTTCCGACTTTTTTACCATTAACCATGAACTATTATGAATCACTTATCATTAATCATCGCATATATTGGCACAGGCTCCGCCTGGTTTTTGATGATCGTTATTGCCATCATCAGTTTTATTGTACAATGGCGCTTTAAAAGCAAATTTAATCAATATTCGCAAATTGCATTGATGTCGGGACTTTCGGGTGCCGAAGTTGCAGAAAGGATGTTGCGCGACAACGGTATTTACGATGTGCAGATCGTATCAGTTGAAGGACAGCTAACCGATCATTATAATCCCGAAACAAAAACGGTTAATCTGAGTCCGGATGTATATTATAGCCGCAGCGTGGCCTCGGCGGCGGTTGCCGCTCACGAATGCGGACATGCCGTACAACATGCCCGGGCGTATAGCTGGTTAAGCCTGCGCAGCGCCATAGTGCCGGTTATCAACGTGGCTTCTACTTTAACGCAGTTTACTTTATTGATTGGCGTATTGCTGCTGTTTTTTACCAACAATCCGTTGGTATTGGCTATTGGGGTGGTGGCTTTAGCGTTGGTAACACTGTTTAGTTTTATTACCCTGCCGGTGGAGTTTGACGCCAGCAGACGTGCATTAGCCTGGCTGGATAACAATTACACCATTATGCAAACCCGCGAGGAGCATGAACAAGCTAAGGACGCCCTTTGGTGGGCCGCTATGACGTATGTGGTGGCCGCATTAAGCGCGCTGGCAACGTTGCTATACTATGCGTCGTTTTTATTTAACAGACGGGATTAGGTAAAAAGTCTGTAGTCGTTAGTGGAAAAGTCATACGTCGTGGTGTTCTCAATCTTAGAACATAAGACTTTCGATTAAAGATTCCAGACTTAGAACTTTGAACTTCCCGTCAGTATTCCAGTTCCCGGCAACTAAAACCTGCCGTATGTAAAATCGATTCGATGTAACGCGGCGATACGTCATTCGCTTCAATCCGTAAAATATTGTCGCAATCTTCCAGGTCAAAATTCCATCCGGTTATGGCAGGTACAGCCGTTAGCAATGGTTTTACCATTTTTATTTGTGCCGGCTTTTCAACACTTGTTGTAAAAACTAAAATATCCATATTTCAAAGTGTTATTTGTTAGTTTGATGCTATAACTACCGAGGTTGACGATTTTGGACAAAATTCATCAGGTTTTTTAATCCGAAGTGATAGGCCAGTTTTAACCAGCTTATCACTTCGGACTAAAGACTTATGACTCCGGACTTACCTCAGTCTTGATATCATCCCAATTGGTATCAAAAGGATGCTTATGACGCCCGTACCAATTACGGCGATCACAAAAATTACTCATTTTGGCTTTAAAGGCTTCTTTCTCTTCGGGGCTCATGCCTTTGAATTTTTCTTCCATTTTATGGCGCATCCAGGGGTTACCCCGGCCGCCCCATTTATTGTGGCCGCCTTTACCGAAGCCAAACAATATTTTGCATAACACAAATATGCCCATGGCCTGCCAAAAGGTTATGGCGCCAACGTGTAGTATCCCAGGCAGTAAGTAATTCCATAAAGTCATCACCACAAAGCTGACGAGCGACAGGAAGGCGGCTATCGCAAATGGAATAAATATAAATTTCCTTCTATAAAAAAATGCTCTCATGTTTTTAATTTTTAATATTCTGTAATTTCCTCGTACAATTGTTTTAACCGCTTGCGCAGATGTACTACCGCATACCGCTTGCGCGATACCAGGGTTTGTATATTTTCGCCGGTACGTTCGGCTATTTCTTTAAAGGGGATGTCATCCAGTTCCTGCCATATAAAAACCTGCCGTTGTTCTTCGGGTAATTCATCAAGGGCAAAAAATAGCTGTTCCCAAAAAAGATTGCGCAGGTATTCTGTTTCGGGCGTGCTGGCTTCCGTCATCAGGATGGCTTTAAAGTCCGGAGCTTCATCGTCATCCGTATCGGGCAGCATATCGTCCAGCAGGGTTTCGGTATGTTTTTTATGCTTATCCAGTATTTTGTTGCGGGCCACGCGATATAACCAGGCACCCGTTTGTTCAATAGGCTCCGAATTGATGACCGAACTAAACTGGTACCAAACATCCTGCAGAATGTCTTCGGCATCGGCATCATTATTTACCCTGCGCCGTATAAAGCCCAACAAGTTTTTACCATACGCCGTTATAGCATCTATGATAGTGTTGTTTTTCTCTTCGGGCATTACGGCTGTTATCAATGTATTAATGTTTTATAAAGATAGAGACGATTGGGAAATGAATACATTTTAATTAATTTTAAAAAAAGTCCGAAAAGTCGGAAAAGTCAGGAAGACCGAAAGAAGTTGCGGTTTAGAGATTAGAGGTTTGAGGTGAGAGATTAGTTCAAAACGCCTAACAGAAACTAATTATGCACCAATAAACTAATGAACCAGTGAACAAATGAACCAAAAGATAAATTATTATAACATCTTAGCGATGCTTGCCTCCGCTTGCCTTGCCCTGGTAATCCCCTTCGAACTGGTGCTGTTATCATACGCCATACTGGGGCCGGCACATTATCTTACCGAAATATCGTGGCTAAACGAACGGCAATATTTCACATTGAAAAAATATGACTATTTAACCATTGCAATTATTATCCCTTTGTGTCTGTTGCTTGGGCGCAGCTATGCCGATTTAATTTATTACAGCTTTGGCTTATCATTCATATTATTAGCTCTAAAAACCAGCGTTAATCGCTTGCTGGCATTTATTATATTAGTTATTGCCGGATACTTTTTATTAAGCAATAACCTGTTGCGCACCATTTTCGGATTGTATGTACCAACGCTGATTCATGTATATATTTTTACCGGGGCATTTATTTTGTCGGGTGCGCTGAAAGATAAATTGATTTCGGGCTACGTGGCCCTGTTTATGTTTATACTTTGCCCGGTATTGCTGTGTGTGTTATTTACCAATTATCACCCAGCTACCACTGCCTGGGCTATGGGCAATTACGGATATTTTAGAAATTTAAATACCACAACACTACGCAGCCAGGGTGTAAATATTTACACCAATACCGCCAGCATTGTTTTAACACGCGTAATTGCCTTTGCTTATACCTATCATTACATTAACTGGTTTAGCAAAACGCGTATTATTAAATGGCATCGAGTCACAACGAAGCGAGCCTTTATTATTGGCTTGCTTTGGGCCGTGTCGGTTGGCCTGTATTTTTACAACTATCGTTTGGGTATTAAGTGGTTGTTTATATTAAGTTTGATACACGTTATACTGGAATTTCCGCTAAATCAACTAAGTTTTAAAGGGATTGCGATGGCGCTGCTAAGTGAGCCAGGAAAGTCTGAAAAGACGAGCATCGCCAGTCATTCAATTCCACAATGACCAAGACGCGCAGCAAATGACCAATGACAGCGAAGCTAAAATGACTAAATAAGATGGCATATAACACAAAACTTGCAGACAGAATAAGAGAAGCGCTTGCAGATTTGCCCGACGTGGAAGAAAAGGAAATGTTTCGCGGCGTATGTTTTATGGTTAATGGTAAAATGTGCGTATGCGTCAGTGGCGACGAAATGCTTTGCCGTATTGGCGCCGAACAAATGGAAACCGCTTTGGCGAATAATGCCGTGCGGCAGATGGTAATGGCAAGGAACAAGCCCAGCAAGGATTTTGTTTTTGTGGGCGAAGAAGGTTTTTACAATCAAAAAGATTTTAATTATTGGATAAAACTTGCACTCGATTTTAACCCGATGGCTAAGGCATCAAAGAAGAAGAAATGAGGTTTTGGACGCCCTCCCCGCCGTGTCATTTCGAACGCAGTGAGAAAACTTTAACGCCATGTCTATTGAACTATGCGTTTCGAACTATATATGGCGCACTGGTATGTTAGTAACATTTTGTCACAGCGCTCGAAATCATACTGCTATTCTATAGCGCAATTTATCCTAAATTTGAGCGTAAATTTATGTATCATGAATATCATCCGCAAAATACGCTTTCAAACTGCAACCTTAATTTTGCTTTGCTTGCTCGCGGCAACCAAAGTAAATGCCCAAACACCCGGTGATGATAAAATCTCAAAAGAAATCATCAGCATTATGAATAATTCGGCAGACGAATGGAACAAAGGACATCTGGAAGCTTATATTAGTTTGTATGATCCGTCAGCTACCATGATGTTCCCTACCGGGCCGGTTGGTATGGATGCTATTAGATCATTATACGAAAAAAAATATTTTAACGGCAGTATGCCAAAACAGAATTTGCGCTACAGTGATATGGTAGTACGTATGCTGGGCGAGAACTATGCGCTGCTAACAGGGGCGTTTACCTTGTACGGCAATAATTTACCGGAGCGTTCGGGGCGGTATTCACTTGTCATGGTGCATACTGCCGGTGGATGGAAAATATTGCACGATCATTCGAGCTAAATACTTACAATGCTCTGCGCGGTACCCAAACCTGGCTTTTTATCAGCCATTTGCCGTTTATATTTCGCAAAACAAAAGCAAATGCGCCGTTGGCTTCAAAAGCAGCTTTGCCGGGCAGCAGGCCGGTGTAAATTACCGGTACCACCACGTATACATTATCAGTACTTTGCTGATAAACACTAACCGTACCTATCGATCCTTTCAGTTTGGTTAAGCGGTTCTCTTTGCAAACCTGCTCAACCGCATTTACCCACTGTACACCTGCAGTTGGGCCATTCCACGAGTAGGGTGGCTCATCGTCGGCAACTACGGCGTTTTGGGTGTACAAATTGGCTACCGCATCAATATTAAAACTATTTAACGAATTTATTGCCGCGTTAACTACCTGCATCACCTCGGCCTGTGGTACAGTATCGCGTGATAAGGCTGCGGCGTAATTACTTTCGACACCGCTTTTAGCTGTTTGCTTTGCAAAGCAGAAACTGCACATAAACAAAACAACAACCGAAATAAACAGCGTTTTTCTTAACATAATTTATCGTTTGATTAATCTTATATTTCCCGAATATAAAAAATAATTGCTTTACTCTTATTTTTAGTTACTGAAGCTCAATAAATCTATCGTAAACACCAATACCGAATTAGCCGGTATAGATGCTCCCGGCGACGAACTGCCGTAACCTAATGCTGAAGGTATAATCAGCAATATGCGCCCGCCGGCCTTGGCATACGGAATGCCTATTTGCCATCCTTGAATTAACCCGCTCAATGGCGACGAAAGATTTGCCGTAGGCGCAAAAACGCTGCCATTTAAAAGTTTGCCTGTATAATTTACGTCCACTGTTGATTTTACGGTGGGATTAGCCCCGCTGCCATCGGTTAATATTTGATAATAAAGGCCCGAAGGATCTTTTATTGCCGTGATGTTGTTGGCGGCGATGTAGGCTTTTATTGCAGTGTCGTCGGCGGCAGCTTGTGCGGCAGCCGAGTTATCTTTTTTGCACGATGCGATGATGAGGAATAATGCGCTTAACAGTAAAAATGTTTTTTTCATATTGATTATTGGGCAAAAATAAAAAAATCCCGCGCAAAAGGCAGGATTCGGCCGGGGTTTATACCTTTGCACTATGGAAACTATTAGCTGGCATGATTTTGAAAAGGTAGAAATACGCGCCGGAACGATTTTAGAGGCCGAAGATTTTCCGCAGGCCCGCAAGCCTGCCTACAAAGTGAAAGTAGATTTTGGTCCACTGGGTATTAAATGGACCAGCGCCCAAATTACCAAACATTATACAAAAGAAGAATTGCCCGGCCGGCAGGTGATGTGCGTAATTAATTTCCCCAAAAAACAAATAGCCAATTTTATGTCGGAGTTTTTGCTGACCGGCTTTGCCGATGAAAACGGGGACATTGTTTTAGCCGCGATAGAAAAACCAGTGCCGAATGGGAGTAAATTGGTTTGAATTAAGAAGCAAGAAGGTAAGAATCAAGATTCAAGAAAAAACGGGAGCATAAAATCGCTGTAATCATTTTTAAATCACCGTAACCCCAAAAAAATAAATGAGATATATCAACTTTGATGGTGAGCCAACCATATCGCCCGATGAGCTTTTTATGAAGGAGGCGCTAAAGGAGGCTAATTTGGCCCTGGCCGAAGATGAAATACCCATTGGCGCCGTTGTAGTTTGCAAAGGGAAAATTATAGGTCGCGGCCATAACCTTACCGAGCGGCTCAATGATGTTTCGGCACATGCCGAAATGCAGGCGCTTACTGCAGCGGCAAACTTTATAGGCGGCAAATACCTGCAAGACTGCACCCTATATGTAACCCTTGAGCCCTGCGTAATGTGCGCCGGGGCCAGTTACTGGTTCCAGCTAAGCCGTATTGTTTTTGGCGCTTACGATGCCAAACGGGGGTTTGGCAGGCTCAATCAAAAGATAACCCATCCCAAAACTGTAATCACCGGCGGCATACAGGAAAATGAATGCGCTGAGCTGGTGCGAAATTTCTTTAAGGGGAAGAGGGGGTAGGGAGAAAGTCCATAGTCGATGGTCCATAGTCCATAGCCGCAGAAAAAGGTGCTATCGTTCACAACACATTTTTGCCATGGACTATGGACTCCCACAAAAATTACATTCAAATAAAACAAAATCCGTTTACAACGCTTTATATTTGTTGCGTTACTTTCATTAAACTTTAAACTCAATATATTATGGCTTTTACACTACCGGCGTTACCTTACGCTACCGATGCCCTTGAACCGCACATTGATAAGTTGACTATGGAAATTCACCATGGTAAGCACCACCAGGCTTATGTTACCAATTTAAACAAAGCTTTGGAAGGTAAACCCGAAGCCGACAGCAGCATTGACGATATCATCAAAAATATCTCGAAATTCCCGATGCCGGTTCGTAATAATGGCGGCGGTCATTATAATCACAGCTTATTTTGGACTTTGCTTTCGCCAAGCGGTGGCGGCGAACCTACTGGCGCCCTGGCCGATGCGATCAAAAGCACATTCGGTTCATTTGCCGATTTGAAAACCAAAATTTCAGAAGCTGGTGCAACCCGTTTCGGTTCGGGCTGGGCATGGTTAATTGTTACAGCTGATAAAAAACTGGCGGTTACTTCAACCCCTAACCAGGATAACCCATTGATGGATATTGCCGAAGTAAAAGGCACACCAATTTTAGGTATTGATGTTTGGGAACATGCTTACTACTTAAAATATCAAAATCGTCGGCCGGATTACTTAGCAGCTATCTGGAATGTGATTAACTGGAACCACGTAGCTGAATTATACAGCAAAGCGTAACCCCCGGCCCCCTAAAGGGGGAGATTGGAATATAAAGCGGCAGGCACTTGATGTTTGCCGCTTTTTTTTGTGAGAAATTAGATTGAAAAGATTTGGCAACTTTTTAAAAGTTGTCAAATCTCCCGGGGCTGTAAATGTAAAATACACAAAAAAGCCTTTCAGAAAATTTCCTGAAAAGCCTTTTAATATTTTGAGATCCCCCTTGCGGAGAACCAGAGAATTAAACCCTTTTTGATTTAATACGTGCTGCCTTACCGGTAAGTTCGCGCAGATAGTACAATTTAGCACGACGTACTTTACCGCGGCTGTTTACTTCAATTTTGTCAATGTTTGGAGAGTTGATAGGGAAAATACGCTCAACACCAATACCGTTTGAAACTTTACGAACAGTAAAGGTTTCGTTGTTGCCAACGCTGTTGCGTTGTATGCAAACACCCTGGTAAACCTGGATACGTTCTTTATTTCCTTCGCGTATTTTATAGTGCACACTCACCGTATCTCCTGACTTAAATGACGGAAGTTCTCTTTTTTCTAATGATTGTTCTTCAACAAATTTTACTAAATCCATGATTTTTAGCTGTTAATGCGATTTTTAGCCCGTAAAAATCGGATTGCAAGTATAGGGATAATTTTTTAAAAATGAAAGGGTGAAAGAAAAAGTTTTTTTGTTTATCTTTTGTCATCCTTCGCTTCGCTCAAGGATGACAAAAGATAAAAAGGAGTCACTCAATCAACTTCCTTCACTACCCTCGCTTCCGTAAAATAAGCAATAATGGTATAGATCATCCCGATGAGTAATACATTAAATACAAAATTAATCAAAGTATCGCTTACCGAATGCGAATGCCTGTCGATATCGATAAATGTGTAAACGGCATAGGCAATGGCCGCTAATAATATTACCCAACCAACTATTGATGCGGGCCAATAGATAATTCCTTTTCGTGTAAACCAGTTTAGTTTCATGATTTTAGTTTTTAATTGATATACTTTCGGTCATTACGTAACTCATAAAAATGCAGATGATAATCAGGCTGATCAATATCAGCAGAATATTCCAGAGCTTTATCTTTACGGTAAAGCTAAACTCCCTCACCTTACTTTGATCTGGCCCCAGCTTTTGCACCTGCACATGGGTTATCGCCAGCACATTGATGATAATACATACAATGGGGAGAATAAACAGCACCAGCGGACCTAAAAAGTCAATGAATGGTGTTTTCTCCAGGCTGGCCATCAGCGTGAACATGGACCCAAACCAGCCCGTGTGTACGTGAAAGCGATAATACATAAACACACACAGCAAAAAATAACAGGGCACTACAATGAGCCATACCCCCAGGGCCGCTGAACGCTCCGCATTCATGATGGCCATTTTTACCCTTTCGGGATGCGCGCCGGGGTTGATGTCCGGCACTTGTAAGTTTTCCATTTGCTTTAAAAATTCGTCTTTTTCCATCCTGTTAATTACTCTTATAATGCAAAATGTGTTTATGGTTGCAGTGTTTCTGCGATAATATTTTCAAAGGCCTATTTGATATTTTAACGCAGAGACGCCGAGAAGGCACACAAGGGCGCTGAGTTTAAATTTCCAGCGGCCGCCATACTTTTTTAATTTATGCCCATTACATCTTTTAATCCTCTTTGTACTTTGCGCCTCCTCTGCATCTCCGTGGTTAATTACTCAAACATCTTTAATTGTATTTCTCAATTTTTCCAATCCTCGCGAAAGCAGCGATTTAATGGTGCCCTCGTTTTTGTCCAGTATTTGGCTGATCTCGCCATTGGTTTTTTGTTCAAAATAGCGCAGGGCTATAACTTCCTGGTATTTAATATCCAGCTTTAGCAAATTGGTGCGTATCAAATTATAATCGTTATAGGCTTTCAGCTCCTGTTCAAGCATCTCGCGCTCGTTGCCGGCCTCGTCGTGTAGCAGCTTTTCCATTTGGGGGTTCTCCAGCAGTTGTTGCAGCGATTGCGGTTTGTATTTGCTGCTGCGGTAATATTGGTTAATCTCGTTGGTGGCAATACGGTACAGCCAGGCTGAGAGGCTGATGCCCTTCCATTTAAAAGAACCTATTTTTAAAAACGCTTTTAAAAATGTTTCGGCAGCAATATCTTTTGATAAGTCATAATCGCCCGTACGGCGCATAATGTAGCCGAAAACAGGTTTATACCAGTAATCAAACACCCGCCCGAAGGCAGTCGCGTCGGTTCGGCATTGCTCAATAAGCTGTTTTTCCTGTTCGGGGGTCATTGTTGCAAGCTGTAATGCAGGTGGTGCACTTTGGTTGCAATCTAATTTACGGTTTTTGTTTTAATGTAGAGACGCGATACTTGCGTCTCCCGCAGGATATTCAGGCCATACTTTTTCAAACTATGCTCAATTTGCAATGTTGACGTGTACGGGAGACGTTCATCAATCACCGAGTACCGATTCTTGTTGCTTTTCATTAGTTGCAAAAACCAACGAGGCAATAAAAAAAGAAATAGCATAAATACCGTGAACTGCTAAACTCATCCAAAATGTGGTGTCCTTAATATCAAAACACAGCAAGTTCAAAGTTAAAATAACCCCGCTGCCTGCTACGGCTGCCAAAAAATTTAAGACTATCAATCCCAAACAAAACCTAATAGTAGCTCCAAGTGCTTTGCTTTGAGATTGCATCGCCAGCCAATTGATTGGTATCCAGGTAAGGCTCCCAACTATTATATAGGCTATGCATCCATATACAACAAACGAAAGCATTTCGTTACTTGAGTGTGATTTTTCAAATATATTTGTGGTGATAATAGACAGTATGAAAAAACAAGCGGAGTAAATAAGTATAAACAAGGTAAGTTTTTTCATGACACGGGTTATGGTGAAATAAAGATATTCCTATTTGCTGCTAATGACAAAAGAAAAATAGAAGAACTATTCATCCAACAAATCCGGTCGTCTCAACCGCGTCCGTTCCACCGCTTGTTCAAAACGCCATTTCTCTACTTCGGGGGTGTTGCCGCTTAATAAAATGGCGGGCACTTTATGGCCGTTCCAATCAGCCGGGCGGGTATAAACCGGGGCATCCAATAATCCATCCTGAAAAGAATCAGATAAAGCAGATGTTTCATCCGACAATACACCCGGTATCAATCGCACCACCGCATCCACTAAAACTGCGGCCGGAAGCTCACCGCCGGATAATACATAATCGCCAATGGATAGCTCACGGGTTACAAAAATATCACGGATGCGCTGGTCGATACCTTTATAATGACCGCATAATATCATGATGTTTCCCTTTATGGATAGTTGGTTGGCTATCTGCTGGTTAAGCGTTTCACCATCGGGCGACATAAAGATGATCTCATCATAATCACGTTCCGATTTCAACTTCTCAATGCAATTGGCAAAAGGCTCAATCGTCATCACCATGCCGCTGCCGCCGCCGTATGGGTAATCGTCCACACTTTTTTGTTTTTGAGTCGAGTAATCGCGCAAGTTATGCACGTAGATTTCGGCTATGCCCTTTTTTTGTGCACGCTGCAAAATGGAATGGGCAAAGGGGCTTTCCAGCAATCCGGGCAAAACGGTGATGATATCAAAACGCATTGGGCAAAGATAGCGGTTAGAGATTAGAGTTTAGGTGTTCGATTTTTTAATACAGGAGTTAGCTTATTTTTAGCCGCAGAAACAAAGAAGCCGCGAAGTACGCAGGGAA
>JABDBM010000064.1:24828-25786 GCA_013288685.1 Bacteroidota bacterium | reverse complement strand
TACATCAACTGAAAGCTTATGAAGAGCAGCAGCGTTTTATTGCCGATAACCAGGAATTTATAGACCGTTTTAGGGGCACCTACTCTAAAACTTTGCAGGTGCAATCGCGTGTTAAAATGCTGGAAAAGCTGGAAGTTATTGAGATAGATGAAGTAGACACCTTCGCCATTTTTACCCACAAAAGCAACCTTTTCTCCCCGCTCAATCACCATTGATGCGTTTTTGAATACCACGTGATCGCCATAGCTTTTGGTGAGGTAAAAATCAAAGACCTGTTGGGCGCGTTCATGTTCAGCGGCGACGACACCACCAAAAAGGTAAAAGTGCTTTCGGGTGGCGAGAAAACCCGTTTAGCCATGATCAAGTTGCTTTTAGAGCCGGTAAATTTGTTAATACTGGATGAACCCACCAACCATTTGGACATGAAGACCAAAGACATTATAAAAGATGCGCTTCGGGATTTTGACGGTACATTGATCCTGGTATCGCACGACCGGGATTTCTTAGACGGGCTGGCAAAAAAAGTATTCGAATTTGGAAATAAACGGGTTCGGGAACACTTTGAAGATATCAAAGGATTTTTGGCCTACAAAAAAATGGATAGCCTAAAAGAGATTGAACAAAGCTAAATTCAAAAAATAGCTTCCATTACACACTTTTTACCACCTCGTACTGACATAGGTTTACACTTGGGCGACGGCATTGGGCATCGCAGGGTCCTTTTCAGGAGAGACATTTAATGCTATTAAGTTAAGGGATTTTTCCCTCTTTGCGCAGCAGAGAGGGGGAGAATTTCCTTAACTTAATAGCATTCAAGAGATCCGGCGGCGATAAAACGAACATCAAAATTGTTATCTTTAAAAATAAATTCAGAAACATATCCGGCTGTCTTTTGTTTCTAACTGGCGGCGGGTAACCAACTAATTGCGCGCTCATGAAAATCAAAAAGAAACTTTTT
>JABDBM010000064.1:0-24818 GCA_013288685.1 Bacteroidota bacterium | reverse complement strand
ATTCGGCCTGTTATTTGGCGTGATCCTGATTTTCGGAATCATTTCCGTGTATTATATCGAAGTGATATCCGAGGCATCGAGTATTACCTTAAAGAATAATTACCAAACCCTCACCTTTACCCGCGAAATGCGCGCCGTATTGGATGAGCATGATTTACCACTAACACCCGCAGCAGCCGCAACATTTGACGAGGCGCTTAAAAAGCAGGAGCATAATATAACCGAACCCGGCGAAAAAGAAGCCACTGCGGGCGTACGCAAGTCTTTTGGTTTGTTAACCAATCCGGCAGCCGGGCTGAAAGATGCCGAAAAAAATACCCGTTCCTTTTTAAAAACCATTGATGGCTTAAACATGCGCGCCATCGTTCTTAAAAATGATAAGGTCCATACAACGGTAACCCGGGCGTCCTTTTACCTGGGCAGCATGGTATTGATCACCTTTTTTATCATTTTTATTTTAATTGTTAATTTCCCTGGCTTCATACTTAACCCCCTCGATGAACTGGCAGAAGGCCTGGAGGGTATCCGCCAGAAAAATTACAATACCCGGTTAAATTTTCAAACCAGTGATGAATTTACCCGACTGGCTGATGCCTTTAACGCGATGGCAGCATCACTTAGCGGATTGGAAGCGGGAAATCTTACAAAAAATTTAGCCGCCGAAAACCGGGTAAAAGCGCTTATTGAAGATAGCGGGGATGCCATTATTGGGGTAAATGAAAAGCAGGAAATACTGTTTATGAACGCCGTTGCAAGAAAAGTTTTGAACTACGGTGATCATCAGCTTACCGGGCAGCATGTTAACGAACTGGCAAAAAACAATCACCTGCTGAAAACCATACTGGAGAACCACCACCTAACCGAACCCTTTCATGTTACCCATGATGGAAAAATGGCCTGGTTTCGGCAAAAAAACCTGGAGATTACGGTACCCAATGTTAAACCGGAATTTGATGTATTGCAGGTTGCCTCCTATCCTGCCGGAACTATTTATGTTTTGAAGCAGGTGGAGCGGTAAGGGGCCTGCAGAAAAACTTGTTTTTAACCACAGTACCCAGTATCGGCGGATTATATATTGATAATCCGGTTACCTTCAATTTTCATGTGAGAAACATATTGATTTCTGCTTTCATCGAAATACAAAACGCGAAGTAAAAGACCTTCCAGGGCCAGTGGAATTTTATATTTCATCAATTCGTCCGCGTCGGTGTGTACAGATTCTATTTCCTGATCAAATCTCGCATGTAAAGCAATATATTCAAGAGGCTTTACGTTATTAATAACTGGCAACTTTTCCAGATTGGTGAAATGCACTTCTCCAATACTTTCTATTTTTAGATTAAAAGCAGGGAAACTAGAGTTGTTGAAAATTCGCAACTCCCAGCGCCAGTCTAAATGCCAGTGAATGATCGGTTTTATACCTCCGCCAATGTTCATGATACGGCGGCCATCAGTTTCTACCTCGACCGGGTTACGTGCACTATAACCCATTGGTGAACGCCCCCCACTTTCGTACATTAAGTCAAACTCGATGACCGGTGGATTTTGCTTACGGGTAGCGATGGCTTCGGCGACATTTTTGATATCGGCCTCGTTTATCGTAGCCCCCCAATATTTATTTGCCATGTAAAGGAACTGTGCAAGATTGTACATCCAAAATTCGGACCCAGTTAGGTCATACATTTCCTTTATCAGTTCTTCTCTCGGCATTATTATCCTTTTTTCGTTGCCGCTGCGCTTCTCTATGTAACACCAATCTTCTTTAAGGTCATCACAAATAAAAATTATCGGATTCTCAGTTCCTTTAGCATACTCCAAAAGCTGTTTCCAAATGATCAGGTCGCCGAAAATTTGTGTTCCCTTTTTCTCATCGTCTTCAAGATCTTTGTAACCTGGGGGGATCGCGTACTCAAATCGATGACGACCTTCTTGCGTGATTTTATATATCTCTTCAAACGAATAATCGCGTCCCACGTTAAGTGTGTTTTGAAATGCAAGTAATACGTCATCACTTGACGACAATTCCATGATCTCTTTTACCGCATTATCGATATGCGAATTAACCCCTTTGGACATTGTGTCTAAAGCCGCTTTAAATTCGTTTATTTTCTCCTTAAAAAGATCTATTTCAACGCTGTCAAAATGCGGATGCTTGCCTTGATCTTTGATCCGATTTTGAAGGTCAACAGCATGGTTTTCTATCTGCTTTACCGTCTTATCGATCTCTTTTAGGAGGCTGTTTTTAAGCGGCTCATATTGTTCTGTGATCGGCTTAGTGATCACTTTCTCCCGATTTTTTAGAAACTCGTATTGAACTTGCGCGGGTATCCAAAAACGCCCCTTATGAGATGTGAGAATGTTTTTGTATATGTTATCGCGTGCATTCTTAGTTACTGTGTAGAAGTCGAGTAATGCAGAGGAATCAAAAACAAAAATGCAATCATCCCAAAGCACTTTTTCGCGGTCATCGTTTAATTGATATAATTTGTTAGCATCGGGATTCATTGTAGATAGTAATTATGAATAATAAAAAGATCGGTTATAACAGGTTGATATCGTTGCAATTTACATTATAAAAGAAATATTTAAGGAATTGACCATTAATAAACAATAATGTCCTGCTAATCACTTGACTGGTTTTGAAATGGCCGTTTGGCTGACGGCATTGTGGAGCGCAGGGTCCTTTTCAAGAGTCCCCGCTAAGACCAATTAAAAGTAAGCTAAAACGAACTACATTTTTTTATTTTTTTTAATTATGAAGTTAATTATTAATCAGTTAACTTAGTTTTATCAAAACTTCAATGTAAACCTTATAAACTCGCTGAAGCATCGGACATGGGAGTCAGCAAGTTTTATTACCTAACCTGACAACTTATGTACACTCACCCTTTTTTCTATCAGATTATCAAGGCTATGACAGCCTTTGTTCTTTTCTTTATCTTGATGGTTTACCTATTCAAAAAATTGACCAGAGCGTATCGAAGTAATGTGTCAGGAAACCTAAATGTTCCCGCGCTAAGCAACTTAATAGCACTCGGCATTACCATCGTTTTTTTCTATGCTTCCTTTAATGATTTCTTTTCGAAGATCATCAGCCTGTTCACCTCACTCATCGATTTAATTGCCGCCTATTTCACGTCAATGCCGATAGACAAATCGCAGGCTCTTGTAAGTCAGTTTTTAGATAACATACAGAAATTTCAATATGGAATGCTCTTTATTTTCATTATTAGTTGGATAGCCATCAGCATTGGTATAAGGCAAGTTCTATCGAAAGAAAAGTCGACGGATATTCCCTTATTCGAAAATAACCTGGTAGCCAAAAATGTGTTTGTGGGGATTGTCTTGGTCTTTTCGATTTACCTGTGTATCGCTTCTATTATCGCCATTCCAGAATTCCAGGCGCTCGAAAACAGCTCTTTTGACAATCAGGAAGTAGTAGCTTTCAAAAAAACGCTAGAGGACAGTACTATTAACAAACAGTTCGCCAACCTGCCTGTCCAAATACGTAAAACCGGTATTTTAAGGTTTCAAAGTTCAACCTTCAGATTTAATGAACTGTCTTCAGATATTACCTTATTCAATGAGATCGTGACGAACACGAAAGATGATCTTTATCAAAAAAGCAAACGAGCAAGCGTCAATTATCAAGCTGCGCTAGAGGAAAAAACGGCAGCAAAGGAAAAGAACAAATTCAAATCAGCGCTAATTAGCTGGTATTTAAATCAGCAGACTGTCGTCAGTAAGCTCACCTTTGAAAAGTCAGCACTCGACAAAGCAATTGACGATAGGATCAATGACATCAATACAATTGAAAAAGACTCAGCCTTAATTAAAGCAAATAAACTGGAACAAATTGAACAGGCCTACGGGCAAAGCGATCATATTTATAACCGGGCCCAATCTTCAATGGACGACGCAACCAACTACCTCAATGATTTCAGAACAAAAAATGATGTGATGCCGTTACGCCCGGACATTGGCGAACAATTCGGCATTTTTGAAACCATGTCGGGATGGCTGCTAAAAACTGAATCGCTGTCGCTTGCCTTAATCGTTGGTCTGTTTGCTTTCGGCCTGCTCGGAGCCATTGGATCGAGCTTTATCCGGCAAAAAATAACGGCTAATACCGACGTACCGAATTATGATTATGTCCCGAACCTTCCGGTGGTCCTTATCAGCGGTTTATCATCCGCTATCGTCGTATTCCTGGCTGTTAAGGGTGCAGTTGTCGTCTTTGCCACTAAAGATGCTAACCTTAACCCTTACATACTGTTTTTCACTTGCCTTGTTGCGGCGGTATACAGTGAAGACATATGGACTTGGGCTAGGAAACGGCTGCAGGACAGCTTTAATAAAAGCGGCACCACACCAACTGAAGGCAAAACTGATTCAAACACTGGCAAGAAACAGGCTGCTGGAGGTGCAGCGCACAATGATACAGGCGAAAAGAAAACAACAGGAGATACGGGAAGCAGTGAAGTTAGTAGTAGTCAAGCCGCTGAAAAAAAAATAACGGACGGAGGCACAGTAACAAACCAAGGACAAGCAAGTGATGGCGGTGCACCTGGAAATGAGGAGGCTGGAGGTGGATCAAAAGATGCCGAAAACGGATGACAAGAAATTGAGAAACAGGATACGTCAATACAATAGCACGAATGTCGATTGTGAGGAGAATAAGCGACAATTAGTAATTGTGGCCTTCCAGAACCTGATAATTTTGAAGTTATAAAAAAATTAAATCATTAATAATTTAACTCCCTCTCTGGCGCGAGAAGAAATCTAAACCAGAAAAAAAGCAAAACTGCAAAGTCATCGACCCTACAATTACTCATCGTTAAAAAACGTTAAATATCTACCAACCAAAACCTTACCACCACCAAATGCCCTACATTTGGATATGAAACCAATCCTACTCCTGCTCCTCTGCTCAATATTAACCATCTATAAACCCTGCTTTTCGCAAAACATCACCACAAACAACATACTATTAAAAGCCACAATCAAAGCAAAAACAACCAACCAACCCCTACCCTACGCCAGCATCGGCGTACTCAATAAACCGATAGGCACAATAGCCGATTCAACAGGTAACTTTAACCTAACCATCCCTAACGAAAACCTAAATGACACGTTACAAATAAGCATGGTTGGTTATTGGCCGGTAAAGCTGCTGGTAAAGGATTTTATAAAAACAAACAACATAGTTTACCTAACCGAAAAAGTAACCCAGTTAAAAGAAGTCACCGTTTCCAGCCAGTATAGCCATACAGAGATTGTGGGCCGGCAATCGGGCGGGAGTTTGATACAGGCATCGCTGATTCCTAAGGGGGATGGTCCGCCGGCGGTTGGTGCAGAGTCTGGTTTAAAGTTGCAGGCGCCGCATTACCCGGCCTTGCTGGATAATGCCAATGTTTATTTTTCGGCCAATAACTTTAAGCTGATCAAATTCAGACTCAACTTTTATTCGCTGAAGAACAACCTGCCCGACACGCTGCTTTTTAATAAAGAAATATTAGTAAGCCTAAACAACTACAAAACCGGGTGGACGCGGATTGACCTCACTACCTACGACCTGGTGATTAACAGCGATTGCGCCGTGACCCTGCAATGGGTGGATTATAATAAGGATATGACGCAAAGCCCGCAACTGCTGATCCCCGCCGGAGTTTCGTTTTCGCATATTAACTATTTCCGCACGGCCAGCCAGGATAAATGGCGGACTGCAAAGGGGAATATGAGCTTTTATGTGGCGTTGAGGGATTAGAGCTTGCCGGCATGCGACCGGTTAACTCACTCCGTCGCGCGTCGGCGGCAGTTTTACCCCTGGTAAATCAAATTTCTGTTTCGCTAAAAAGTACCAACACCGCTTTCCCATAATCAATAACTGCCTTATATTTCATTAATATATCCCCGCCCAAAACACCCAATACTTCGGGATGGCCTAATTGCCGGTAGGCGGTATTAATGGTAGAAAGATCTAATACTGCTACCTCAAACTCCCCTATTAATAACTTGCCAACATGCATATCGCTGATGAGGGCGGTTGATGAGGCCATGGTTGTTGTACCCAGGCCGGTTGAAAGATGATCGCTCATGGTAACCGCCAGGCTTTCATTGGCCTGCATCAGCATTGTTTCATCAAAAGCGGTTTTTGAGGCGCCTGTATCCAGTACCAGTATGAATAGTTTGCCAAAAACGGCGATCTGTATAAGTGGATGGAAACCATCTTCGTGTAAATCGATAATTTGTAGTGGGATGGTGTTCTTCTTCTTTCTAACCATAATCATATAAATAAACACAAATTGAACGAGTGGGCGCTAATTTTTCAATTCCTAAAATTCGAAAATTGGTGACAATTTGTGGCTGTTTAATTCTTCTAACTGAATCTATTCCACGTC
This sequence comes from Bacteroidota bacterium, assembly GCA_013288685.1. Lineage (GTDB taxonomy): Bacteria > Bacteroidota > Bacteroidia > Sphingobacteriales > Sphingobacteriaceae > Mucilaginibacter. The sequence continues at coordinate 18,417 of JABDBM010000064.1, read as the reverse complement.
ATGATAAGCGGCATCTTCGGCCATTTCAATGATGATGGCATCCATGCGATCGAGTTCACTCAGCATGTGGTCAAAGGCTTCCCCATCTGTCGGGTCGTCTTTTAACATGGTGGCTAACCCTTTTAAGTTGGCCAGCGGACTGCGGATGAGGTGCGATTGTTTCCAGGCCATATCTTTTATACTATCAATATGCCCCTGAATACTTTGGTAAGCGCTTTTTAAATCCTGCTCGGCATTTTTTCTTTCGGTTATATCGTATAGGGCCATCATCAGGCCTAATATATCTTTATTGTCGTTGGTTATCGGGAATAGTCGTACATAATACCAAAGTACCGACCCACCTGGCTGCGGGTAGTCAACTTCGAAATTAATGTTGTTGCCTTGCAATACCCGTTGGGCAAAATTGATAAACTGTGGAAGCCGGTCGTGAGGGAAGAAATCTGCAATTTTTCCGCCTTTTTGCGGCACGTGCTGATATTGGTCTTTAACAAACTGGATAGCCTTAGCGTTAAACGCTTGCGCTTTAAGGTCAAGGTCGAATAAAGCATAAGCGGTATCGGTTGTGTTTAGGATGGTTTGCAGGTTGGCTTCCGATTTTTTCAACGACTCTTCGGCTTTCAGTTTTTCCGTTACATCATTAGTTAATGAAAGCCTGACAGGGCGGCCTTCGAAGATAATATCATGCGATGTTAATTGTATAAACATCACCGTCCCGTCCTTTTTTAAATGCCTTACAATACGACGTTCGGACGAGTTGTCCATTTCCTGCCGGTACCCTTCCATTTGCAGGTCTAAGTCCTCTTTCGGGCGAAATTCTGTTACTTTCAAATGTAAAAGTTCGTCTTTTGTGTAACCGTATAAATCTGCCGCCGCATCATTGGCGGCTATTACCGTAAAGTCGTCTTTTGCCAGCATCCATAGCGGTAGCGGATTCCGCTCAAAAAGCAATTTATATTTTTGTTCGGACGACCGAAGTTCCTCCTCAGCCCTTATGCGCGATGAGATATCAATACCTGTACCCAATAAGCAAGGTTGGTTTTCGTATATAATAGGGGTGCCGGTAAATAAAAAAGGCACGGTTAAGCCGCTTTTGGTTTTTGCTTTAGCCTCGACGGTGGCATAGCCTTCGGCAAATGCCTTTTGCATGGCCTGCTCTATAACCTGGTGATCCTCTTCGGCAATGATATCGCTGGCCCGTAGTGCTTCAATTTCGCCGGTATTATAGCCGGTTAACAATTCAAAATTCTTGTTCCAGCGCAAAAACTGATATTGATCGTTGTATAAATAGAATATTCCGGGCAGGCTGTTTATAATTTTATCGGAGAGGGCTTTTTCTTTTAACAGCAGCTCGCCTGCCTTTTTGCGTTCAGTTATATCCAGCATCGATCCTATGATGGTTGGTTTGCCTGCAATTATAGCCCGGCTGCCATAAAACTCAACCCAATTGGCGGTGCCGTCTTTCCGGCGGCCACGCGTTTCATAATTAACGCTTTCTACTTCGCCGGTCATCCTGCGGCGCACATGTTCGGTAGTAATGGACCGGTAGCTTTCATGAATAATAGTTTCCAGCGGAACCGTGTTGGTTAGCTCGGCCGGCTCATAACCAAATATCTCGGCAAACCGCGGATTTACATAAGTAAACTTCCCATCCTGAACAATATAAACGCCAACCATTGATTTATCGGCAATGGTACGGAACCTTAATTCGGCATCCCTTAGCTCGGTTTCCATTTTTTTACGGTCGGTAATATCCCGGGCAATAACCATAACACGGTCGTCCGAGAATATTTTTACGTTAATTTCAACCGTAAGTATCTGCTGGTTTTTACATTTAAACCGCCTTTCGCGAATAACAGCTTTTTGAGGATCGGGTATGATTTTTTGCAGCGGGTCGTTTTTAAGTTCGGCAGGGTCAATAATTGCTTCAACCGTAAGCTGCAATAGTTCTTCCCTGGTATAGCCCAACATTTGGCACAGGCTGGCGTTTACATCGGTAAAGTTGTTTTCGAAATCAAGGATATAAATGGCATCAGATGCCTGTTCAATAAGCGAGCGATACTTCTCTTCGCTTTTTTGAAACTGTACCAGTAAACTGAGCAACTCGCCCGAACGTTCTGTTACTCTATTCTCCAGTTCCACATTCATTAGCTTTACCTTCGCCTCTGCTTCGGTGCGTTTGGCATCTATATTGTTTAGCCAATTGGCTGTATCCCATATAAGTAACAGGCTTACCAGTACAAAACCTACCGCAAGCAGGGATATGCCTATATCTAATGATGAAAATATTTGAAAACGCTGCGTTTGCAGCCTTAACGATCCAAAGATAATAACCGTTAAAATAATTAAAGTGAACAATCTTTTTGCCATTTGGTTGCCAACCCGTTTACCGGTAAACAACCTGGTGAAGCCAATGGAAGGATTTAAAAGTGTTGCTGCAGCAGAAAGGACAAAGAACAGTATGGCGGTATGAGTTGCCATGGAAGTTTTATATAACAGGATACGAACGAATGAAACGCCATATAAATAACCAATTAGTGCAATTGCCGAAAGCGTGCCAACGATATGAAAAAGGCATTGCGACAGTACATTGAACACTCTTTTTTTGAATATGAGACTTAAAAAACCAAGTCCTAAAAAACAAAAATTAATAGAAGCATTAAAGGCCATGCGCCCGGGAAAGGGAATTTGGTAGGAAGGCGCGGTTTTGTCGGTCACGAAAAGCTGGTCGAGTCCTGAATTAAAATGAAGTAGGTCTTGCAGCAGTGTAATAGAACCAATAAGTGTCCCGATGGATGATAATGCTATAAAAAATAGCCTGTTATATTTAATACTTTGATACTGGGTGATGAGTAAGGCGCTCCCAAACAACACAAAACACAAAGCGGCGTTAAACCGCATGGCCACAAAGCCGGGTACGATACATTGCAGTGCCGGAATATTAAGTATCCAGCCCAGCATTACTGTAGCGCCTGCCGCTATAGTGAGCAGGCTGATGGTTATTATCTTTCTATTTTTTTGCGCATTATCCATTAAAAATAGATTTAATATGATGCCTGATAAAGCTTTTAGGTAAGGGGTACTACAGCACGGGTAACAAATGTTATTCTCCGCCGTCGTTTAAGTAAAGCTAAAACTAAATCATCATAAAACATCCTAATTGCCGCCAATTTGTAAAAGATAAATTTTACTGACGCTCATTATATTGATAAAACTGAAGACAGCAAATGCGGAATCCCCGGCTTTAATGGCCTTTATACGGTCTTTTGGCGAAAATGGGTTCAAAAAACAAACACGAATATCTTCGAATTAAGGGAATAGAGGCATTTTATGAAGTTATTTGTGATTGGCTACGATACTGATAAGTATGGCCGTTCTGTTTCTTTGCGGATAGCATATTGAGGAATCAAAAAAATGATAAAACTCAATCATTTATATCCTGGCCCGATACATCCTCGGCCATCTCAATAATGATTGTATCCATCCTGTGTAGCTCGGTTTTAATAAATTCCAGCACATCGCCGTTTGTAGGATCGTCTGTCAGCATTTCGGCCAGCCCTTTTAAATTGGCCAGCGGACTGCGGATAAGGTGTGATTGTTTCCACGCCATATCTTTTATACTATTGATATGGCTTTGTATCCTGTTGTAGGCATTTTTTAAATCCTCCTCGGCGCTCTTTCTTTCAGTAATATCGTACAAAGCCATCATCATGCCTAATATTTCCTGATTATCGTTGATGATCGGGAACAACCTTACATCAAACCAAAATACCGAGCCATCGGGCTGCGGGTAATCAACTTCGTAATTAATGCTTTTTCCGCGCAATACTTCCCCGGCATATTTTAAAAAAACGGGAAGTCGGTCTGAACGAAAAAAACTTGCCGGGTTGTCGCCTTTTTGGGGCACATGGTTATATTGTCGTTCAACAAATCGAACAGCCTTGGGGTTAAAAGCAAGTACATTAAGGTTCATATCAAACAGCGCGTAAGCAGTGTCGGTAGTGCCTAAAATTGTTTGCAAATTGGCCTCCGATTTTTTCAGCGCCTGCTCAGCTTTCAATTTTTCGGTAACATCATTTATCAGGGAAAGCCTAACCGGCCGGCCTTCAAATATGATATCATGCGCAATAAGATGCACAAATATGACCGATCCATCTTTCCGCAGCACCTTGATAATTCCAAAATCGTCAGAACCGCTGGCCTCTTTGCCGAAAATGGCCAATTGCCCTTCTCTCTCCTCCTTTGGCCTTAATGCCGCTGCATCCATTGTTAAAAGCTCATCCCTTGTGTAGCCATACAGATTAGCAGCAGCTTCGTTAACGGCAATAATTGACAAATCGTCTTTTGCTATCATCGACATGGGTAGCGGATTGCTTTCAAACAATAATTTATATTGCTGCTCGGAGCGTCTTAGCTCTTCCTCGGCCTTAAGCTGTTCGGTAACGTCCTTTGTTAACGAAAGCCTTACCGCTCGTCCATCAAACATGATGTCGTGTGCAATTATTTGTACAAAAAATAGTGTACCGTCCTTTTTTAGATGCCGGATGACGCCAAAATCAATTGAGCCGTTAATTTCCCTCTGATAATCTGCCATTTGTTGATCCAAATCCTCGGTTGGCCGCAGTTCTTTAATACTCATCTTCAAAAGCTCACTCCTTGTATAACCATAGAGATCGGCGGCGGCGTCATTAACCGCGATTACTGACCGATCATCTTTTGCGACCATCCAAAGCGGCAGCGGGTTACTTTCAAAAAGCAATTTATACTTCTGTTCAGATTTTCTTAATTCCTCTTCGGCGATAAGCTTTTCAGTAATATCTGTTGTTAATACGAGCCTTACTGCCCGCCCTTCGAACATAATATCGCTTACAGTTACATTTACAAAAATGATGGTACCATCCTTTTTAACGTGCCTGACTGCGCCGCGATCCGTTGACTCTGCAATGTCCATCCGGAAATTCTCCCGTTGTAGTTCTATGTCCTCTTTGGGCCTTACAATGCTCGCGTTGGCGTATAACAATTCGCCTTTTTTATAACCGTAAAGTTTGGCCGCTGCCTCGTTAATGGCGATGATGGATAAGTCATCTTTTGCGATCATTGCCAGGGCCGAAGGGTTACTCTCAAACAGTAATTTATACTTCTGCTCGGATGATCTTAACTCTTCCTCTGCCTTAATTCTCGATGAAATATCTATGCCGGTACCCAACAAACACAGCTGATTCTCATATTCAATCGGAATGCCGCTAAGTAAAAAAGGAATTTGGCTGCCATCTTTCATCTTTGCTTTTGCCTCTACGGTTGCATAGCCATCAGAAAATAATTTTTTAATGGTATCATTCACCTTGTCCATGTCTTCTTCGGCTATCAGGTCAGTTGTTCCTAATTTTACGATTTCGTCTTTTGTATAGCCTGTTACAATTTCAAAATTTTTGTTCCAAAGCAAATACTGCCCGGTTGTGTTTTGCAAATAAAACACACCAGGTAAACTGTTAATGATGGTTTCCGAGAGCGCCTTTTGTTTTAAAATAAGCTCTTCAGCTCTTTTGCGGTCGGTTATATCCCTTGCAATAACCATAATACGCTCATTGGCGAAGTTTTTTACGTTGATCTCCACATCAAAAACATGCCCATTTTTTGTTATAAATCTTCTTTCGCGAACTACCGAATCGCCCGGCTTGTTGACAGTTTTTTGCAAAGGGTCTGTTTTTAATTCTTCGGGATCAACAATCAACTCCACATTTAACTGCAACAATTCTTCGCGGGTATAGCCCAGCATTTTGCACATGCTGGCATTAACATCCGTAAAATGGTTATCGTGGTCCAATACGTAAATGGCGTCGGATGCCTGGTCGATAAGCGAGCTGTATTTTTCCTCGCTTTTTTTGATGATTTTGTTGCTGTCTAAAATATCCTTAATTAGGCCTTTGATGTTTTTTATGATATAGAACGATAGGGACAGTGCTACGAACAGTGAAAATACAATTAACAGGAAAGAGTTTTTTGAAGTGCGGTGGTATATTTCGGTGTTGCTGCTAAATATTTTCTTGCCAACCTGTACTTGTAATTCCATCAACCTGGTAAGGTTAATCACTAATGGCGGTGCCGTGTCCGACCGCTGTTTCTGAATAAATGTATTGAGCGCCGTCGTATCGTTATTTTTTAATATGATTTCGAGGCTTGCGGCGACGTTGTCTGTTTGTTTTTTTATCAAATCTGTTTGCTTAGCTAAACGCGCCTCGTCTGGCGTAAGATAGGTGCGCAGGTAGTTACGCCAGTTCGTATCTATAATTTGCCGTGCGTTATGTAAGCGCTTAAAAGCTTCATTAAAACTAAATATTTGGTCTTTGGTGTTTTGTGCTATCGGCAGAACTTCAGAAACATAGCCAAAGCGCACGTTTGCCAATTGCTGCATACATAACACACGATCGGTATACAAAGCGCGAGTGTTATCGTTCATTTTCTCCAGGTCGTTGACACCGTAAAGGCCTAAGCCTATCAAACTTGCAGCCGTTATGAACATTAACATGTATAACCTGGCCGAAGTGCTGAATTTATTTAGCATGGTATTTTGGTTCCGGGGGATTTTAGAAGGGACACGATAAAATTTAACAATAAAAGTTCTGCATGCTTGCTGGTTTAACGAAATTAAAATTTAATCGGGATAAAATACTAATTATATCCAAAGATTTACGCTGAGTGAGTTATTGACCACTGAAATAGCGAGTTGTGATCCTGATCGGCCAATCGGTGGATCAGAATCACAAAAGAGAATGGGTTAAAACGGATACCCGATGCCCAAATTAAATACCCCGTTCTTACCAAAATGAACTGGAATAGACTTATTAGGTTCAAGAATGGGAAAACCTAAATCAGTACGCAGAATAAGCACCGAAAGATTAAAACGCAAACCGAACCCTGCATCGGCGGCTATTTGGCTCAGGAAATTTTTACCGAACGCAGCGCCCTGCAAGCCATCGGTATGTAACAGCCATATATTACCGGCATCAACAAATAGCGCGCCCTCTACTATGCTGAATAAATGGGGGCGGTACTCAATATTGGCCTCTATTTTTATATCGCCCGATTCATCAGGTAAAAAGTTGGTGCCCTGGGCAAGCAGCGCAGGAAGAACATACGATCCCGGCCCAATGGAATGGGCCTGGAAACCGCGGAGACTGTTGGCGCCTCCGATAAAAAATTGTTGTGAATACGGCAATACAGTTGAATTACCATTAGGCAGGCCAATATCCACCATAAAACGGGTTGCCAGCTTACTGTTAGGGCTTAATTTATGGAAAAATCGTATTTCGTTTTCCAGCTTTACATATTGGTTAAACGGGGTGCCGAATAGTTTACTTACTTTTCCCTTTACGGTATCGGCCCCGGTTATAATACCATACAGGTTGCCCGAAAGGCTTATTTTACCGTTATAATAAAATGTATTGGTCCTAAAATCTTCTGTAGTGTTAGTCCAGGTGTAGCTGTAGGTTGGGCCAAATGTAAACTGGTTGTTAATGACATGGGTAAGCGTAGGGTTGCGCGTTTTTATAATGCTATCTTTATAAACCTGGGTAACATTTGCGGCATCAACATAAGTAACGGTTAACAATTCCAAATCGTGGTTAATATGCAGGTTAGGTTTCCACTGGTATCCAAAAGTTGCATTAAATGAATTTAACGTGTACAACTTGCTGCGGTCAATGCGCGTGTACCCTGCCGCTAAAGTAGTATGGGGTATGAAGGCATTGCTGCTGGTAAAGTTAAACGGACTTATAAACCGCGGCCACGACATGGACGGTTCCACACCATATTGAAAAATGTTATAGCCGTTGTTGTATTTACCAAATTGCAGGTCGCGTTCGGCAAATAACTTGATGGTAAATAGCTCGGCTCCCTTAAATGTATTACGGTTTTTTAAAAGCAAATCAACCTCGGTACCGTTGTAATTGGCCGATGTTTGCTGTAACTGTAGCTGTGCCTGTATCGATTTCTTTTTTTGCTGGGTTAAAAAATAATAAACATCTAAAAATGCCGAATCGGGGGTTACATCTTCAAAACGGTTCTTTACAAATTTAAACGGCCCCAGTTCCACAAACCGGCTCAACGAATTGGTATGCTGCGTGCGGTTATAAATATCGCCAGGATGCAGCAATACCGTGTTTTTAAACGTGAACGGCCTGAACTGATGCTTTGGGTCGATCACATTATACCATCTGTATTTTACAGCCGAATCCAGTTTCAGCGATGTATCCTTTATAGTATAATGCGGGTAAACATAAATGTTCCTGATTTTGTAAATCCAGCGGGCTTCATCGGGCGTGGCATCTTTTACTTTTACAAACATATCTACCTGGTGCCCGGCAACCGTGCTGTCGTACCGCATAATCAAATCTTCGGGCGCAAAATAAAAATAGCCTTCTTCCTTTAAGCGGGCATCAATGCGGATGCGTTCATTTTTAATAACGTCAAGATTAAATTTATCGCCCACTTTTAAAAAGGTTTGTTTGGCTGTACCAGTAACGGCGGTATCCAAATCGTCCTTAGCTGTTGGGAAGGTTATGCTGCGATATTTATACGCAGGACCAGTTTGCACGGTGTAAACTGCCTTTGCCGTTTTCTTTTTGCCCACGGTATCGCCATCTACCTGCGCCAAAAAATAGCCTTCGTTTTGTAGTCTGTTCTGTAGTATGCTGCTATTTTTATCCAAATCAACCGAACTTATAAGCACTGGAGGCTCGCCCAAATGCGTGTTTAAATAGTGGCGCAGGCCCGTCCTTTTATTTGTCCTGGTTTTATCGTATATCCACAATTTATAGCGCAGGCCCAATATTTTGGCGTTAGGCTGCGGCCTTAACAAGTCTTCCAGTTCATCAATCAGCGCATTAGCCTCGCTCTTTTTGGTGTTTTGTTTATCTGTAATTTTCACCTCGCCGCCGGTGTACAGCTTTTGTCCGGGAGCCAGGAATTTTGTTGTACTGCAGGCACTTAAAAAAGCAATGGTTAAGATCAATATGTATTTAATTTTGCGCATTTTGCTTTGATGATGGTTGTTGCTGTGGTTTATTTGCTGGCTGCACCGGCGCGGCTGTTGAATCTGCCTTTTTATCGGCTGCCTTTTTTTCGTTTTTCTTTTCTTTTTCCTTGTCGTTGTATTCCTTTTGTAAGGCTTTATCTTCTTTTGATTTTTTGCCGAACAACTCTCTAAAATGGTTATAGTCGTACGTGAGCGAGAAGCCTATACCGGTTTCTACCACTTCACCTTCTACTACAATATACTGATCGCGGCGGTAAACGCGCACCATGTATCGGCCATCTTTTGTTAATTTATAGTTTACGGCCAAACTACCCGCAATATCGGTTGTTTTTTGGCCCGGTTGGTTCTGGCCCTCCAGGTTAAAATTATTACCCACGGTAACGGTTATCCGGTCGTTAAGAAATTGTTTGGATAGGCCTACATTTAAATCCGTTCGGTTTTGCTGCTCGCCCGATGAATAATCGGCGCCCGAGGTTAAATCAAAGCTTAATTGTACCCCACCGATAAGGTTGCCTGCCAGTTTGTTCAACTGGTCGGACAGCAAACTGCTTACGCTGTTGCGGATGGCGCCATTTATCCCCGTGCCGCCACCCTGGCTTTGCAGTGGATTATCGCCTATAAAATGACCCAGTATCAATACGCCCAATACCTGTTTGTTTAATTCGTTCGGGTCCTGCCGCACCTGATCAAGCCGGGCATTTACGGTTGATATTACCTGCGGCGATACGGTATAACTACTGTCGGGTAGTACAATGTCAAAGCTGATGTCGGGCTTCAACAACTGGTTTTCCATGGTAAGATTAACATTAAACGGCAGCTTTTGCTTATACATGGTCATGTTATCGGTACTCTGGTCGCTTACCAAATCGATCGGAGGAACGTTGGCAACATACGTGGCTGTCAGGTCGACATTGGCGCTGGTTGGGTCCCCCGTCCAGGTGATAGTACTTCCTTTTTTGAACAGGAATTTGCGTTTCACAGTGGCATACGATAAATTATACGAACCCGATTCAACGGTATAAGTACCCGTCAAATTCGTTTTGCCGCTGGCATCAATGCCACCGTTTAACTGGGCGTCGCCTTGTAATTGCACCACATCGCCATTGCGTTCATCAACAACTATGGTAAATTTGGCTGCTTTATTAATTTTGATGTTTGCCGAAACATCCATTCCAACCAGGTCCGATTTGCGGAGAGAATCCAGCTGTTTGGCTAAAAATATGGAATCGAGCTTTGGCGCATTGGGGTTAATTACCTCCACAACGCCTTTCCGGTCCTCCAAACTCGGGTCATCCTGCGGCAGCACAATGGTGAGATCTGTTTTATCATTCACGGTGATATCGGCATCAACCACCGGCTTGTTCATATTACCCCTTATTTTTACCCGGCTATCTAAATAAAGCTTGCCGTAATACAACCTGTTATCTTCCTGGGTTGAATTGATTACCCGGAAGTTGTTCATGGTAATGTCTATCCCAAACTTATAATCGGTAAAATTTTTGGTGTATAAAGTGCCTGCTACCGTGGCCTTATTGCCCAATGAGTCAATCATCGTAAAATCATTAAACAGAATACCATCATTGTTAAAAGTGATAGTTTCCTTAGGCATGGTGAAATAGGAATTTAACATTGCCACATTAAAGCCCACCTTGTTGAAATTGACATCGCCTCTAACAACCGGCGCATCCGTTGTGCCCGATATTTTTAATTGCCCGCTAAAGCTGCCGCTGGCATTGCGGATACTTCCAAAGCTAAAGCCCTCGACACTTTTCGTGTTGAGATTAACAATATCAAGGTTTAAATCAAAAGTGCTGGCCGGAGTGGTGTAATACAAACCGGTTAAATTAACCTGGTTACCTTTACCTGTAATACGTACATCGGCAGCATAAGCATTTTGGGTTTGGTTGTTTACCTTAAGCGCTATGTTGCCTACGGTATCACCTTTAAAATTGAAATCGTTTATGGTTAAATCGGTTGTGAATACGGGCGATTTCTGGAAATCGCTGATATGAGCATTACCGTTGATCACCCCGCCCACTTGCAGCGAGTCCTGCTGGGCGATGCGGGTTAGCGTTTCTATCTTGAAGTTTTTAAAATCAACGGTTACCGGCGCATTCATCTGTTGCTGATCGCTGTTGATGCTCAATACCTGGTTGGCGTTGCTGAGCGAAAAATCCTTCGCCATAATGCCTTTTGTGCCAAATTGCAAGGCATTGCCGGCATTAACCGCCCATGGAGTGTAATTGAGTATTAAGCCGTCCGGCAAAAAGCTAAACTGGTATTCATCCGGTAACACGCTAAATACTCCGGCTATGCGGTAGCGTTCTTTTTTTGCCGCATCGCGTACCTGCACACTTACATTTAGCTTGTTATTTTGCGCACTGCCGGTTATGCTGGTATTTAATAAGTTGATAGACGTGCCGGATTTGATGCCATCGACGGTTAAGCTGTAGTTGAGCGCATTATTGCCGGTGTTGATGGCCAGTTTCATGTTGCTGATGGCATTGGCGCCATAAACCACCCTCGGCATAGCGCCGTTAACCACCAAATCGCCGGTTTGACTGTTAAAATGGCCGGTTATTAAAACCGGGTCGAGTTTCTTTAGGTCCGGCAATAGCTTTTCGGTAAGGGGTATTTTGGTGAGATGAATATCAAACGCAAACTGTTGCGGCGAGTAAGTTGGTTTGGCATTAGCAGGGGCTTTGGCTATTGCCGTGTTGTAATATTTGTTGATTACATCCTGCAGTGCGGCCCCTACCTGTGTCAGTTTATACTTACCGGCCATGTGGGCGTACAGCATCGGCGCACGCAGCTTAATGGTGCTGCTGTCGGCATTGGCGGTGGATACAAGGCTAACGGTATCCAGTTTAATAACCTGGCCTTTTTGCGCCACCAGCAAATCAGTTAGCAAGATTTTGGCGTTTAAATAATCAGGATCGGCAGTAGGTACATCGGCCACTATTTTACCGTGTACCCGCATTTCATTTGTTGACAAATTCAGCTTTTGCAGGTTAATACTGTCTATCATTAACGTTGCTGTTACCGAAGGATACTTTTTATTCATATCTGCCTTGCCATCCAATGCAAAGTTGATATTAGGGTCTTTCATCCGCGCAGTGGCGGTGTAATTACCGCTGTGCGCAGTACCTTTAAGCGCCAGGTTTTGATAGTTATAGCCTTTAACATAAGCCTTCACAATGTTACCATCAAATTGCAGGTTGGCTGTTTTAGGGTCCATCCCGGTCCCTTTTATATCTGCGGTAAGGGTGATATTGCCTACGGTTTCTGGCTGTTTGGTAAGCGCCCCTACATTCAGATTGTTTGTTTTTATGTTGGCGGTGTAAGCGGCCCGGGCTTTGTTGTTCATGTTGCGCATGGTGGCAATTAAATCCAGTGCACCATAGCTCGACCGGAGCGTCATTCGCGTAGCAAACGTGTTCATGGTACCCTTAAAAGCCCCTTTCAGGTTCAAATTAGCCGGAATACTTACCGATGCCGGTATCATGCCCGGAGAGACTAATTTGGCAATGTCGCCGCTGCTGGTATTAAAATCAGCTATGGTCAAATCAAAATACGACTTATTTACATCGGGCAGTCCTTTGATGATTGCGGACGCCTTGATGTGGGTTTTACTTAAACCGCTTATTTCAATATTGGGAATATGAAGATCATTTACTTTGCCGATGATTTTTCCGTTTATTTTGAAAACTGAATTTGGTGCATGTTTAAACGGATCCATTGAAGCCATGGATGGCATCAGCAATAAAACATCTTTTAGCCCTAATTTGCTGCCATCCAGATTGGCATTGAGCGACAGTTTACCCAAATCGGTACTTAATGAGGCTATAGAAGGGTAACTCACCTGCAATTGTTTTTGTATTATAGTCTGCGGTGTCTCGAGGTACAAATCGTTTAGATATGCGTTTTTAGGCCCGTATAAAAATTTGGTATGGAATTGCTTTATTGCCAGCCCGCTTTTTTCATGAAACGTAAATGCATTTACCTGCCCCGAAATGGTATCAGGACTGTAACCAATATTTTCTACATCGGCATGAAGATCTTTAATATCCATGTGCCCAAAATCGAGTCCCCTGGCTATGGGGTTTTGCGCATTGTTATCGTACTTAATGTTATCATTATTAAAACTAACTTTCCCCAGGGTAGCCGACCAACCTTTGCCGCTTTGCGGCGAGGCTATCAATGTATCCAGTTTTTTTACAGCTTTTACTATCGTTTTTTTAACCGATTCCGGTTTTGCAAATACCAGCCCGGCTTTGGTGTCGTCCAGCGTAATGCTTTTGATGCCCACCTTTTGATTTTTCAGGTCGATTTTATCCATCTCCACCAATAACTTGCCAAGGTCGACCTTGCTGCTCATTTGATTGCTGCGGTAGTCTACTTTTATTTTTGAGATATCTATGGTGCCCAGACTCAGGTTCATCGTAACAGGAGTAATGGCGGTGTCGGCGGCGGCGGCGTGCGCTACGGTGGTGGCCGTTGTGGTTTGGATAATTCGCGCGTCTAATCCCGATAAGGTAATTTTGGGGATGGTAAATTTCATTTTATCCATATCAAAATCCTTAATCCTGGTATCAAAATGACCCAGCAGGAATTTAATATCGTTACCAGTGATGGCATCCTTATAACCCACATGGATATTATCCAGGATAATTTTATCCATGGTGAATTTCATGGCCGATGAAGTATCGGTGGGCTTTACCGGCTTTTTTTGTTCGCTGGCAAAGGCTTTGACGATGTAATCGAAATTAAAAACACTGTCTGTACCGCGGTGTATGTTAGCGGTGATGCCCTGCAGGTCAATTTCGTTTACCTCAACCTTATGGTTTAACAGTTTCAGCAAACTGATATCCACTTTTAGTTTTTCACCGGCTATCAGGGTGTCTTTTTTTTGATCTTCAAAATAAACATCTTCCAGTACAATGAGCTTTGGCAGCCCGAGACTGATATGGCCTATTTTAACTTTGGTATGAATTTTCCCTTGTAAAAAAGTAACCGCCTTATTCTTTGCAAAATTTTGGACGGCAGGCACCTGTATCAGGATAACGATGAGCAGTATAAGGAAAATAATACTTGCAATTATCCATAGTATGGTTTTTAGTGCTATGCGGCCGAATCGTTCCAATGGTATATTTTTTTCAAAGGTTGAGATAGTTTTCTCTATAAAATTATATATAAATCAAATGGGCGGGTAAAAAGTTTTGCGGCTTGTATATATTTTAGGTAAAAAGCACATTTTTATGAAAATTGCAATTTTCGGCTACTACAAACCATAAAATAAATGCAACCATAACTGCCGCATTTCGTATTAAAAGTATTAATATTAAGCCAGCTAATATGCATTTTATTGATAAAGTGCCTTATCATCGTTTTTGCCCGTTGTTGATTTAAAAAGCACTATTTACGGTTAACCGTTTAATGCTATTTACTTATGAAAAAGAAGCCGGTCCTCCTTATCACATTCATATTGTTATCCCATGTTTGCTATGCACAATCTTCCAATATCAGCAAATTACAGCAACAGTTACCCTTCATAAAAGATAGTTTAAGATATGTGGATGCGCTGAACCGCATTGCTATGCTTAGCTACGAAAAAAACATTGATACCACATTTTACTATACTGCACGCGCACGCGCTATTGCCGATAGGTTACAATACCAAAAAGGGCGGGCCGATGCCGAAAATAATATAGGGATTGTATTTGATGTAAAAAGTAACCTGCAATTGGCCCTCCGCTATTATAATGATGCTTACAATCTTTATAAAACAATTCACGATTCATCCAACATAGTGCAAGCTATCATGAACATTGCGACGGTTTATCAGGAAAGCGGTAAAAATGAAAAAGCGGTGCGGGAGTTTAAAAAGGCGCTTAATATTGGTCAAAAATTAAGCCGCGATTCAATCATGGCGTTGGTTTGCTACAATTATGCACTGGCATATCCGGATTCTATCAATAAGGATTCTCTCCCCGTTTATATTCGCAGGGCCGGCAAAATAGCGTTAAGGTACCACGACGATCGCACCTTATTAGCTATACAGCAATTGATTGCCGATAACCTGATCAGGACTGGCGAGCGCGAGAGAGGAGTGGCGTTGTTGCAGCGTACGATAGCAAAAGCCATACAAAGTGACCTTAATTATATTAGTATGGACATGCTGACTGATTTGGGCGATGTGTTGGCCAAAACGGATTCGGCTAAAGCGGTAGGTTACTACCAACAAGGGCTTCAAATAACTGTGCAGAAGGGATATAAAGTTTATACCGAGCTTTTCACAAAAAAACTATACGATTTTTATTTAGCGAAAAAAGACAATAATGAGGCCTTTAAGTACAGTCAAAAATTGCTTAGCCTGTATAGCGAGCAGAAAGAAGTTGACAATAACTCGGGAATCGATTATATAGAATACGCACTGAAAGACCAGCAACTGAAATCGGCGCAAACACAATCAGGATACCAGCTCCTATTTTTGTTTTTTGCAGTATTGGTATGCACCTTGACCATATTCATAATTATTCTATTATGGCACGTCTGGAAGCAATCGCGAAAAACTAACGCAACACTCCAACTGCAATTTGAGGAGTCGGAAACAACAATGGAGGCTTTGGATTTGATGAATAAAAACTATGCGCGGCTAATTAAGGTTATAGCGCATGATTTACGTAACCCCATAAGTGCCATCCATTCCATAACAGAGATCGTTACACCCGAAACGTTAGACGATGAAACCAAAGAATTGATAAGCCTTGTGCGTACTTCGAGCAAAAGCTGCCTCGAACTAATAAGCGAACTGTTGGAAGCTGATTTTGACCAACAACAAAATTTTAATAAAGAAGCCGTAAACATTAATGAGTTACTGGGGCAATGTGTACGCCTGCTGAATTTGAAAGCCGAAAGTAAGCAACAGCATATTGTATTGAACAGCCGTATACATGGCACCATACCCGGCGATTATGAAAAACTTTGGCGGATGATGAATAACCTGGTGGTAAACGCCATAAAATTTAGCCCCGCAGGCAGCGAAATAGTAGTTGAAGCTAAAGAAGCGGCAGGCGGAATGCTGATTAGCATAAAGGATAGCGGCATTGGCATACCGGCTGATATTCAAAATAAAATATTTGACCCGTTTACAACATCCCGCAGAATGGGCACCGACGGCGAACAGCCATTTGGCTTGGGTTTATACATTTGCAAGCAAATTGTGGATGCCCATAACGGGAGGATATGGCTGGAAAGTGAGGAGGGGAAGGGAACTACGTTTTATGTGGAGTTGCCGGTGGAGTAAGTTCAACGTTGCGAAAAGAAGCCCTGAAGGGGCGAAATCCGTAGGCGAGGGGTTACGCCCCTCGTGCGAATATTCCAGCCGATGTTACTGCGTTGGGTTAATTTTTTAACCAACCCGTCTTGCCGCATCAGTACGATGGATGTTACCTGTCGCTTTCATACGAGGGGCGTCGCCCATCGCTAATAGATTTCGCCCTTTCAGGGCTGGCATGGTTGCAGTTACTTCATTTTCCAGGTGCAAATGCCAAGGGCAACTGAGTGCTCGTGACTTGGGCTGGGGTAATAATAGTTATGGTTAACCCTCGCTAAAGGGAGTGCGCTACCCAAAGTTTTTTAATCCCATCGAATGGATGACTGATTAATATATCCGGCAATAAATCTTCATTTCGCTCACTGATATATGTTCTAAATGCGTTAAGCACATGTAACAATAAATTCTCAGTTGTATATGATAAATCAAACATTAAAATGTCGCGCTGCCCAAAATGTTTCTTGATTATCTCAATTTCTTCTTCGGGATAATTGTAGCTAAATTCATCTTCCACATCGTTAAGGACATAATGATACCATATTTTGTCCCTATCATTCAGAACGTTTCTAAAGAGGGCAGTGTCGTAATCCTTGGCATATAAATTCAGTCTCGGATAAGAATAAATAAACCTATCAAATAATGAAATAGTGTCTTTTGAAGACGTAATGATTGTTGCGACTTCCATCTTGAATGGACTTTATAAGTTTATTAGTTGTTATTAACCTTTTAGTTAAAGTTACTCTCGCTACCCTGGGCATGAGAACCCCGTTGCTCTTGGCCTTTGCGCTAAATTCTAGTGGGGGCCTCTGTCAATTTTCCTTCAATTATTCTTTATGACCATCAGCACCGTGCCATATAAATTTACCGTCTTCATAATTATAGGTTTTTCCAAAAAGCTCGATAATATCGGGAAGGGCATTCGTGTCTGTTTTTGTATGTTTAAATTTGAACGTTTTTTTTAAATGAGTACCCGAAAATAAATTGAATGGGTCGCCTTCTCCGGTCAAAAAAATCAAGTTGTTTTTGTAAGTAAAGAACCTCAAATTATTTTTCTTGAAAATATCATTTTCTCCAATAGTTATGATCGACTTGTTCCTTCTTAAATATGATAAATCGAAATAAAAATTATTGCTAAGCTGCCGCACTATATTCAAGGAAAAACATGAATCATTCTTATATTCAGAGCGATAATTATCTCTTTTGAATTCGTTAATCATCGAGTCAACAGCGGCTTTTTCTTGGACTTTATATATTCTTCTGAGTTTCAATTTTTGCGCAAAAGCCAAGGTTAAAAAGCAAGAAAATAGAAGTGTCAATTTGATATTTTTCATATTTCAACAATAACCGGCTAAATTGTTAATTGCATAAAATCCCTATTTCTTCACCGTACTCAAAACCTGGTACCCCGCCAATTCTTCCCACCTGGCTCCGGCCGGCTTGTAGTAAACCAGCAACTGGTAATCATTCTCCGTCTCAAAATGGTTGCCCTCAAAAGCAGTGTAATCAGTGTTGCCTGCCTTATCCACCCAAACATATTCGTAATCGTACACGCCTTGTTTTAGGTACAGGCTGGTTAAATACCGGCTGTTGTTGGCATCGTATTGCAGTTTGCTGTGCGCATCGGTTTTAAAATCATTAAAGCGGCCAACTATGTAAGGTGCACCATCTGCCGGCGATTTTTTGGTGACCAGGCTAAATATCAAGTGGACATACTCGGCATCTGTGCGCGGGTCGGTGCCATCCTGGTTCAAGGGGTAAAAGCTGCCGTTTAAATCGTATTGAAAAGTGTAGTTGGGGTTGTTCCTTTCGGGATCCGGTAATAGCAACACCGTGTAAGCAGTATCGCGTACAATGCGCATCACCCGTTCTGAATTTAATTTGAGGCTCCGGGTATCAAAATGCCGGAATTCATCCCCGCCGGGGAAATCATTCAGGGTAACATCGCTAAACACCAGCTGCGAACCCCGGATATAAGTGGGTTGCGTGCTCATTTGTCCAATTTCGGGGCGGGCGTTTTGCATAATAAGGGTGCGAATTTCGCCGCCGGGGT